>JAJDCO010000148.1 GCA_029260795.1 Planctomycetota bacterium | reverse complement strand
TTTTAAAAAACATTCATTGTTTTGTTCAACTAAAATGACATTTAATTTAGAAGAGTTTGGATTATCTCCTTTTAATTTTAAAGCATGTCCTGATGAACCTAGCATTTTTTGATTGGTGTCTTTTATGAAAACTTCTCCAGTGGCAGCATTCATTTCAACTATGGCAGTTTGTTGATGATGGCCCACATTACTTCCACCAGAGGTTATATTCCACCAAAGTCGGTAATAATTTCCCAAAATATCAGATTTTATTTTAGTACCAGTGAGACCGCTTAGAACTATGGCATTGTCTTTGAATTCCAACATACTTCTTTACGGATTCATCTAATATTTGAAAACATCTTTGTTACTAGACCAATAAAGTTAACCAAAGTTTTATTTACTTTACTTTTTCATCATATGATATGGGAGATAATTCTGCAATTGAATGGACAAATGCCACATGGAATCCCACAACAGGATGTACAAAGATTTCATCAGGATGCAAGAATTGTTATGCAGAAAGATTATCACCGAAATTGAAACGATGGGGGATTAAAAAATATGAAAATAATTTTGAATTCACACAACATGAAAAAGAATTAGAATTACCCCTAAAATGGAAAAAATCAAAGAAAATTTTTGTCAACTCGATGTCAGATTTATTTCATGAAAAAGCTGAATTTGGATTTATTGAAAGATCATTCATGACAATGTTTACTGCAAATTGGCATACGTATCAAATTTTAACAAAGAGACCA
Organism: Planctomycetota bacterium; assembly: GCA_029260795.1. Classification (GTDB taxonomy): domain Bacteria; phylum Planctomycetota; class OFTM77; order OFTM77; family OFTM77; genus OFTM77. The sequence continues at coordinate 2,805 of JAJDCO010000148.1, read as the reverse complement.
GATAAAATGGCAGAATTTTCTAAAACGTTTTATGAGTTATTCAGATTCCCAATACCACCCCATATTTGGATGGGAACTAGTATAGAGGATAACGCATCACTACACAGAATTAATGATTTACGACATGTAAAATGCTATAACAGGTTCATTAGTTTTGAACCTCTTCTAGAAAAATTAAAGAATGTAAATCTCAAAAATATTGATTGGGTAATAATTGGAGGTGAAAGTGGACCAAAATACAGAGCAATGGAAGAAGAATGGGCATGGGATTTGATAAAACAATGCAAAAAACAGAAAGTAAAAATATTTTTCAAACAATGGGGCGGCCCAAGACCAAAATCAGGAGGTAAAACTATTCGTGGAAAAACATTTGAACAATTTCCAAAATTAAAGATTTTGAAAACAATTCATCAAAAAAGATTTGATAAATTAAAAAACAGTTTAGATGAATTGAGAAATAAAAATCAAGACATAACAAAAAAAGATAAAATTTCACAGATAATAAAAATATGATATCCGCATATGATTTTTAAATTAAATTTAATCTTTGCAACATAATTTTCTTACATGCACTTCTTAACGGATTTATCCATGATGGGACAGATTTGATCCCCTCAGAATAGATTTGTCTGTGTCTTTTAGTAATATTCACATGTTTTGTTCTAGAGTAAAAGTTTCTCCATCCTTCAATTGTAGTAAGAGAATCATTTGTCAACGAATTTATTTTTTCATCCAATTTTGAACCTGAGACATCTGAACCTTCAGAATTTACAGCTAGTTCAAGTGAATTATAGAGATTTTTGAAAATAGTTAAACGATCAAAACTTGAACATGCTGATCTATATGCAACAAATGATTTTTTTAATTCTTCCACATCGAAGTTGTTATTCTTGACGTTGTTGAGATCTTGAATTTTTAACAGAATTTCGATTACATCCTTTTCAGGTAATTCTTCCTTGAAAGAAATCCCAAATTTCACAGAATCAGTAACTTCTAATGTTTCATTAACTGTAATTTTAGTCAATGAACCAATTTTTTCCATTTTAATTTGTTCAGCATTAGATTTTTCTTTATCGATTTCATTCTGTGCCATAATAGGATTATGAAACAACATAGTTCCATGATTCATTTGTAAATTAAAAGATAAAATCAAATCCGCATAAAACGTATCTATTGTGTTTTGAATTGTGTTTTTTAGTCCTAATGATTTAGGTTCAGTTATAGTCATTGTGTATTGCGAAATTTGACCAACTCTTGCCCAATTAGATAACTCCAATCTATTTTTATTACAAATTATAATTTCAGCATCTACTGTTCTGTCAGGTAAAGGAGGATTTGAGAGATCATAAACAAATACTTCAGTTTTTATTTTCATATGATAAATAAAGACTAAAGGAGTTCAAAAGAATTTGCTATTTCATAATCTTAGATAGGATTACGAGTAGTATTTTTGGGCTTAACTTTTTAGTCACACAGTAGATCTTCAATCAATTCAATAACTATGAACTATACCCAATTTCCAATTGACTCCTAAATTTTTCTCTCATAACTATGACGTCATAAAATATGATAATATTTTATGACAGTAATATATCCACATAGAATATGTTTTTTGGAGAACTTTTTCTTTCTACTCATAATTTAGAACAAGAAAGTATGACTTTACTATTCACATTTTTTGTAGCAGTCATAGCTGCACTAATTGGTGCAGGTTATTCGATATGGAAAACCCAAAAAGACAGGGAAAACGAAATTAAGAAAACAACTAAGAAAACCCTTGAAACTGAATCTAGGGATTTAAAACAGATATACAGTGAAATTACAGGTTTTGAGAGTATTTCTACAGGTGAAACCTGGTTCTACATAAATAAACAGTTTTCAACCATAACCTATGAAGCCATAATCAATTCTGGTTCTTTTATGTACTTGAAATCAGACATGCAATCTATTTTAAACGAAGTTTATTTTCGAGTCAGACAATATAATATGATTTTTCATAAGTTTGAAGATTTAGTTGCAAAAGCTGCAACAGAAAATTTAAGGAAAGAAGGTAAAGTTTTGATAATGGAAAACTACATACAAGAATTAGCATCAATATTAGATGAATTATTTGATGATATAGAAGACCAGCCTAGTTTGGTTAAGAAATTTGAAGATAAAATCAAGTTAATCTAACATTATTTCATCAGTGATAATTTGACGTGCAAGAATAGGACACCCAGTAAGAGAAATCCTACCAGTTCCAACCCTGTATTCTTTACCATTTGCAGAAATACATTTCTCTTTTGCAGAATTTAAATAGATTTTCTGAGGCATTAGAACACACCATTTGCAATTGAACATGAGGTAATATACAATGTAATTAAAATTATAATCTTCAATTATTATACATGACGAAGTTTTTGTGATAGTATGCATTGTATTCCATCTCAAATAACATCAATAGCATGAAAGAGCATGAATCAGCATTAAAATAGATCTACATATAATCATCATCATGGTTTCAGAGGAGGATAATGTACGCATACAAATAACAGCAAGAATATCCAAAGAATCGTTAAAAAAGTTAACAGTAGAGGCGTCAAAACGCAATGTTCCACCAAGTAGTTATTTTTCACGGGTTTTGGATAAACATGCAAAATACCTAGTGACCAAAAATGATTTGGTCATAGTAGATAGAGACATACTCAAGTCAACATATTGCAACGAGAGCAAATTGAAAGAGCAAATTGAAGAGCAAATTGAAAGAAAATTGTCAGAATGGGAAGTTTCAGAAGAAGAAGTAACATTTGAAAATTTTAAAAA
>JAJDCO010000147.1 GCA_029260795.1 Planctomycetota bacterium | reverse complement strand
CAGACATCGTCGCGAGGCGTCGAAGATGCCCGCGGATGCAAGGAAAGCGACCGAGCACGCCGCAGTCGACCTCGCTGCAGGTCGTCGAGGCGGCGCAGGAAGCTTGACGCAGCAGGCATGGGTAGATTCGGCGCCGCAGTAGATGGCTGGTGAGAACTGCGGGTTAGGTGCTTCGGAGGGGAATCTCATGGCTTCGAAGGGGGGTAAGCTCTGGGCGAGCAAACGGGTCAGTTTTCGGCGGCACTTCCATACTTCGAGGTCAGGATCGACCGAAGCTCTCCCACACGATGGGTGAAGTGGCGCGACTGTATTGGGAGCGGGTCGTTCGCGAGGACGGTCGACGGGCGCCGGAAAGGTGGCGCCGATCGAGCCGCCGGGGACTCGAGGCGTACCGTTACGTCGCCGCCTCTAGCGCGACCCGTTTCGCGCTGAGCTCGCCTCTTCTCCCGTTTCAGGGGGATTTCGGGCGGAGTGGCAAATGGTAGGATGAGTCCCTTACTCGAGTTCCATGACCGTCAATCGGAGGAGACACTATGACCCGCGTCATGCTTCTGTGTATCGCCCTCTCTGCTCCGGCCTTCGCCCAGAGCGATGAGCCGGTCGTCATCTACGACTCCAGTGGGCAAGCGGTTTCCACCTCCATCGAGAGGCCGTCCTCAGTTGGAGACGAATCGGACCTGCAGACTTCGAGCACGAGCATCGACCTGTGGTGCTGTGGCTTGGATGTGTTCGATTGGGGTCTCAATGACTCGTTCTTCTGGGCGACCGCGTTCGATACGAACGGTATCAGCTCGACGTTTCGAGTGACCGACGTCCTGTGGTATGCCGACGGCGGTGAGACCGAGAACTTCTGGATCGCTCCCGACCTCGCCGGAACGCCCGACACGGCCAACGCCGTCGCCCTCGGATCCCAGAGCATCCCGGCATCCGTGTTTCAATGGCAGTCCCACGATGCAAGCGCCGCGGGAGCGCTCGTGGAGCCCAACAAGATCTACTGGTTCATTCGCCAGGGGCAGGCCGGCATGACGTGGAGAAGCACCACGAACCCGTCTCCGCCCCTGCCGAACCCGGTCCAGATCTCACAGAACTTCGGGAGTGGCTGGTTCCCGTGGGTCACCGGGCTCAACTGGCACATGGAGTACGAGATTCGCGGCGAGCCGTGCCCGTCGACCCTCGAGTGGGACTTCAACGGTCCTGCGACCGTGGGTGGGCCTCCGGTCAACCTGACGGCGCGGTCCGGCGCCTCCGAGATCGGCAACACGGCGTTGGCTTTCATCAGCCTCGGAAACGGCAGCGGCTCGGGCGGAATCACCGTTCCGGCGAGCGGAGGACAGAAGCTGTTCTTGGACATCGATGCCGTGTTCTCCCTGTGGCTGTCGCTCCCCTCTCCGGTCCGCGCAGTCACGCTCACGGGCTGCAGCGGCGCCTCGACCGTTGGATTGTCGATCCCCGCGAGTGCGCCGGTCGGCCTGACGGTCTACTACGCGGGCTTCTCGGTGGATGGGTTCGGGCAAGTCCCCTCGGTGAGCACGACCAAGTCCTTCGTGACGCAATGAGTGATTGAAGTGAATCACCCGCGGAGGGAGGACCACGCCAGGCGTGGTTCTTCCTCCGCTTTCGATTCGTCGGCGAAGGAGGCCGGCGGCGGTGTCGCCAGACCTTCTACCCGATCCCCGCCTCGTCTCTCCCCCAACCAAGATCCGGAATCAGATCCACCTCAGAGATCGATCCTCGAACTCAAACCCCGCTCGCACATCTTCACCGCCAGATTCACGCGGTTTCAGACAGCCGTCGACAAAGGCGGGGTTTCACTGCCCCTGAAGCCACTCAACCGCACGTTGCATAAGCCCGTCAGTCATCCGATGCCCGCCTTCGTAATCCTGCATTGTCACGTTGTAGCCGAGATCCCTCAGTGTCTCCGCAGATGCTTCCGCGTAGGTAAACGGGACCCGCTGGTCATCACGCGAATGCATGATCAGGACGGGTAGCCGTGAGCTCGCCTCAAGCGCGCCGTCATCGAACCAGGTGGTCTCGAATCCCATCCCCACAACGACGATCCCCGAAATGGCGTCCGGGTGATGAATCCCCACGACATAGGCGTACGCACCACCCTGTGAGAATCCCAGGAGGTACACGCGGCCGACGTTGTATCGACGCTTCAAATCCTGAACGACATCGAAAATGTAGTTTGCCGAAGTCCTTCCAAAGCTCGCTCGAACGGGGGAGTCTGTCGGCTCGTCGTGTGCTCGATCCCAGTCGTACCCAATCCGATCATCGGCGAGGAATGCCGTGGGTGCCTGTGGTGCCGCAAACAACATCCCCGCATCGACGAAACGGGTGCTGGAGGTCGTGAAGTTCTCGGCAGTGCTTCCGAAGCCGTGAAGCCCGATCACCAGGTCATAGGATTGCTTGGGATCGAAATCTGTGGGCGCCTGCACGCGACAGGGCAACAGTGTGGTGCCTGGCACGTAGACGACACCCGTTCCTTCCGTGGGTAATGGCAGCGAAGCCACCGGTGCCGATGCCGCCTTGTGATCAGTCGGCGAATGAACCTCCAGCATGCAGCGCCATTCGCCTTCCTCGGTCTTTCGCCAGGTGCATAAATGCCGACCGGACATTCCGACTTCTGTCCCGTCCGACTCGGTCCGGCGGAACTCATAGGTTCCAATGGTGTACCCGATGTCACCCGTTTCTGAGACAACGGTCTTCTGGGGCTCGCGCCGAATTCGAAGTGTCGTGCCTCTGTCTCGGCTAGCGCGCACGAAATCGAGTATCGCCGGCTTACCTTCCACGACCAAGCCGCCTGCGGCGTAAATGACGGCATCATCCGTCCAGTACGAGAAGATCCGCTCGCGATCGCCGGCGTGGATGGCGTCCGCCCACGCTGATTCCGTGGCATTGAGCAATGCACGTTCGTCTTCGATGACGCCTGGTCTTCCGGCCGCGACCCAGTCCTGCATGAGCTGTCGGCTTCGTTTGGCCGGTTCGGTGCCGAAGCAATCGGTGATGTCGTCGAATTGGGGCACCGATTGCGGGTGATTCGTCCTGGCCCATTCTCGAAACGGCTGCATGCGCTTCGCCACTTCCGCATCATCCGGTGACGTGCGTGATGGTTCCTTGAGGATGATTCGACCTGCCTCGTCGAACACGAAGCGCACGTAGTGGCGCCAGCTCTCGATCCCAGCCGCACGCAACATGTCGTTGCGCTCGATCACCTCACACTCCACGACCTGGTCCTCGACGCGGAGATCGCGCACCTCGAGCGTCGTGTTCATCACCGCGTCGCCCGCATGCGGCAAGAGCGCTTCGGACTTTCCGCGAAGCACGTATGGCCCGAGGTGCCAGACGATGTCATCCGCCGTCATCGACGCCAGCGTGTCAAGATCATGGGCATTGCTGGCTTCCATGTAGCGAAGATAGCGTGCCCGGATGTCGACATGCGGAGTGCCTTCACTCTGCACGCCCTGGTCCCCGCGTGGCGGCCAATGGTCTAGCTGAGTCAGCGCAGCGAGATTGTCCCAGGTGATCCAGATCTCAGCGACGCGATCGTTCTCGATTCGAAAGACGCCGCCGAAGTCCAACACCATCTTCTTGCCGCTCGGGGGGAATGGACCCATGGGTCCATCCTGCGTGCCGATGAACCGGCCGAACACGCTGACAAGATCCCCCTCCGCCACCAGTCGATCGATCACCAATCGCCCATCGGGACATGTTTGCAAGTCGGACTCGATAAAGGCTACGAACTCGTCGGCGCTGCGTACGTTAATGTCGGGCGTTGCCTGGCAATGCCTCCGCAAGTCCCGTGTCACCGTCGCGCGGAATCCATCGATATCTCGCGCGTTGTACGCGCGAGCCTGGGCCAGAACGATCTGCTTGTTCTGCTCAAGGCGAGAAGCGGCGCATCCCGCCATGCTGCTGAAGAATGTCAGACACAGGATCAGGCCGACTAGGGGTTGGTGTCTCATTAGGCTCGCTCGCGGACTTCTGGAGAGTCTCTGACCCGTTGCTTCATGGCCCCATCCTCTCAAGCGACGGAGTCTCCGGCAATCCCGGGGCGGTCCACCTTCTCAAAACGACGCGCTGGCGCCCCATCTCGTCGACCTTGGGATGGACGTTTTCGACGCCGCCATCGGTCACGACCCTCGGTGTCCCAGCTCGCTGTTCCCGGCCGTGCAATGCGTCGAGCAGGAAGCGGACCGTGTTGATCGTCTCGAAGCGCCCCGACACTCGCCAGGCCAGGATGCGGCTAGAGAAGTTGTCGATGACCGCGTGGAGGAATGCTCTCGTTCCGTCGAGGAGGCGGATGACCGTCATGTCGACGTGCCACGCCTCGTCGAGGCGATCGGTGCGCAGTCCAACCTTCGGCTTCGGAGGATGCACTCGAGTCCGTGGTCGTCGCCAGTGAAACATGCGAACGAGTCGATACCACGTTGTCCCCGACGCGCGGACGCGACCGAGACGTTGGGCGAGGACGGCGAGGCGGCCGGTGGGGACGTGGTCGTAGTCGTTCGAAGCGACCATGTCGGCGATCTTGCCGACGAAGCAAGACAAGCTCGGCTTGGAGCTCCTGGGTCTCCCGGTCGAGCACATCGAGCGTCACGACGGGGCGATCGGATTCGAGCCAACCGCGAGCCGTGGACCGAGGCACACCGATGTCTCCGGAACTCGCAGGTCACCGGTCTGGCGAACCGGGTCTCGAAGCCGATGACCATAGCTTCGCCGATGCGTCGTGAGATCGAGCATGCATCGATCGTCGCCGGCGCGGAGCGAGCGCCAACCCCGCGGACGGCGAACGCCCATCGAGACCAGGCGGCTCTCTCAGCCCTTCATGAGGAGCGCTTCGACTTGGCGTCGCAATCTCGGAAGGTCGCTTTGAATCACGTCCCAGACGACCGGGTCGTCAACTAGGTCGTAGCCGTGAATCAAGATGTTTCGGAAGGAGATGATCCGCGGACAGTCATCGATCCGAGAGAGAACGTCGGCCTCGGTGCGACTCAGTCGGCTCAAGGCTTCACCCATGATCTCGAACTGCCTTTCGACCGCGGAACGCAGGAGCTCGCTTTGGCAGTATTCGTCGAAGCCATGGTCTCCAACGAAAGCCCCGATCCTCCCGATGGCTTGTCGGGCATCCTCGAGGTGCTTCTTGCTCTCAAGCCGCATAGATCAGAGCTCGGGTTCGGTCGACGCCCTGGCGGAAGTACGGATTCTTGATGGCGCGATCCATGACGAGGTCCACGGGGCGCGCGAAGAGGCTACGGAGACCTTCGAGAAGCCCGAAGTAGGCGTCTGCGTGTTGACCCGTCTTCAGAGGCAGGAACTCGACGAGAAAGTCGAGGTCGCTCTTCGCAGCGTCGAAGCGGCTCGGGTCGGTCGCCGAACCGAAGAGCTCGAGCCGCGAGACATGGTGGCGCTCGCAGAGCGCCGCCAGCTCTTCGCGCTTGTTCTCGATCAGCTCGATCATGTCTTCTCCATCGGCCTGCTCTCGGGTCGTCCACGAGCGCTTTGCAGCCTCTGGGTCACCGCGCTCCGGACGTAGGCTCATCTTATGTTCGGCCTCGTAGCGGGATGCAACACCCTGAGTCTGGCTCCGTCCGGGATGTGCTTCGAGGGCCTTTGGAAACGCCAAGCGAAAAGTGACCCACCCTGCTCTTCGAAAATTGACCCACCCGCCTTCGGTTGCTTGACCAGCCCGGCCCAGCCGATTGGGGTGGGGCGAGCTCCTATCTGAGTGGCTCCTTCTCTCATTCTGGTTTG
>JAJDCO010000146.1 GCA_029260795.1 Planctomycetota bacterium | reverse complement strand
AGCTGGGATTCAGTCGAGCGGGAGGGCTTCTCGCGCACCGCTCTCTCACCCACGCTCTTCGAAGGCAAATCGCCCCGCCGACAGGCCACGAGGATTAAGTGGCGCGACCTGTCGAACTCCGTTCGGGTCTCTGTACCCCATGCACGTGCGAGAAGGCAGAGCCACCGACGGTAATCGTCACGCGAGACCGATCCGGAGGGCGGACTTCAGTCCGCTGGATACTGCGAAGCGTGACTGAAACCCGAGCGTTGAAAAAGCTCCAGCGCGCCGACTTGAAGATCTGAACGTTGAACGTTGAACGTTGAACGTTCAACGTTGAATCCGCCTGATCGAACGGATTCGAGGTTGACGACCTCCCACCCGAATGAATTCGGGCCTCCGAGGGAACGGTCTGGAAGCAGCTCCTTTGCAAAGCCAGGGTGAAGTCCGCCCTCCGATCGCCCTCCGAATCTCCGCGCGACCGTGCTCCAACCCGATTGCCTCTTCTGCTAAGATCCTCGTCCCGGCGATGCGTGGACACACGCGACCTTCGATGAGTGCTGACCTGTGACGTGAGGCCTTCTCGGCCTCGCTCCTCACAGGCTCTCCCGGCTTCAGCGCTCGGTTGGGTCGCAGGTGATTCGAGACTTCCTGAAGACGTTCCGGGAGACGTCGCGTGACGATGAAGCCCGATCGCTCGCCGCGGTCGGTCCCTCCTCGTCGCCGGCTGCCTGGAGCCGATGAGCAAAGGGCCGACCGTGACCGATTCGACTCGCATCGACTGCCTCTATCTCTCTCAGGAGGATCTCCTCCAAGCCGGCTGCCTCGATCTCAGGATGGCGATGAGCGCCGCCGAGAACGCGATGCTGTCCTTTCGAGCTGGCGAGATCCTGTTCCCCGAGAAGATCGTTCAGATCTTCGACGAAGGCACTCAGGAACGCATCAACTGCCTACCGGCGACCCTCAAGCCCGAGAAGATCTGCGGCGTGAAGTGGGTCTCTGTCTTTCCACCCAATCCCGAACGCTACGGCGTCCAGAATCTCTCGGCCGTGATCATCCTGTCGGAGATCGAGAAGGGTTTCCCGGTCGCGTTCCTGGACGGCACGCTGTGCTCGAACATGCGCGTCGGCGCGATGGGTGGTATCGCGGCCAAACATCTTGCTCGGTCGGACTCGCGGACGATCGGCTTCATCGGTGCCGGCGAGCAGGCCAAGATGCACCTCATCGCGATGAAGGCGGCGGTGCCGACGCTCGAGGAATGTCGCGTCTCAGCCAAGTTCGATCATGAAGAGGAGCAGTTCGTCCGCGAGATGACGCCGCTCTTTCCGGGCATGCGCTTCCAGGTCGCTGGAACCGAGGCCGCGCGAGCCATGGACGGTGCCGACATCCTCGTCACCGCCACCAGCGCCCAGGCTCCCTTGCTCAAGGCAGAATGGATGAAGCCGGGCGCCTTCTACAGCCACATCGGTGGCTGGGAGGACGAGTACGACGTCGCTCGCCAATGCGACAAGATCGTGTGCGACGACTGGGAGACCGTGAAGCACCGCACGCAGACACTCAGCCGGATGTACAAGGACGGCGAGCTGAAGGATGAAGATGTCCACGGCAACCTCGTCGAGCTCCTGACCGGAGAGAAGCCCGGTCGGGAATCGGATGACGAGCGCACCTACTTCAACGCTGTCGGCCTGGCCTACGTCGACATCGCGATCGCGCACGCCATGTTCCGACGAGCGCAGGAAGCGGGCCGAGGCCAGCGGCTCACGATCCAAGAGCAGATGATCTTCCAGCACGAGAAGCTGGCGGAGTGGATTCGGGTGTAGGGGCACTCGGTCCGGATCAGGCGGCCCGCCCACTCGCGGGTCGCCGCTTCGAAGACCCACTCCTCCGTCGCACTCGCGGTCTTTGATACCCTGTCGCGAGTCGATTCGAGTCGTCGAGAACGGGGAGGTCTCCTGTTGGTCCGAACAGTCATCGCACTGCTGGTAGGGGCGGCTCTCCCCGACGACCTCTGGATCGCGAAGGACGGTCAGACGGTCTACCGCATCGTGATCCCCGAGGCCGCCGACCCGGCCGTGGAGCATGGGGCCGAGGAGCTGGCGCGATGCCTACGGGAGATGACAGGGGCGACGTTGCCGATCGTGTCGGACACGGCACCGGCGGACGCACACGAGATCGTCGTGGGCGTGGGACGACGCACCGAAGCGCTCGGGATCGACTTCGGTGAGATCGGAACCGATGGCTATCGGCTGAAGACCCTCGACCAGCGACTGATCCTGGCGGGCCCGTCATCGCGGGGCACCTTGTACGCCGTCGTCGGCTGGCTGACGGATCATCTCGGCGCGCGCTGGTTCGCGCCCGGTCTCGAGCGATTACCGCGGCTCGAATCGCTGGCACTACCCCAGCTCGACGAGCGCGTGACACCGGTCTTCGAGTACCGAGAGCCCTATCTTTTCGAGGCCTTCGACGCCGACTGGCAGCCCCGAATGCGCATCCACGGCAAGGGGTTCGCGCTCGGTCCCGAGCGCGGCGGCCGCCTGCGATTCGGCGAAGGGTTTTTCGTCCACACCTTCGAGCACCTCGTTCCGACCGCCCAGCACTTCGAGTCCCATCCCGACTACTTCTCGCTCGTGAACGGCGAGCGGCGGCGCGAGCATCCGCAGCTCTGTTGCACGAACGAGGACGTGATTCGAATCTGCACGCAAGGCATCCTGTCCGCCATCGCCGCCGAGCCCGACGCGACCGTGTTCTCGGTCTCACAGAACGACTGGGCGAACGACTGCGAGTGTGAGCCGTGCCAGGAGCTGGTCACTCGCGAAGACAGCCGCATGGCCCCGGTGCTCCACCTCGTCAATCGCGTCGCCGAGGTCGTGGCGAAGCAGCATCCCGGCAAGCTCATCGAGACCCTCGCCTATCAGTGGTCGCGTCGCCCTCCCAAGACGATGCGGCCCCTGCCGAACGTCGTCGTCCGTTTGTGCACGATCGAGTGCTCGTTCGGGGAACCGCTGGCGACCTCTGCTAATCCGGCCAACGCGTCGTTTCGCGAGGACCTGGTGGCGTGGTCGAAGATCAGCGATCGACTGTGGATCTGGAACTACAACACCTCGTTCATGCACTTCCTCCTGCCCTTCCCCAACCACCATCTGCGCGCCGCGAACTTGCGCTTCTTCGCCGAGCACGGCGTGCGCGGGGTGTTCGAGCAGGATTGCTACAACACGCTGGGTAGCGAGATGGCGCCCCTCGATGCTTATGTGGCGTCTCGTCTCCTGTGGGACCCGTGGCTCGAGCCGGATGCGTTGCAGGCCGAGCTCCTCGACGGCTGGTTCGGAGCCGCGGCGACGCCGATCACGAGCTACCTGAAGCAGCTCGCCACGCAGGCCGGACGGCATCACGTCGGCATCTGGTCGGGTCCGGATGCGCCCTATCTCGACGACGAGTTCTTGATCGCCGCCGACCGGCATTGGGCGCAGGCGGAGGAGCGGGTCGCGGAGGACTCGAGTCTCACGCGGCGCGTCCAGACCGCTCGCCTCAGCGTCGACTATGCGATTCTCGAGCGCGGCCGCAGCGGGGCGGGCTTCGCCTTCGAGCGCGATCACGAGCGGAGCCGGCTGACGCCCCACCCCCTCCCGTCCGCTCGGCTCGAGCCCTTCCTCCAGGCCTTGAAGCGCTCGGGCCTGGAGCGCTTGAACGAGTGGAACGCGCTCGACTTCGATGCCTACGCGCGCGAGCTTCGAGAGCTCTATCGGGCTCGACACCTCACGCCTCGCCCGGCTCGACGAGAATCGCCACCGCCCAGTGCGGCCCCCCACGATGGCGCCCTGCCGGCGGAAGAAGCGGGCCTCGCGCTCGACTGCTTTCTCACGGACGAGATCCAGAAATCGCTGCCCGACGTCGCGACGAAGACGCCACTCTGGACACGAGGGGCGCCGACAATCGATCTCTCGCAGCAGCCGCGTGAAGACGGCTTCGTGTTTCGCTTTCGCGGCGAGCTCTGCGCTCCTCGCTCAGGCATCTATCGGTTCGCTCTCCGCTGCAACGACGGCGCCCGACTACGAATCGGCAGCGCCGACGTCGTCGACTACGGCGGGATCCATCCGACCTCCGAGCGCATCGGCTTCGTCGCGCTCGAAGCGGGCTGGCATCCGATCGAGGTGCTCTACGTCGAGAATCGCGGCAGCCAGGCCCTCGGCATGACATGGGAGGGACCCGGCATCGCGCGCGGCCCGATCCCGCCCTCGGCGCTCAAGAGGCGCTAAAGCGCCCGCCAAAGAGCGGGCGAGCCGCCCGCGCCTGGCGGCAGCCCTCGAAAGGGTTCAGACGTTCATCCCGACTAGGCAATCGAAGGCGAGCAGCTCTCGCGGGCAGTCTCACATTCGATCGACATCGATGAGTCCGCAGTCAAACTGAGCGGTCGCGACTCGTCAACGAACGAATGCCGACACGGTGAGACCCTTCGGCTCACTGTGTCGGTATCGGCTGTCAGCGAATCGGTTCAACCGAGAATGCCGCGAAGCTGGCAGCGCCGCCTCGAGTGCTCAGCCCGACTTCACCCGAGTGCGGAGCCTGAGGATCGGTCTCGGTGTAGACAAGGATGGCGATGCCCTCGACCCAGACCTGCAAGGTCGGTCCGGAGAGCTCCAATGCGAACCGCGTCGAACCCAACGCCGGGAGGCGGGACTTTCCTTGGGCAAGGACCTGGCCGCTGCCATCGAGGAGCCGGACCTTGCCGTCGCTCGCGAGGATCGCCTCATATCCGGCTCCCCGACCTTGATCGTGTCGCCACCGGCTTGGGCAAACGCGTCGACCATCGTTATGAACTCCGGGCTCAGCGGCTTGCCGGCCCGGCTGTAGGGTGAGATCACGCACGAGAAATGACGATGGTCGCTCTCCTGACCAAAGGTGGTCGGAAGCGCGCATCCCAACAGCACGACCAGCGTGCTCAAGCTACGAAGGCCCCTCATCGATGCTCCCGCTCTTTCCCGGTTCTGGTGTCCCCCCGGACTCCATCCAGCGATAAGTCTACCCCACGATTCAGGAGCAGGTCGGCGGCTTGTCACAGAGTCGTGACAGTGGAGCGCTGAACCGCCAACATGTGTCACACAACAGGTTAGGCGCTCGATCCCGGTCCACTTGCGCGCCCGAGAGAGTCGGGAAGCCCCTCGACGAACAGCCGGATCTCGTCCCGCACCCGGCGATAATGGACCAGCGCCTCCTCGCCACTCGAGGCATCCCTCGCCAGTCGAGGCGGGTCGTCGAAGCCGATGTGTACGATCCGCGTCTGCCCAGGGAACACCGGGCAGCTCTCGTGGGCATCGCCGCACACGGTGACCACGACGTCCCAACCTTCCTCCATGACCTTCCGCACGTCTCGCGACTCGTGGTGAGAGATGTCGACCCCCACTTCCGCCATGACTGTCACCGCCAGCGGGTTCAGCCCCTGGGGCGCGACACCGGCCGATCCGACGCGCAGCACCTCGCCTTTGAGGTGGCGTGCCCAGCCTTCGGCCATCTGGCTGCGACACGAGTTGCCCGTGCACAAGAAGAGGACGGCGAGGCGAGTCATGGAGCGGCCTTCAGTGTGAGAGATTCGAAGCGGGTCTTCGGCGCGACTCATCGCGAGCGTTCTCGACCCGCGAGCGCACGATAATAATGCCGGCGCAGGGCGTCGAAATCGATGCCGATCGCTTCCCGCTCCCCTCCGGCGTCGAGGTCGACAGGCTCGCGCTTCTTCCAGCCTCCCCATCGATCGGCCCGCTCCTTCGCTCGCTCAGGCGTCGACTCGGGAAACAGCCCACTCGCCGAACCGGGCCGCAGCCGCTCGGCGATGGTCTCACCGCTCAGATTCTGTCCCAGCTGCTCGCGGCTCGCATCACGCTCGGCGACTTCGCCGAACCGACGCTTCAACGCTTCGATGGCTCGGTGCATCGCGCGGCGGGTCGCGGTCAATCCCTCCCGCTGCAGCTCGAGCGTCCTCGCCATCCGCGCGTTCCGGAGCGCTCGCTTCGACTCCTCGGTCGCCTCCTTGGCAGCTTCCTCGGATTCACTTGCGGCCTCCTCTTCGGAAGCCGTTCGATCCGGGTCTGCGGCCTGGGCGCTGGCGAGCTCCTCTTGAAGTGCCTCGAGCTCCGCCAGCAGGCGTTCGAGCTCCTCGTCGCTCAAGGCCTCCCCAGTCGAGGCTTCCGCTTGGATGGACTCGAGCTCCTTCAAGAGGTCTCCCGCCAGGCTGGCCGGACCGCGCTCGCCGTCCGTCTCTTGTCGCCCGACGAGTGCCGTCTCCTCGACCTCGCCCCAGAGCGCCGCAATCGCCTCGAGGGCCTTCAGGGCTGCTTCTCCTCGTTGAAGTGCTCCCAGGAGGTCGACTCGATCCAGAGCCTCCGCCGTCGCATCGAGGATCCGATCGGCGGGATCGGAGCCCCAGGTTTCCGCCGCGGCACGCACGGCCTCCGAAGCCTGCCCCGACGGTTGACGCATCATGAGATGCTCGAGGGCCGAGCCGAAGCTCCTGGCACGATCGGAGAGCGCCCGCTCTTCGCGAGCGAGCTCGAACCAAGCCACGTCGAGAGCGCGGCCAGCCGAAAGCTCACGCCGCGCGAAGCGGAGCCTGCGGACGACCGCTCCTTGAGCCTCGATCAACTCCTCGAGACGCCAGGTCAGCTCTCCCCAGTCCGACACGATCGCCAGCGCATCGACCGCACGTTGCACCAGGGGAGCTCGTTTCGCCGCGGTCGCTTGCTCCGACGCCGAGCGCAGAGCGCTCGCAGCGTCTCGAGCCGCCCGCTGCAATCGCTCGCCTCCGATACGATTCTCACGGAGCGAGATCGCCAAGCGGTCGAGATCCGACGCGTCGTTCGCCTGCACACTCGCCGGCAGATCGGCATCGAGCCGGCTCCGCACATCCGCCAGCGCATCGAGCAATCGCCGCAGGAGATCGGGCGCCGACACGGCTCGGAGCCGTAAGCCAGAGGACCGCGTCCACTGCGGATCCGGATCACGGTGGTCGTGAGCGACGAGTGCCAGCTCCACGTCGTCACCGACTTTCCAATCCGCGGACGGGGACCAAGGGACAAGGGACCGAAGCGGTCGATCGAGCCCGATCGCGATGGGTTGGCGACTCGACCTCTCTCCCGCCCGCGCCTCGAGGTCGAGGGACGCAAGACCGAAGTCATCGTTGGCCCACACCGTGAGCTCGAGGCGGGCATCGGGCGTGATCTCCCTTCCGAATCCGCGCCAGTCGAGGAGCGCCTCGGGTGGGTGGTCCTCCTTCAGAGTGACATCCCACATCGGCTCGTGGCTCGAGGCGACGCCGTGCTCATCGACGAGCCGCACTCGATAGCGACCGGCGTGCTGCACGACGAACGTGCTGCTCCAATGATCCGAGGAGTCACGGCTCATCTCCAAGCCTTCATCCCAGCTCGCCACGAGCGACGCGCTCGTCAGCGGCACGGAGGGCCGCACTCGCACCGTGACTCGCGCGCCCGGAAGCGCATCGACCTGTCCACCGGTCCGGGTCCGCGTCGGCTGATTGGCATAGGCCGGCGGCCGAACGACGAGCTCGAGATTCTGAACGTGTGGACGAGCGAGCACGCGCACGAATCGACGCGGTTCGAAGTCGTCGTCATCTCCCGCGACCGCCGCGATCTCGGCATCGCGCGTCATCGACGCCACCACGACCACGAACGCGCCCGAGGACGACCGAATCGCTTTCACGCGGCGCTGTGCCGATGGGCGATCGAGCTCCCGAATGCGCAGCCAGACGTCCTCGACTCGCTCACCTTCCACGGCGATCTCGACCCGCAGGTCGTCGCCTTCGACAATCTCGATCGACTCGAGGGGTCCGACGATTCGGGCGTGGGTGTGTCGCGGATACTCGACACTTCGGAGAAGGATGCAGCGAGTAAGGAACGCACTCGTCTCGTCTCCACCACCGAGCCCGGCGACGAGCCCCAAGGCCGCAATCCCACTGCAGGCCCAGGTCCGGGAACGACCGGTGCGTGTTCGGATCGGCGCCCCGGCATCGAGCTGCCGCCAGGCACCCTCGGCCGCGCGCATCGTGGCCGCTCGAAGCGTTGGCGACTCGCCTCGTCCTGGCTCTCGAGAAAACTCGACGCCCGAGACCAGCAGTGCGAGCGCTCCCGACTCTTGGCAGAGGCTCGCCAAGTAGCTGGCCGCGCTCGGAACCCGCCAGGAGCTCCGTCTTCTTGCCCACACGGCGAGCCCACCCGACGCGGCAACGAGCAGCACGACACGTAAGAGGGAGGGAATCTCCCAGGGGCGATCCACCGCGTAGGCCAAGAAGGCGGCCACCGTGACGAGCCCTCCGATGCGGGCCAGATCGTCGAGCAGTCGCACCCGTCGCCAGCGACGCGTCCACGTCTCGACCTCGCTCGCGAGGGATGAAGGCGCCAGGGGGCTCGTGAGCGATCGGCTCACTCGAGATGGGCGATCTTGCGCAAGGTCCATTCCAGCCCCAGCAATGCCATCAAGGCAATCAGCACGAGCTGCTCCGATACGAGACGCCGGAGCCCACGATCGACAGTGCGGATCTCCGACTCCCGCGTCAACGCCAGGACCTCTCGCTCGAGATCCGACGGCTTCCAGCGTGCCCCCCCGCTCGCAGCCAGCCACGACTCCCATTCCTCGATCAGCCGCTCGGCGGTCGCTTCGCCCGATGCTGGCGAGACACGCCAAGACGTTCCGTGCCCGCGACCCGAGGTCGGCCGAGCCTCGAGTGCGCCCGAGTCGGGACAAGCAAGGTGCACCTCACCGCCTTCCATCGCCCGCGTGTGCCGATTCCCCTGCGGATCGATCCACTCGACGGATTCAGGAGCCTCGTGCGGACCGAGCCAGCGCACGGACACCGACTCGCCACGGTTCACGGCGGCGGGCCGGGCGACGAGGCGGCCGTGACGTAGCGTGACGAGGCGGTCGAGATCGCTCACTGCACGGATGGCCTGTCCGAAGAATCGCGAGAAATATCGGTCCTCGATCGCAAACCGCCAGCGCCACAGCTCGTCGATCCCGATCCAAAGCACGCGACCACGTCCGAACGACTGCTCGAGAAGGAGTGGATCACCGGACTGGGGATGCTCGGCAAGCACGCGCGCACCGGGTCGGGGAGCGCCCGAGGCCGCATGCCCGGTGAATGCGGGCGGGATCGTGTGCGGCGAGTCGCCTCGCCCTTCCCAGATCGCGACCGAGCGCGCGGGATCGGGATCCAAGCGGAGCCAATCACGGCGCCGCCCAGCGATCGACAGTCGCGGATGGAACGCGCTCGCCTTCCAGCTGTCGTCCGCCGGGAGCTCGAAGGGCAGGAGCTCGAAGAGAGGTGAGCCCGTCCATGCCCGCGTCGTGATGCGCGGCCCGGGCATCCACACCAGCGCGCCCGCCCCCTCCTCGACGAAGCGTCGAAGATCTTCGGCTGCACCGGCCGGAAGACGCTCCGGATCGACGTCGCCGAGGAGGACGACATCGAAGCCGGCTAGCTCGGCACCGGTCGGAAATCGCTGGAGCGGCGGGCTGCCTTCGGAGGCCTCCCGCACCGCTTCGGAATCGGCATCGATCAACCAGGTCCGCGCATCGAGTCGAGGATCGCGAACGAGGCTGGCCGTGAGGAAGCGATAGGTCCAGGTCGGACGCTCGTCGAGGACGAGGACTCGCAGGGGCTCGTCGAGACACTCGAAGCGACCCGACAGCTCGGCGAGACGCCCGCTCGGTCCGTCGATCCGAACGCGAAACCGGCGCAGGCCGATCGTCAGCGCCTGGCTTTCGAGCTCGACCCGTCGATCGAAGCGGGCTCCATCGATCGCGACGACTCGAGTCGATAGTGTGCGGTCCTCCGTCTCCCACGTCACCCGGAGTGACGCACCCGCGAGCCCTTCGACGATCAGCCGAAAGGAGAAGGTCACCGGCTCGTCACGCAGCACGAAATGCGGGCCGAGCGGAGCATCGAGTATCACACGCGGCAGCTTCGCCTCGGAGAAGACGCCATGCACGCGGGCGCGCGACTCTTGAAGCGGTGGCAACCCTCGAGCGTCCGACAGCCAGAGGATCGGCTCCGCTGACGGCACATCTTGGTCGAGACCCGAGGACATCCCGAGATCCGTCGAGGAGCTCTGGCGCACGCGCACACCGTGCGCGTCGAGCGTCGTGATCAGGCGCCTCTCCCAATCGGCGAGCTGCTTCCCCTCCTCCGCCGAGACGCTCTCGGAGACATCGCGAACCAGATGGATGCGCGGCGTCGTGCGAACGGACTCGGTCTCCCGAACGCCGATCCCCGCCAGCAAGGTCACCAACGCCCCCCAGACCAGAAGGCGAGCAGTCAGGATTCCCGCGCCCATCCAGTGGGACACCGCTTCACGGCCCAGCTGACGGCGAACTCGTCGTACCGTGAATCCGGCGAGAGCGAGGCCTCCCACGGCCAGGATCCAGAGTCGCTCCGAATCCATGGCGAGCTCGACGCTCAGGTCGGTGGAGAGGATCTCGTTCATCGACTTCTCGCCGCTCGGGGAAGCGCCGATGCGAGCCACAGCTCGGCCATCAGCAACCCCGCAGCCAGCCACAGACAGGTCGTGGAGAGGGCCGCACGCGGCAAGTCTTCTCTATCGGAAAGCTCCTGCTCAGGAGCGCGCTCGACCTGCGTCGCGCTCTCCGCTCGATCGATTCGAAGCTGACATGTCCGCCGCAGGTCGCTCACTTGACGGTAGAGTCCGGGACGCCGGTCGCTCGGCGGATCGGGGATCATCGCACCCGTGAGGTCGGTCCAGGCATCGGCTCCTCCCGGGAGCGGCTGCCCGCAGCGGGACACGGTCATCGGGATGCTCTCGGGCCCGAGCGCCTCGAGGACCTCGAGGAGCAGGGGCAGCAGCGGTGCATCGCCCCCGCGACCGATCGCGAGATCCGAGTCTTCGGGGCGGACGCTCGAGCCGGACACGAACCAGCGGTCACCGACCATCCAGAGGGCTTGACCTCGCGCCGTCCGAACCAAGACCTCGGCCCTCGAGTCACCGACGAGCGACCAACCCGACCAGATGCGATGCGTGATCGCGCGGGGCTCATCACGCAACCATCCGCGAATCCAGCGCGAGTCCGGAGCGACGACCTCCGCTGTGATCGGGTGCTCCGGATCGAGAGCGAGCGCTTCGATGCGAACGCCCGTGAGCTCGGTCAGCAGTCGACCGAGAGGGGCACCGAGTTCGGTCTCCAGAAACCACACCTGCCCGACACCCGCCGACCGAGCGTCCCGGAGCGCCGCCTCCCAGGCCGCATCCAGCTCGGTGAGCCCGGCCAGGATCCAGACCTCCCGCTCCGATGCCGCTCGGGGCGGACGATCGCTGACGCGATGACGCTCGACATCGAGCCCATCGCCTCGGCCAAGCTCTGCGAGAGTCTGCATCGCGGTCTCGAGATGAACGGGGAACTCGTCCGGCAGGATGAGTCGGACCTGGAGCTTCCCGGTGGCCGGAAGGATCACGGCTTGATGATCATCCGCCGGCAACGCATCCGGGTCGAGCTCGACGCGCACCACGGCCGAGCGCGTCCGGGGACGGGGCAGCGACCAGCTCAGAGCTCTCTCAGAATCCGCGGGCAGCTCGATCCGATCGGCCGTGTGCTCACGATCGTCGACCCAAAGGCGGACTGTACGCTGAGTGGACGGACCGTGGCTCCGCAATCGAGCCTCGACACGTGACTCTTCGCGTGAGTCACCGGGCAGCACCTCCAACGTCGTCACGGCGACATTCGGCATCGACTCACCCATGACTCTCCATTGCCCTTCGAGGTCCGCCACCGCGACCGCAGATGCGGGATCGGTCCAGCCCAGGATCGTCACCGGTGACGGGATATCTCCGAGCGCGCGCGCGACGGCCGTCCAGTCGTCCGAGCCGAACCCCGGCTCCCAGGCCTCGAGCCGACGGCGCACGACCTCATGGTCAGTTTGGTCTCGCTCGAGCCAACGAAGTGGCGTGGTCGCGCTGAGCAGCGAGACCGGTGTCCCGGGCGTCAACGATTCCAAGATGCGATCGACCTCGGAGCGGACGAGCTCGAACCGAGCGCCCTCTCGCTCCCGTGTCCGCATCGAGGTCGAGGAGTCCAAGACGAGGACGACGGGAAGCTCCTCGGCGCCCAGCCACCCCGGGAAGCGGTGCGGGATGAGCGGCACGGCGGCGGCCGCCACCAAGGCAGCGAGGGCGGCGACTCGCAGTACCAAGAGCACCCAACCCTGAAGGTGGCGACGGCGCGCCGTTCGGGAGCGCGCTCGCTCGAGGAGTCGCGTGGCTCCCCAGCGGACGGTTTCTCGAGGCCGCCTGAAGAGGAGCCACAGAATCAGGGGCCCGGCGAGCGCCGCCAGACCCCAGAGGAGATGCGGGTGAAGGAACATGATTCAGAGGACGGCTCCTCTCGGGACCGAGTCGAAGCGGTCCTCGCGCAGCTCGGCGATTACCACTCCGGACGCACCTTGATGAAGCGCGTCTCGGCGTCCCGCTTGACGCGGACGAGCACCTCGTCGTCACGCTCCTCGGCGACCTTCTTCATCACCCGACGGAAGTCCTCGATGTTGGTGATCGCATCCTCGTTGACACCGAGCACGATGTCGTCGGGCGCGAGCCCAGCCAAGCTGAACCACCCAGCGAGGGGCGTCTTGCGGACGATGACGCTGCCGATGTCCTGGGGGTCGAGATTCTTCTTCTGGACGAGGTCGTAGGTGACCTCGGCCACCGTTACACCGAACACGTCGTCGACGGCCGTCTCGGCTTCGTAGACGCTCTTGGGTGCTTTGGCGACCGGGACCCGGTACTCATGCTCTTCGCCGTCGCGCAGCACCTTGACGTCGAGAACGTCTCCGACCGAAGCCAGTCGAATGCGGCGCTGAAGCAAGTTGATGTCGTCGTTGTCGCCCGCGACCACGGGCTCGCCTTGGAGCTCAATGAGCACATCCTCGACCTGGAGTCCGATCTGCTCGGCGGGCGAGCCGGGTCCGACCAGGCTGATGATGGCGCCGGCGCCTTCCTCTCGACCAAAGAAGCGGGCCAACGAGCTCGTCAACGGCTGCAGCTGATCGATACCGATCCAGCCTCGCTCTCCGAGCAACGCTACCGGATCTTCGAGCGCGGGTTGGAATGCGCTCGGATGCAGAATGCTCGGCACCGTAGGCGCGACGACGAATGTCATCCGGACGGAGTGGCTCGCCGACTTGTCGCTCAAACCTTCGGTCACCATCTCGGAGGGCGCCTCTCGGCCCGGCCGAGCGATGACACCGACGATGCGGCCCGAGTCGAGCGCGATGACGGGAGCGCCGTTGGGATCGACCTGCGCGTCGAGGCCCCCGAAGCTGCCGATCGCATTCTGCAGGAACCGCCTGACCTCACCCGGCTCGATGCCCGTGATGCGGCCGCTGTCGAAGCTGCGCTGGTACTCGTACTTCTTGCTCAAGAAGGTGACCACCAGGAACGGGTCGCCCACCTGCAGCTCGGCTTCGAAGTCGAAAGGAGTCGGCCGGAGGTCGGCGGGCGGGTCATCGACCTTGAGGTAGGCGATGTTCAGCCCTTCATCCCGTGCCAGCAGCCGAGCCGGGCGATGCGTGCCGTCACTCGTGATGATCTCGAAGCTCTTGGGAGGCGAGCTGCTCTGCCCCGTGATCATGTTGCCGAAGCCCATGGTCTTGTTGAAAGGATCGGGGAAGATGTGCCCGCCGACCAGGATCAGCCCCTGGTCGTCGATCACCAGGCCCGCGCAGATTCCCTCGCCCTGGGACTCTCGAGTGCCGCCGCGTGAGTCCTCGAGCATGAACTCGACCTGGGTCTTCACCTTGTCGTAGGTGTAGTGAACCTGGACGAGTGAGTGCTCCAGCGCCTGGATCGCGCCTCGAATGCGCTCCGCCTCCTCGTCGGCGCGCAAGGGCGCCGTCAGGCAAGCCGTGGCCAAGAGGGTCGTGAAGATTGATCGCAACATCGGTGCCTCCTCTCTCAGTTTCCCGAGTCTTCGGAATCGAACTCGATCACGACCAGCTGTCGCGACTTTCCTCGTCGAACCGCGAGGAGTACTTCACCCTCGCCCGATGCGACGGCCGCTTTGTAGGTCCCTTGGAAGTGCTCGAAGCTCTCGATCAGCTCTCCGTTCAGCTTGACGATCACATCGCCGATGCGCAGACCGCCGCGCTCGGCCGGACCGACCTCGTTGACGCCGAGCACGAGCACGCCGTGTGCGGTCTCCATATTGCGAGCCATCGCGAGGTAGCGCGTCATCTCCCGCACCGAGCAGCGCCACGCCTCACAGGCGAAGTCTCTGCCGATCGGGCTCTCCAGCCGCTGGGTCGTGACATCGCAGCGCACCTCTTCGCCATCGCGCAGCACGCGCACCGTCACGGTACTGCCGGGTGGCGTGTCGGCGATCAGACGCCGCACGGGTGGCACCTCGTCTTGGAATCGCGCGTTGGTGATCTCGTCGCTCCACTGAAGCAGCACATCCCCGGTTCGGAGACCCGCGCGATCCGCCGGCGAAGACTGGACGACGCTGCCGACGAGCACTCCTCGACCGAGCTCCGCGCCGAGAAACTGGGTGAAGTCCTCCATCGGCTGAAGATCGAGCCCGACCCACGAGCGCACGACCTCCCCGTGCTCGCGAATCTGCTGAATGACGCTCTTGGCGATGTTGATCGGAATGGCAAAGCCGAGACCGTCCCGACCCATACCCCGCGCGTTGATGCCGATGACCTCGCCCCGGTTGTTCACGAGCGGACCGCCCGAGTTGCCACCGTTGAGTGGCGCATCGGTCTGGATCCAGTTGTTGAACTCTCCCGACCGCTCGCCTGACGGCATGCGGAAGTCACCCGACATGAAGCGCTGCCCGTTGCTCACGATGCCCTTGGTCGCGGTCTGCTTCAGTCCGAGCGGCGAGCCGAGAGCCATCACCGATTGCCCCGTCTGGACGGTGTCGGAGTCGCCCATGGACGCCCAGGTGAGGGTGGTCGTCTTCAGCTCGTCGAGGTTCAACTTGATCAGCGCCAGGTCCGTGTAGGCATCGGCACCCACCAGGGTGGCCCCCACCTTCTCGCCGTTCGCCATCGTGACGATCATCCGCTCAGCCCGGCCCGCCACATGCCAGTTCGTGAGCACGTGCCCTTCGGCATCGATGATCACTCCGCTCCCGACGCCCGACTGCTTCTGGCTCACTCCGGAGTCCAGGGACTCCTGAACGATCTGGATCGAGACACACGCAGGCCGCACCCGGTCCGCCGTCTCCATCGTGGCCCGCTCCTCCTGGCTCGTCGCCTGCGGCGGTTGAGCCAGAGCCGTCGGCGCGAAGAGCGCAACGGTGAGAGTGATGTTGACTGACCATCGCAACACGAGAGATCCTCCTAACGAATGAGGACGGGAAGGAAATGATACGGGAGCTGAAGCACCAGCAGTGCCATCGCGGTGCCGTAGAGATCGCCGACCGTCGCTTCGGGGAAGGCTCCCGATTCCGCTTGCTCGGAGAGAAGACGGTCTCGCACGCGAATCGACCAGCGGGCAAAGGTCTCGGGGCCTCGAGCGTACGCTGCTTGCAAGGCATAGTACTGGCCATAGTGAAAGTGCCCGCGCACGGGCTCCTCACCACCCGGAAAGTACCGATCGAGCCATCGAAAGGCCGCTTCGACCTCGGGTCGATCTCCTTGGCCGAGCTGTTGAAGGCAAGTCACCGCGGCGGCCGTCAGCTGAAACGTCGCGTGGCCGTACTCGATCTGATAGCGGAACGCTCCGTCCGGATTGCGGCAGGCGAGAACGTAGGCCAAGGCCCGGTCGATCGTGTCCTGAGGAACCGCGACGCCGGCATTGCGAGCGGCCCGCAGTGCCGTGACCTGACAAGCGGTCACCGAGAGATCGGCGTCCCGAGAGCCCGGGTAGTAGCGCCAGCCTCCTCCGGGATTCTGAGCCGACACGATCAGGTCGATCGCACGCCGCAGTGCTCGCCCCACGTCGTCCCGCTCGCTCGTGCCGTAGGCCTCGGCGAGATAGAGCGTCGCAAACGCGTGGCTGTACATGGGGCTCGCGAAAGTGCGCTCCGTCACGATCAGTCCCGAATCGGAATCCAATGCCGACAGCACCGATTCCAGGCAGCGCACCGAAGCCTTGCCTCGGGCTCCCCGTCCGGGAGCGTGTCCCCCCGCGAGGAACGCGAGGCCGGCCAGCGCCGTGACGCCGACGTGCGCATCGGGATCCTCGGCATCGGTGCCGAAAGAACCATCGCGGTTCTGGTGTGCCTCGAGGAAGTCCAGCCCGCGCTCGGTAGCCGATCGCAGCTCCGCCGTGATCAGCTCCGTCGAAGGACGGTCCTGCATCGGGCAGGCGAACAGCAGGAAGGAGGCGATGAGCATGGGAAGATCCACTCGGAGGTCGATCGAACGGTAGCCGGCGAGCGAGCATGCGAGGAGCAATGACCATGCCCAACCCGAAACGCGCTGGTGTCGCGGAGATCGTCGCACTCGCTCCGGCCGGCCGCGAGCAAATCAGGCGTAGGCTACCGCAAATGAGGTGAGCCAGCGACAGCAGCCGTCGGTGCTCGCTGTGGCCGACCGCTGCCATCCCTCAGCGCGAGTCGATCTTCTCCAGGTAGTTGCGAGCGCCGCCGACCGTGTGGCGAATCTCCGCCGGCGGGTCGACCCCGTATCGATCGAGGATCCACTGAAACCCCAGCCGCGCTTCCTCCATCTGCCCCTGCTGATAGTGGGAGTACGCGATGAAGAACCGAGCGCTCGCCGTGGCGTACTCGGGAGCCTGAGGATCCTCGATGATCTGCTGATAGACCTCGCGAACACGGACGCGATCGGCCTGGCTGCTGTAGACGTTGACGGCCAGCTCGTTGCGTTGCCAGGTCGCGAGTCCCACGTCGGTCGCTAGGGTATCGAGAAGATCCAGGGCCCCCGCGTAGTCCCCGCTGCGGACTTGGGTCTGGAACAGATCCCGCAGCAGGCGAGCGGCGCGCGGGTGGTCCGGGTACCGCTCGAGGAGCTCTCGAATCGCGGCACTCCGCTCCGCCTGGCGGCGCTCGTCGTCCGCGGGATCCGGCTCGGACAAGAATCCGATTTGATCGATGAGCCCCTCCGAGGAGAGCGACGACGCAGAGTCGTTGGAGGCCGTCTCATCGACGATGCGTGTGGGAGCGACTTTCGAGCTCGGGAGCGCGCTCTCGAGGCGGGCGAGACGCTGCTCGAGCTGGCGAATGCGGTCGAGCAGCTCGGAGGCACGATCGGGTCCTGCCTCAACCCGAACGCGCGTCATCGCGAGCTCGTCGAGGCGAGACTCGAATGCCTGCAGCCGCTCGTCGAGGTGCTCGATCGCCCTCTGGCTCTCGTTCCTCTGACGCTCGGCCAGGCCGCTCGACTCCTCGACGAGCCAAACGACGGCCAAGGCCGCGACCAACACGACTCCACCCGCCAAGATCCACATTCGCATCGGCCGTCCTTTCGACTGGATTCAGCGGGTGGGACGCACGGACGGAGCGAGTATTCCCGCGGGAATCACCGCGGTGGCCCGGGAGTCAGCGGCTCTTGGTCACCTTGCTGAGGCCGCGCGGCTGCTCGGTGTCGAAGCCCTTGGCGCGCGTCAGGTGGTAGGTGAAGAGCTGCGCCGCGACGATGGCGACCAGAGGCGTCAGCCACTCGGGCACGTCGGATGGCAGTGGCACGGGCGTCTCGGCGAGAGCGAGGGCTTCCTCGTCCTGCGCCAGCACGACCAGCTCGGCGCGATGCTCGTTCTTGAGTCGCGTCAGCAGCTCGACGATCTCGTCGTGCACCTTTCCTCGAGGCGCCACGGCCAGCACCGGAAAACCGGGCGCGACGACCGCGATCGGTCCGTGGCGAAAGTCGGCCGACGAGTAAGGAGTCGCCATCGTGTAGGTGAGCTCCTTCATCTTGAGCGACCACTCGAAGGCGGTGGCGTAGTTGTAGCCCCGACCGAGGACGACGCATTGGTCCAGGTATCGATAGCGCTGAGCGGCCTGCCCGAGCGGGCCATCGAGCTTCAGGGTCTCCTCGATCCACTCGGGCAGCTGCTGCATGGCCTCGCGGCGCTCCTCGTCCTCGGAGAGCGCGACCGAGAGCATCGCGATGCTGAGGAGCTGGGCCGTGTAAGACTTCGTGGCGGCGACTGCCAGCTCGGATCCGGCCATGACGTCGATCACGAGGTCGGCCGCTTTCGCCAGCGGCGACGACGGGTCGTTGGTGATCGTCACCGTCGGCGCTCCCTGCCGATGAGCCTCCTCGACGACCGTGATCAGGTCGGGCGACTGTCCGGATTGCGAGATGCCGATGACCCACGCGCCTTCGAGACGGGGTGGTCGCTCGTAGAGCGTGAAGGTCGAGGGCGTCGCCAACGCCGTCGGAAGTCCCTCATGCATGCCCCAGAGATACTTGCCGTACAGGCCGGCGTGATCCGAAGTCCCGCGCGCGACCAGAAAGACGTACTGGGCCGGCGTCTTCTTGAGCGCCGCCGCCACCGCGCGCACCGGCGCCTCGCCGTCTCGCAGAAGCCTCCGCAGCACGGCTGGCTGCTCGAAGATCTCGTCCCTCAGGCCCATCGATTCTCCTTTCGAACTCGGATCGGCCGAGAGCATACCACGAAGGCGATCGTGAGCCCGACCTTCGAAGACACGGGGCCGCCGATGGCATTCGTCATCGACGCAGCCGAAGGCGATTCGCACCCGAGCGCTCCGCGGTCGGGCGACATCGACCGATCCGCAGTCTCGCACCCGCCCTCAATCCACGGTGCGGAAGATCCAGCCCGGGTTGAAAGTGAGGCCGACCAACACTTGGAAATCGGGCGCGTCATCGTTGAGGCCAACCGCAAACGCGCCGTCGAGAACCAAGCTCTCCGACAAGGCGTAGGCGACACCGACCGTCGTGAACACCGAGTCGAAGTTCTGCTCGGGAGTGAAGACTCCGGCCAGCTCGGCAAAGGCACCCAGCTCCTCGAGGATCGGCACTCCCAAAGCCAGCGCCAGACCGTGCTCGACATCGACCGCATCGTCATTCGACTCACCCAGGACGCCGAGCTGATAGAAGCCGGTCAAGGAGACGGTCTCGAAATCCTTCGAGACGATTCCGGCCGCGAAGAAGTCGACTTCACCAGAGCTCAAGCCCTCACGCGTACTGCCGGTCGGCAGCTTGGTGGCGAGCTGCAGCGCGGCCGCCGGACGGGTGTCGGTCTCGTCGAGGAACCGGTGCCGAGTCCCGACGAGGAGATCACTCGGGCCGTTGCCGTCCGGCCCTCGGAGGTCCAGGTGACGATAGGGCGACCAGCCGAGGAACAGCTCCGTTTGCTCGCTCAGCCCCACCTTGGTGTTGGTCGGCACATCGACCGAGTCGCCGGGATCGACCGTGAGCCCGGCCTCGATCTCGACGGTTCCGGACGCGGTCGTGGTCGTCCCCGATGAGAAGGTCGGTCGCTGAGGCGTCACTTGAACGCCTTCTTTGTGAACGACCTCGCATGCCACGAAGACGAAACCGAAGAGCAGCCCGCCGAGAAGCCGCAGCCGAAACATGAAGATCCCCTCCAGATGGTCGATCGATCCACACCACACCTCGAGCCAGGGTAGCGCCCGGCCCTCCAACTGACGAGACGCCATTCGCCGTCGAGATCATTTGTCGAATCACTCGAGCGATCGGCGCTACCGGCTCTTCGTCCGATGGAACATCCGTGCCGCGATGAAGCCCCCGATCGCACCCGAGAGATGTCCCTCCCACGAGATATTGTCGTGCGGAAGCGAAAAAGGCAGCATCCCCCAGATCATGCCGCCGTAGAGCACGGCGACCGCGATCGCGACCAAGAACGAGAACACGCCCCGATCGTAGAAGGCCCGTGCAAGCAGGTACCCGAAGTAGCCGAACACGAGCACGCTCGCTCCGATGTGCGTGGTTCCGGGCGTTCCGAGCAGCCAAGTGCCCAGCCCTCCGATCAGGGTGACGATGGCGGTGACGGCGAGAAACTCGCTGGCATCCTTCATCGCGACCAGCAGCCCGAGGATGGCGAACGGAATCGTGTTCGAGACCAGGTGCAACATGTTGCCATGCAGGAAAGGTGCGAACAGGACACCGCGCAGGCCGAGCTGCTCTCGCGGTTGGATCCCGTATCGCTTGAGCTGACCACCGAACACGAACTCGTCGAGTGCCCACACCAGCCAGAAGGCGGAGATCAGGCCGAAGACGACGAACACACGCTCGCGCACTCCGCTTCGGATCTGCTTGAGCGCCGTCGCTCGCCCCATCGATACCTCCCAATCACGACTCGTGATGCTCGGCCGCCGCGGGCCATTATAATGCGACTACCGATCCGCTCCGCCTCTCCTTCTCGGTGACTCCCAGACATGACGCTCGCCTTCGACTCGCTCGACTATCACGCCGATGACCGCTTCCGACCGGCTCACTACGTCTTCGAAGGCAACGTCGCGTCCGGCTGGCAAGTGCTGCGGGACGGGCGAGTCACCTTGATGCTCGGAGCGGGCTACCAGCCGCTGGCGGTCACGGCATGCGGTGTGTGCTCGACCGACCTTGCGCGACGCTTCTTGCCGTTCCCCTTGCCACAGATCATCGGCCACGAGCTGGTGGCGCGCGACGAGGACGGTCGGCGCGTCCTGGTCGAGATCAACGCCTCCCACGCGGCACGCGGGATCCAAGGCGCCTGCCCGTTCTGTGACCGCGGCTGCTCCCACCATTGTCCTGAACGCCTCGTGCTCGGCATCCACGATCTGCCGGGTGGCTTCGGTCCGCATGTGCTCGCACCCACTCACAACGTGCTGCCCGTCCCCGAGATGCTGTCGACCGAGACCGCGACGCTCATGGAGCCTTTCGCCGCCGCCTTGAATGCCGTCGATCGACTGGATCTCGAGCACCTCGACTCGGTGGCGGTCCTCGGTCCCCGGCGCCTGGGAATGCTGGTCCTCGCCGCGCTGCGCGCTCGCCGAGAAGCCCGAAGCCTCCGCTTCGACATCCTCGCCATCGCGCGCCGCCCGCACCTCCACGACCTCGCGCTCACGCTGGGTGCCGATCGAGCACTCCTCGCGGACGACACCCTACCGAGCGAGCTGGCGGACGTGGTCGTCGATACGACCGGCTCACCGGAAGGCTTCGAGCTCGCCTTGCGCCTCGCCCGGCGAGAGGTGCATCTCAAGTCGACCCATGGTCGCGCGGCGGCGGGACTGCGCCACCTCACCGAGCTAGTCGTCGACGAGCTGTGCCTCGTTCCGGACGACGGCTCGCCGCTCGGTGACGACGCCCTCGAGTTCACCGGTGACGTCGATCCCGCCCGGGCTCGGGCGGCGCAAGATGCTCTGCAGCAGCGATCGCCAAGCTCCCTTCCGCGTCATGAGACGGTGATCGTCGATCGTGCGGCCGCGGTCGATCTCGCGATTCGTCCCCGCCCCGACCGAGAGTCGTCCTTGGTGGCACCCGGAGGATCGATCCGTTGGAGGCCCGGCGGTCCGGCTCCGCGCACGCCGATCGAGCGCGCCGTGCTCGAGCGTGGGCTCCGCATCACCAGCTCGCGCTGCGGCGAGTTCAAGCGCGCCCTCGCGCTGATCGAGTCGGACTCCGAGCTCCGCCGACTCGGAGACCAACTGATTACTCATCGGTTCCCGGCCACCGCGCTCGCGGAGGCATTCGAAGCCGCTCGCCGACCCGACTGCCTCAAGGCGCTCATCGTTCACGATTGAGCCCCAATGCAATCCGACGGTCGGCGCGGCAAGGCGGTCGTTCGTGAGCGTCGTGGTACGTGGTCCACGTATTGTCGAAAGCGTAACCAGCCCGGCTGAATTCAGCCGGCGTTCCGAAGAAATACAGACGTACGGAGCCGCGAACGGAACTCATCTCGATGGCGACCGAGTGGCGACGACGACGAGCCGAACGGCGATCGGGCAACGATCCCGAGAAAACGGTCCGTCGGGAAAAGATCCGATTTGGCAGCCAAGAGGCTCAAACCGCCCCCCTCCATCACAGGCCTACGTCGCCAAACGCTGCACCCACTCGGAAGCTCCTGCAAGGTCCAGGAGGTATTCAGCTACCACCTCGCGCTCGACCCAATCCGGCATGAGTGGTTGAAACTTGCTCAGCCGGTAGCCCGGCAGCGAAGCGGCGACAGACGCCCAAAAACCTTCGTCCTGCCAGAAGCTTGGATCTCTGAGACGGGCGAGAACCACGTGGAAGCGCTTCGGCGTGACGTCGCCACCGCGCACCTTGAT
This sequence comes from Planctomycetota bacterium, assembly GCA_029260795.1. Lineage (GTDB taxonomy): Bacteria > Planctomycetota > OFTM77 > OFTM77 > OFTM77 > OFTM77. The sequence goes on along the minus strand of JAJDCO010000146.1, from coordinate 7,008 downwards.
CAGGAAGTTGTCTGGGGTGGCTTTCCAGTTCGGCTCGACGCCTTCCAGCGCGTACCGAAGCGTGGCGTTGATCTTCCCACCCGCGAACGTCCACCAGCGCAGCTCCCCATCACTGATACGAATGCGGTCCTTCCCGTCCCCCATCAGCTCTCGGACGCCCTCGCGATGCCGCTCGAGGAGCTCCGCCGTTGCGGCGTCGAGGTAGGTGAACGCCTCGTCTTCGAGGAGCACTCGCCGCACTCGCTCGCAGATCTCTCGTCCCAGGAACTGCGGCAGGAACCCACCCCAGGTCGGTTGCCGGCCTCGGGGTGCCGGCGAGACGACCACTCGCCGGTCGTCGTGCTGCACGCGCTCCACTGCCCAGGCGCGTCCCCCGAGGAGGAAGCAGCTCACGCCATCGACCAGCCGATCGACGAACTCCTGAGTCAACGTTCCGAGGGGTCGATCGGCCTCGGTCAGGACGGTGTAGCTCTGGGGACTCGAGAAGACGGCGAACAGCTCCATGAAGTTTCGGCGGCCGAACTGCTGCTCCGACTTGGGCCCCAGCACCAATCGCCCTGCTGCCAGCCGGAGCGACTCGTCCTCGAGCATCCATGCAATCAGGCGATCGTACTCTTCACGCGAGATCTCTTGGAAATCCGGCACGCGCGAGAGATGTGCCCAGGCGACTTCAGCGGTGACCCCATCGAAGGCCAGCGACATCGCCAGGAGCTGGTGGATCAGTACGGGCCAACAACGCTTTGGCACCGCGATCGACTCGACCCAGCCGACCTTCGCTAGCTCGATGAGAGCAATGGCTTGGAGGACGCCGTCGGTCGACTCACAGAAGAACGACGTGTTGGCGACCTGCCCCTCGCGCCTCCCCGTCCTCCACACTAATTTACCTACCGGTTTGTGTCTCACCATTGTTGACACAGAGGGCAAGTCAGGGAACGCTGGCAGCCGGGCCAGCTCCTCGGCATCGGAATGGGAGTCGGTTTCTTAGGACTCGTCGCCCTCCTTGGCGGTTGGTCGATCCCCCTCACGAGTATCTTGTGGAGCTTGGGCATCCTTGTAGCTATCGTCGCGATACTCGCGTGCGCTATTGGGCTCCTGATCCATCTCGGGCATCGACTACGTGGAAGTAGGGCCTTCCAATGCAGGGAGTGCCGACTGCACTTCATCAACAAGAGCTTGACCAACGTCAACTCAAGAGTGCTGTCGCACACCAGTGCCGGCTCATCTAGTGAGCCCACGATGCGATCGGAGGAGACTCAGCACGCCCCGTGAGGGATCCTCAAACCGGAAAGAGTTTCCTTACACCTGACAGATCTTCCACCGCAGAGATCGCGGAGAGCGCAGAGATGCCCCCGCCGGTGCGGGCCCGAGCAACCCTCTTCTTCCTCTGCGATCCTCAGCGTCCTCCGCGGTTGGACTCCGGGAAGACCCGATCACAGCGCGTTCACCATCCGCTCGAGGCCGTCCTTCAGGCGGTGGACGAAGCTTTCTACCTCGATGATCAGGCGAGTCCAACCGACGAAGCGCCGGTCGGACTTCATCTCACCGGCTGCCAAGGGCCGCCAGGTTGCCAGACACTGAGCTCGGGCTCGTTTCGCCCGAGGTCGGCGAGCACGGGGAGGAGGAAGCTGGCGAGCAACTCGCCAAGCTCGCGTGCGGGATCTCGAGGGACCGTCAGGCGAGCTCGCCTGGCGAATGCGCGCATTTGGGCAGGACGAGAAGGGTTGTCCCAATACGAGCGGGTGAGACCGATGGGCGTGGTCGCAGGAACCGGGGTCTCGCGCCGGGCAAAGGTCCGCCGCACGGACTCGAACAAGACGACTCGCTCGAACGAGAAGTGAGCCGCGAGGTGGTGAAGGTCGAAGAAAGCCTTGATGCGACTGTTTCGATCCCCGAGTACCACCAGCGCTTCGAGCTTCTCAGCGACGACGGCTTCGCGGGGATAGACGAGCAGCTCCGGCGTCGGCAGGTCGAGCAGCGCGGGGTAGGTATGGTAGGAGGGCCTCGGCCAAACGGCATCTCCGAGCCCGAGGTCGATCTGAATGGGAATACGAGCGGAGCCACAGCGCGCGATCATCGTGACCCGGGTTCCAGCATACTCGTCCAGCGCGCGAATGGCCTCGACGCGAATCGTCTCCTCGTCGAAGACGACGCCGTCGGGCTCGACATCAGAAGCGCAGACCTCCTCGATGTCGGCCCGGATCGCATCGAAGGAGCCGTCTCCTCGCCGCAGCAGGTCGAGGTCGCGCGTCGCGCGGTAGGGCTGATCTGTCCACAAGCGCAGGAGCAAGGCGCCTTTCAACACGAACCGATCCCGAAGGCGGGATTGACTGAGCCGATAGAGGAACCGCTCCAGAGCGTAGGTTGTGAGCAGCGTTTGAAAGTCATCGCCCGTCCGCCTTGCCTGACTCAGCAGGCGCGCCTTGACGGAGGCCGCGAGGTCTCGTCGGCCCGTCACGCGATCGAGTCCAGATACGGCTGGAGGACACGCGTCACCCGGCAGATGCGAGCGAACTTCGCCAGGTCATTGGCGCCACCGCGGTACTTGGCCGAGAAGTCTCGGAGCGCCTCGATGGCGACGTCGACGCCGATCTTGTTGCGGAACTTGAAGCAGTCGGCGACGGTCTTGGCGGGAGAGTAGACACGGATCTCCACGCCCTCGACGAGGTGCGTCTCGATCCCTTCGGTGAGAGCCTCGCCCGAGAATCGAGCGACCCGGATCGCGACTCCTCGAATCGTGGGCTCACGAGCCCCCTCGGGCAGTGCGAGCCACACCTCGGCCGGGGACTGAGTGGTCAGCCCGTGGAAACGGAGGGCGGTAAGCAAGCAGAAGACCGCCTTGGGTGCACGACGCCCCACGACGGCCAGTGTGTGATCCAACGTCGGGTCGTGGCCCGGTAGCGCATAGACCCCGCGGGTGAGACGCTCGATCAACCCCTTGTCGACAAGCCGATAGAACCGGGATCGGGAAACCCCGGCCTCCTCGAGCTGCTTGGGTCGCACCAACCCGAGTCGACCGATGATGCGAAGGGCCTCTCTGTCGCGCGGCGTGAGGGTCATGCGGCAGATGATACAAAACGCCACACACTGTCAACAAGTCATGACATTTTGTTTCCGCCCGGCGACCCGATCACGACGGGGAGGCCCGCGAGCCGCACCCGGATCTTCTACCGCAGAGATCGCGGAGAGCGCAGAGGCGACGGGCTCGAGCGACGCTCCTCTTCCTCTGCGTTCCTCAGCGTCCTCTGCGGTTGGCATTCCCGGAACTTCTCATCACAGGCCGTTCACCAGACGCTTGATACCGTCCTTGAGGCGCTGGACGTTGAAGTTGATGAGGAGGCCAACCTTCACGCCGCTGAGCTTGAGGTAAGTCAGGAGCTGAGCCTCGTGGATCGGGAGGAGCTCTCGGACCGCCTTCAGCTCGACGATGACGACGCCGTCGACAAGGAGATCCACGCGATAACCGGCGTCGATCCTCACCCCGTCATAATGCACGGGCAGCACCTCCTGCACACCGACCACATGTCCTCGCCGCCGCAGCTCGTGCACGAGACACGCCTCGTAAGCCGACTCCAAGAGCCCCGGCCCCAATGCACTGTGCACCTTCATCGCCGCATCCACGACGTCACCACTCACCTCATTGACGTCCATCCCCTCGCCCCTTGTTCATGTCCAGCACCTCTCCTCTGCGCACTCTGCGGTTCCAGTCCGCCAGAATCAACCGCGGAGTACGCAGAGAGCGCAGAGGGGACAGCAGAGACTGTTCAGCATCACCGGAAGTCGCGCACCCTCGAGGAATCCCCAGCAGGACCATGCGAAAACGTCACCTTCCGCTTGCAGCGACTCAGAAACGATCTCGAGCGAAGATGGCACCTCATTGACGTCCATCTTCATCGTCGTTGTTCCTGTACACCAAGCTCGTCCTCTGCGTTCCTCTGCGCCCTCTGCGGTTGAACTCCGGCGTCATCCACCGCGGAGAGCGCAGAGGCTCTGCACGGAGCTCACGCTTCGTCATCGATCCACGGCTCCCTCGCCTGGACATCGGCGAGCAGGCAGCGAACGCCCAAGTGATCAGCGGGATCGAGCCAGAGCAGGCGCTCGAAAGCTCGCTCGGCGTCTGTCCATTGCTCCATCCGCCAAAGGCAGAGCCCATAACCGTGGAGGCAGCGGAGGAAGGGCCGATTCTCGATCACGGACCAGGGGAGCAGTCCCTCGAAGTCCTCCCCCAGGGACAGCTCGCCGATGCGGACACCGACCTCGTAGTGCGGCAGCGCCCATTGAGCCCAGCCACTGAAGTCGAGGTGACCGAGATGCGCGTGCGCATCTAGGCAGCGGAGGTCGGTCTCGACGAGATCCTCGAGGAGATCCTCAGCACCGGAGCGGTCACCAGCGTCACGGAGGTCGATGGACTCGCAGATCGGGTCGGTGGACGGATCCTCGAGATCACGGCCGGGCAACACCTGCTCCATCTCGAACACTTGCCGAGGCCCGCGGGCGATGATCGCCTCAGCCCAGTCCTCGAGCGGCTCTCCCTCCTCGCCCCAATACGCCTTGGCCGGATCCCACTCCCCCACCGGCGTCAACGTGAGCGGCGTCAACCCGAGCGCCGCAGCATCCACGCGAGCCAAGACGACCTCGCCCGAGAGATACGGGTGCCCATTGAACCGCCAGTGCTTCTTCGCCTGCACGGTCAGGATCTGCCCCGGCACATAACGCCCGAGGCTTCGAGCCCGAAGCGTGATCCCCTCGCCGTCGCCGAGGAACCAACACCGGGCCGCTTTGTTCCGAAGTCGAACCAGGACCAAGTCGATCGGCTTCGAGAGATCGAGGTCTCGATCGCTCGCGGGAGGCTTACGAACCGCGCGTACCGGACGAAGAGCCCGCTCCTCCTCCGATGAATCGAGCCCAAGCCACCGCCGATACGCCGTCAAGTACTCGTGACCCGGAACATCCGCCCCGACTCGAACGACCGACAAGGTCACCCGCTGCACTCGTCCATCGGCGCCCAAACACCGCGCTGTGATCCCACTACGAACGTTGCCATCGTAGTCGACACCGACCAGCGAGAACGCCTGCCCGAAAACAGTCACCTCCACCGGCAGTTCCAAAGCGCCGGTGATTGCAGCGAGCAAAGCCCAGAGCTGCTCATCCTCGCCATAGGCATCGGTGAGGATCTCCTCGAGAAGAGCGTCGATGGGGTCAGGCCCGGATCGGCTCGGTGTGGTCATGATCTCGTTCCGGATGAGGGAGGGCTTCGCGGGAACCGGCCGCACTCCCCGTCGGCCACGCGCACATCTGCACATCTTACCAGGGAGCCGATCGACAACGGTCCAGCCGGTACCTGGGAGCAGAAGCCCTTCGCGAGGCCAAACGCCTGCCTGAGAGCCTGGGTTCGTTCCCACCGCCGCTCGCCGAGATTGCCTACAACGCGTGGAGCGTGGACGCTGCGTGTTCCGAGGGAAAACGCAATGTGCCGCACGTCGTCACGACGCGAGGGTCAAGGACAACAGGCGCCTCGACGACAGTTGACAGCTTCTCTTAACGGGAGTAGCCTGCCCTCAAATCGCAGTGTTGAGGATGATCTGATGGAAGTATGGGCGGAGATCGAGAATGACCTATTGAAGTGGTGGGGTTGATCTTCAATGACGACGCTGCCCAACCAGCCGATGCAGTGGACGGCCTTCGGCCGCGCTGATCGGCAAGGCGTTGGGCGGATGGGTGAACCAGCGCATGACCAGCAAGCGGTGGATCTTCGAGTGACTCAAGAGCGGCCAACCCGATGGCCCTAACGCCAGCCCACATTCAAGCAGCACAGGCCGTGCAACATGCGGCGGCGCATGATGCCGGCCAGCATGTACTTGTGGTCGCCGGTCCTGGTACGGACAAGTCCTCTGCGATCGAGGAGAAGGTTCGTTGGCTTCTGTCGCAAGGTGTCCAGCCCGCCGGGATCTACGCGGTCTCGTTCACACGCGCGTCCGCTCTCGACCTCCGGCAACGAATCCACGCCTACTGCGCCCAGAATGGACAGCCAGCGGGCAGCCACGTGCGGGTGACGACCCTGCATTCGCTGGCGCTCCGCACGCTGCGCGCGGCCGGCTTATTGGCGGCGTATCCGTCCGAGCCCCAGGTGATGGACACGTGGGAACTCGATAATGTGTTCGACGCCGAGTTCGGCGATGCATCGGGCATTGGGAAGCAGCGCCGGGAGAGGATCCGGTTGGAACACGAGGCGTTCTGGAGCACGGGCCTTTGGGGCCCCCGAACTACGCGCCACCCAATCCGGCGATCACTGCCGCCGAGCGCGCTCAGTTCGCAGCATTCCACGGACCACGAACCCAGTGCTACGCGTGCGTGCTGCCGGGAGAGATTGTCCGACAGTGCGTGACACAGATGGCAGCCGGGACGTTGAACGCCGTCGGTCTCCTAAACCTTACGCATCTGGTAGTCGACGAGTTTCAAGACCTCAATCCGATGGACCTCGAGTTCGTGGACCTGATGGTCGGCCAAGGATCACGGGTGTTCGTCGCCGGCGATGACGATCAGAGCATCTACTCGTTCCGCTTCGCGTCTCCCGCCGGCATTCAGGGCTTCTTCACGAAGTACCCCTCTTGCGGGCAGCACTCCCTCAACGATTGCTTCCGCTGCACACTGGCTGTCCTCGCCGCAGCGCAGGCTCTCATCGGGACGAACCCGCAGCCGAATCGAGTCTCCAAGAGCCTCGTTTCGCTGTACGGCGGTGCTACTCCGCCGTTGACCGGCTTCACACAGCGCTGGCAGTTCACGAGCGGTGTCGCGGAAGCACGAGCGATCGCCGAGTCGTGCCGCGATTTGATCGCCGCCGGCATCAATCCAGCATCTCCTAATCGACGTGTGGGTTGATTCAGCTGGGTAGCGGTGGGCTGAGCGTTATTCCGCCGCAGCAGAGGAAGACCATGGAGATCAGAGCGTGGGCACTGTGGAAGCCGTAGGCGCGTCTGGCGATGACCCGGATGTGGTTGTTGGTGCCTTCGA
>JAJDCO010000145.1 GCA_029260795.1 Planctomycetota bacterium | reverse complement strand
CCTCGGAGGCCCGAATTCATTCGGGTGGGAGGCCGTCAACCTCGCCTCCGCTCGATCAGGCGGATTGAACGTTGAACGTTCAACGTTGAACGTTGAACGTTCAGATCTTCAAGTCGGCGCGCTGTAGCTTTTTCAACGCTCGGGTTTCAGTTCGCCTCGCAGTCGGTCTCGCGCGTGACGATTACCGTCGGTGGCTCTGCCTTCTCGCACGTGCATGGGGTACAGAGACCCGAACGGAGTTCGACAGGTCGCGCCACTCAATCCTCGTGGCCTGCCGGCGGGGCGATTTGCCTTCGAAGAGCGTGGGTGAGAGAGCGGTGCGCGAGAAGCCCTCCCGCTCGACTGAATCCCAGCTTTGCAAAACGAGACGGTGTTTTCTGGGGAGCGGAGCGTCGTGACCGAACGGGCTCTCTTGTTGCACTAAAATGAAGTAAGGGTGGCGGCTAGCCAACCGGCCTCCTCCCCTGACAAGGCTGGCCAAGACTGCCCCGACAGGCCTCGATTATTGCAACCTTGGGCTTCAGCCGGGTGGATCGTCGTTGGCCTTCTCGTTGACCCGTCGAATTGCTGGCCCGCGGCCCGAAGACGCTCTTGAACCTTGAACGTTCGGCGTTGAGCCTTGAACGTTGCTTCATTCCTTGACGAGACGGAGATCGGGTGACTCTTCGATGAGCTGGGCGATCTTGCGTGCGAACTTCTCGAGCGTGACCTCGTTGGCCCGGTCGATGACCTCTTGCTCGTCGAGGACCAGCAGCGGGCCACTGCCCGACACGCGTGCTTCGGCGTCGGCGAGAAAGTAGAGGTATCCGGTTCGGGTGTCGATGAGAGCGCCCTTCTGCACGAAGGCGACATCGACATCCGTGCCCCGAAAGAAGAAGAGGCCGAAGCCGGTCAGGTAGGCAAACGCCGCCAGGTTCTGGGAAGTCGCGGATGAGACGGCGCTGGAGTAGAGCAGGACGGCGTCGGCTTGGAGGCGAGCCGCGGCGAGGCGGAGAGCTCGAAGGTCGGCGTCTTCGGCGGGCGGCGAGAGGAAGTCGCTGACGAGCACGACCTCACCGATGCGCTCGCTTTCGCGGAAAGCCTCTCGCCAGACCCGGTGCTGATGCGCAGAGGGGCCGGGATCGTCGGCTTGGGGACGATAGAGCACGGCCAGGCGCCACGGTCCTGGGCGAGGCGTCGGGCGAGCGGCCGCCGCCTCACCGATGGACTCACTCTCATCGACGGGCGCCATGAGGCCGAGCCGGGTGTCGTCGATGGACGGTCTCGGGGCGGTCGCCTGACAGCCGAGCGCGCCCATCAGCACCAAGAGTCCCGAGAGGACAACGGTGATTGAGGCGAGCGGACACCCGTCTCGGACACTCTGGCCAAGCAGGAGGCTCATGCGGCTTCTCCGTGAGGCGCCGTCGCTGGGTGCGGAATCGAAACGGCAGAGGACAGGATTACTCCTCGCTTTCTTTGAGCTGTGCGATGACCGAGAAGTCCTCGAGCGTGGTCGTGTCTCCTTTGACCTCTCCGCTCGAGGCGAGCTCCTTGAGGAGGCGTCGCATGATCTTGCCGCTGCGCGTCTTCGGGAGGGCATCGGTGAAGCGAATGTCGTCCGGCTTGGCGATGGCGCCGATCTCCTTCGTGACGTGAGCGCGGAGCTCGTCCTTGAAGTTGGGCGGGGGGGCGGCGCTACCTTCGAGCGTCACGAAGGCCGAGATGGCCTGGCCCTTGAGATCATCGGGACGACCGACCACGGCGGCTTCGGCGACGCGGGGATGGCTGACGAGCGCGCTCTCGATCTCCATGGTTCCCAACCGGTGGCCGGAGACATTGATGACGTCGTCGACGCGTCCCATGATCCAGAAGTTGCCGGCGGCGTCCTGGCGCGCTCCATCGCCCGTGAAGTAGGAGCCCGGGTAGTCGGACCAGTACTGCTTCTCGTAACGCTCGGGATCGCCCCAGATGTTGCGGAGCATCGAGGGCCAGGGCTTGCGGAGGACGAGGAAGCCACCTTTCTCGGGTGGCTCGGCGTTGCCATCCTTGTCGACGACCTCGGCCACGACGCCAAAGAATGGACGGGTGGCGGTGCCGGGCGTGGTGGGGATGGCTCCCGGCAGCGGCGTGATCATGATCGAGCCCGTCTCGGTCTGCCACCAGGTGTCGACGATCGGGCAGCGATCTCCGCCGATGACGCTTCGGTACCACATCCAAGCCTCGGGGTTGATGGGCTCCCCGACGGATCCGAGCAGTCGCAGGCTCGAGAGGTCGTGCTTCTCCGGCCACTCATTTCCCCATTTGATGAAAGCGCGAATGGCGGTTGGGGCGGTGTAGAAGATGTTGACGCGATAGCGCTCGACGATGTCCCAGAAGCGATCGGGCCCCGGGTGATTAGGGGCACCTTCGTACATCACGGTGGTCGCGCCGTTGGCCAGGATGCCGTAGACGATGTACGAGTGGCCGGTCACCCAGCCGATGTCGGCCGTGCACCAGTAGGTGTCCTCGTCCTTGAGATCGAAGACATACTTGGCCGATAGGCTGGCGCCGAGCAAGTATCCGGCCGTCGAATGCACGATGCCCTTGGGCTTTCCGGTCGTGCCACTCGTGTACAGAATGTAGAGCGGATGCTCGCTGTCGAGCGGCTCGGCGGGACAATCCGCGGAAGCGGCAGGCACGACGTCGTGCCACCAGACGTCGCGACCCTCGACCATCGGCAGGTCGCTGCCCGTGCGCTTCAAGACGAGGCAATGGTCGACGCTGCTGCACTTCTCGAGGGCGGCATCGACCTGGGGCTTGAGGGCCACTTCCTTACCTCGCCGCCAGCCGCCGTCGGCTGTCACGACCAGCTTCGCCTCGCAATCGTTGATGCGATCCTCGAGCGCTTGGGCCGAGAAGCCTCCGAACACGACGCTGTGAGTCGCACCGATGCGGGCACAGGCGAGGAGCGTGATCGCGAGCTCGGGCACCATCGGCATGTACACGATGACACGGTCGCCCTGGGCAACGCCGAGCGCCTTGAGGGTGTTGGCGCAGCGGCAGACCTCGGCATGGAGCATGTCGTAGGTGAGCACGCGTTGATCACCCGGCTCGCCTTCCCAGATGATCGCCGCCTTGTTCTTGCGATGCGTCGTGAGGTGTCGGTCGAGGCAGTTGTCGGAGACGTTGATCTGACCGCCTGCGAACCATTTCGCGTGAGGCGGATCCCAATCCAGGACGCGGTCCCACTTGCGGAACCAGTGCAGCGTCTCGGCCTGCTCGGCCCAGAACGCCTCCGGCTCGTCGACCGATTGCCGGTACAGGCGCTCGTACTCCTCGAGGCTGCCGATGTGGGCTTGCGCGGCAAACTCCTTCGGCGGCTCGAAGACGCGGGCTTCCTTCAAGACCGACTCGATGTCGATCGACGACTTCGACATGGAAGCTTCCTCCTGGGCTGGGCGAGAGGGCCGGGGGTGTGTGCTGCACTCGGCCGGTCGACCGAGCGGAGCAAGTATGACCCGAGCGCGCCCCCGGCTCAAGGCCAACCGGCCGATCGGTCGCGACCCATCGCGCGATGGCGCGGCTGGCGTCGCGTCCTTACAATCCGCCTCCGAGCGAACAATCTGCCAGGAGCCTTCGATGACCATTCGCGCGGCCGTCCTGCCGGCACCCGACCGTGAGATCGAGATCCGCGACTACCCCGAGCCCGACCTGGCGCCCGGTGGCGTCTTGCTGCGCACGTCCTTCAGCGAGGTCTGTGGCACCGACGTCCATCTCCAGGACGGTCGATTGGCCGGAGTGCCGTATCCCATCATCCCCGGTCACGTCAGCGTCGGTGTGATCGAGAAGATGCGCGGCCGGGTCGTCGACGAGCATGGACAGCCGTTCCAGGAGGGCGACCTGGTCGGCTTCATGGACGTGGTGGGATCGTGCGGCAAATGCTGGTACTGCCAGGTTGCGCGCGCCTCGACCCGATGTCCCGAGCGCAAGGTCTACGGCATCACCCTGCCGGCCGACGGGCTGTTCGGTGGGTGGGCCGAGAAGATCCTCCTGCGACCCGACGTGCAGCTCCTGCGCTTTCCGAGCGGCCTGAAGGCCGAAGACTACATCGGCGGCGGTTGCGGATTGAACACGGCCTTCCATGCGGTCGAGCGGGCCGAGATCCGACTCGGGGATATCGTGCTGGTGCAGGGAGCGGGACCGGTCGGGCTCTCGGTGTCGGCCTTCGCGGCGCTGGCCGGAGCGCTCGAGGTCTGGATGATCGGCGCCCCGAGAAAGCGTCTCGAGTTCGGGCGGCGCATGGGCGTCGACCGCGACTGGGACCTGCTCGCGACGACTCCCGAGCAACGTCGCGAAGAGATCCTGGCGTTGACGCACGGTCGCGGCCCCGACGTCGTCATCGAGGCGACGGGCAACCCGCAGGCCGTGACCGAAGGTCTCGACCTCGTCCGTGACCAGGGCCGCACCATTATCGTCGGCCACTACACCGACGCCGGCGAGATCCCGATCAACCCGCACACTCAGATCAACAAGAAGCACGTCGAGATCCGCGGCTGCTGGGGCAGCGACTTCAGCCACTTTTACCGCTCGATCCAAGTCCTGGCCAAGAACAAGGACCGCTTCCCCTGGCGCGACATGGCGGACCGCACCTACCGACTGGATCAAGCGCAGGAGGCGCTCCAAGCGGTGCGAAGGCAAGAGGTCGTCAAGGCGTTGATCCGACCGAATGAGTAGCGGCTTGGCCCGTTCCCTCGAAGGCCCGGCTTCAGCTTGGTTAGAGATCGTGCGGTAACCCGAGACGAGCCTCCGGTAGCCCGTTGATGAGCCCGGCGATCGATGCCGCAGCGATTGCCCCGACAATGGGCTGAAGCCCGTCCTCCGAATCGGTTCGGGAGCCCTCGACCTCACTTTCGAGGCGGCAGGTACAAGTATCCGTCGGGCACCACGACGGTGCCCCGCGGATTCACCAGCGTCACGTCGACGCGCTTACCCGCGACTCGCGGAGAGGGGCCGCCGGGATCGCCTTCGATGGGCGGGGTGGTCGCGATGATCGTGTGGTCGTCGATGACTTGGAGCGACGCCGCGGCCTCGATGCCGAAGAAGACTTCGGCCTCGGTCAGCGTGAAGCCGCTGCCCGTGATCGTGACGGCGGTGCCTCCGGTGAAGCCGCCTTGCGTTGGCGTGAGGCCACCGATGCTCGGGGCGACGTCGATGCGCATGAAGGGGTCGCCGACGATCACGCTCATCCAGCTCAGGTAACGAATCGAGCTGTAGTACGACTCGGCCAACGGCAACCCTCGCCCCCAAGCGTTGAAGAGGCGAGACGGGATCGACACGGCGTCGAGGTAGGGCTCGTACACGTGTCCGGCCGCCCCGCAAGCGCCCTGTCGAATGAGATCGGCGCTCAGTGACTGGCCGTAGCCTTGGCTGCCATCGTTGAAGGTGCGTGCCGACGTGCTGACGTACGTCGTCGTGATCGAGCCGGGCAGGAAGTCGCCGGGATACACGAATCCCGAGCCGACGGGCACCTCGCCATAGTAGGGCGGCCCCGGATCGCAGCAGTCGTTGCTGCCCCAGCTCACGTATCCCATCAGGTTCGTCGCGTTGCTGATGAAGGTCGTAGTGAAGTCGTGGCTGACCGGGAAGCTCCAATGGGTCATGCGATCGGCGGCGGTCTGCATCCACTGGTTGCCGCTCGTGTAGCCGCCCGACTTCGAGCTGTCGGCGTCGAAGAGGAAGAGCCCGCTCTCGGGCGCCGAGGGTGTTTGTGAGCGGTCGATCAGATTCAGGATATCGATCGGGATCCCCGTGCCCGGATCGATGTTCGTCTGGTACCCGGTCAGTCGCGTGACCAGATAGCTGAGTTTCGTGCGGTTGGTGAACTCGTCGAAGGTCACAATCTTGTCGCGGAACGGATTCGAGATGCGTCCTTGCTGTCCGTTGTCGGGCACCAGCCCCGTGTAGAGCTGGGTCAGCTCGCTGTCGACGCTGGCTGCGTTCGTGGTCGTGCCACTGCCCTCGCTTCGGCTGACTCGCAGCGGCACACCCTTGGTCGTGACCAAGTACTGGGCCTGATCACGCAGACCGGTGCTGTCGAGGAACTGCACCACCACGTCGCGGATCTGCGTGTTGTAGGTCGAGCGCGATATCGTCTCCGCGCTCGAGGTACCGCTCGGCAGCACACACACATTGCCTGCCGGGATGCCGCGCACGGCCGTGTAGTAGTTGCCGATCGCGACGGAGATGGCGCTCGACTCGTTGACGATCACGACCACTTCGTCGGGAGTCACGTCGGCGTGGGCCATCCCGGGCACTCCACCACACAGCACGACGAGCCAGGCGAGGCGGCGCACGTTCGTCATTCGACCATCTCCGGGTTTTTCAGAAGGGGATCACGGCTTGCCCCGATGGTAGTGAGAGCGAACGATCGGCTCAAGGGGCTCGTGGAACTGTCGTCTGTCGTGTCAGTCGAGCCAGGCCGTGAGCGTGCCGTCCGGGCGCGCTGCATAGACGATCCAGCGACCGTTGAAGCGCACCGCTCCGCCGGCCTCCGTGACGTCCCTCGCCGGATCCTCACCGTCGACGCGAATACGCTCGATCGTTGCGAGCACGTCTCTCGGCCGTTTCGAGTCGAGGAGCAGTGCCGCCAGGACACGCCCTCCTTCAGGTGCGCGTCGGGTCAAGTAGAGGTGGACTCCGCTTCGTCCGACGACGCTGGCCACCGGGCGTACCGCGTCCCAACCGGGCAGCTCCTCCCAGGCCTCGAGACGGTCGGGCCAATGCCCGTGGGTCGCAGTACCGAAGCGCAGACCGGCATCGGTCGCGATCACCAACGTCTCACCGGCAGCGGGAGGACCGGCCAGCAGCAGACCCGCGCCTTCTGCTCGCCACGCCGCCGGCGTCTCGGGCAAGGCTGTCCACGAGACCAAGTCGAGCGTGCGAGCGAGGTGCAGGCGCCGCGGCTCGCTGGCCGTACGATAGACCAGGACCGTCTGCTCGACGAACACGGTCAAATGAAGATCGAGGAGCTCGCTCTCGGCAGCGTTCGGCAGCATCGGGGCGCCCACGCGCTCGAAGTGCTCCCCATCGGAGCTGATCGCGTGAACGAGCCGACCGGCTTCGACGTCCTTGGATTCGATGACGAGCAGGTGAATGCGGCCCGTCTGCTTGAGGGCCGTCGGCGAGCGCAATCGGGCGTCGGAAGTCGACGGAACGAGGATCGGCAGCGTCCGCTCGCGGAAGGGGCCGAGCGGCCAAGGGGTCGGAACGGGAAGCGTATCGACGCGGCGGCCCTGCATCCCTTGGCAACCGATCATCGTGATGCCGAGGGCTCCGAGTAGCGCTTGGCGCCGGGTGCAGCTTCGGTCGCTCCTCATGGGCGTCTTCCGATCACGATTGTCGGCTGCAGTGCGATGTATCGGAGAGCCGGGTGGTCGGAGGCCGGGGCGATGCGAGTGATGATCTCCTACCCGGCGAGACGCTGCCCGACCTGGGACATCGCGAGAGGCTTGTCCCGCAGTGGGACGTGCGAAGGGTATCGTGCGAGAGTGCGGTGATCACGGGCTCTTTGGCTAGGGTGAAGGTGGTCGGTATCGCCAAGGCCGTCGCGCGATCGTATCCGACGCGGGCGGCCCGCTGCAACGGGGCGTGAGTGCGAGCGTGTCGAGCGCAACCACCGAGAGCACGGAGAGCCCAGAGACCGGGGGGGCTCCGTCGCGGGCGAGCTCGCGGTGTCGCCATGTACGCGCGTGATCTCGGTGGTGAGCCTCCCACTCGGGCCTTCATCAAATGATCATCCGGGCTCCGTTCGCCTTGACAGCCCGGGATGTGCTCGGCACCTTGATCGCCATTCACCGCGTCTGCCCGGGAGAAGGAGCCCGCTTTCCATGACCGTCGGTCCACGTTCTCGACCACGGGTCCTCGGCGCTTTGGCGACGTCGTTCTTGCTGGGTGGCATCCACCTCTCCCCGCCCATCGGCCTCCTGGCCTTCATCGCTCTGGTCCCCTGGTGGGCCAGTGCGACGCCTCTCGATCAGAAGCGTCGCGGCGACGCCGGGCTGGCCTACTTGATCGGCTTCGTCTCATTGCTCATCGGTGCCCATTGGCTCCGAGAGGTTTCCTGGATAGGGCTACTGGCGACGGTCGCCATCGAGGCGTGCTTCTACCTGCTCATCCCCGCGAGTGCCCGCGCACTCCACCGGCGGCATGCGATGCCGGCTTGGCTGGCTTGGCCCATCGCCTGGACGGCGGTCGAGTTCCTACGCAGCAGCGTTCCTTTCGGTGGCTTCCCCTGGTTGATCTTGGGGCACTCGGTCCACATCGCCTTGCCGTTGATCCAGATCGCGGACATCGGCGGGGCCCCTCTGGTGTCGGCGGTCCTCGCCCTCGGAAACGGTGTGCTCGCTTCGGCCTGGCGAGCTCGCCGAGACGGCTTGCCAGCGAGGCGGCTGCGCCGCGCTTGGATCGTGTGGAGCGTCATCCTGGCCTTCACGTTGGTCTACGGATTCTGGCGTCCGGCGAGCCTCGAGATGAAGGACGGTCCAACGATCGCAGCCATCCAGCCGAACATCCCGCAGTACGAGAAGAGCGCCGATCCGAACCGCTACTTCGAGACCAACCTCGATCTGACGCGCCGGCTCTTCGAAGGCGTGGAAGAGTCTCCGGTCGATCTGGTGGTGTGGTCCGAGACGATGCTGCATCTGGCTGAAGATGCGGGCCGCGTCGAGGCCGGCGTGGTGGTCTCGCGGGTGATCCGACCGTACCTGGAGCCCCAGGGCGTCTTCTTGCTATCGGGTGCGTCCATCCTCGAGCGCGACCACGTCAACGAGCCGCCGGAGGAATGGGAGTTCTTCAACAGCGCATTGCTCTTCGATCCGCAGGGCAACGTGCGCTCGCGTCACGACAAGATGCAGCTGGTACCCGGTGGCGAGTCCGTCCCACTGCCGGACTGGCTCGGGCACGACCTGCTGGAGGCGTTCGTCGAGCGCTTCGTGGTCGGAGGCAACTGGACTTTTCTGACGCCCGGTCGTGAGGCGCGCCTCTTGAACGTGGAGCGGAACGGACACGCGTGGAAGATCGGGACGACGATCTGCTACGAGAACGTCTTTCCATGGGTCGGGCGGGAGCTGGCGACGCGCGGAGCCGAGCTGCTGGTGAACATCTCGAACGAGGCATGGTTCCGCGACAGCCTCGAGATGGATCAGATGTTGGGGATGACGAAGCTGCGCGCCATCGAGATGCGTCGCTCGGTGTTCCGGGCGACGAACAGCGGGGTCTCGTGCCTGGTCGATCCGCGGGGGAAGGTGTTGCGCGTGCTGGAGCTCGAAGGACGTCGTAAAGAAGTGGCCGGTGTTTTGGTCGCGACGGTGCCGATCTCGTCGGCGGAGACACTTTACGGTCGCCTCGGATCGAGCTGGGTGTGGGCCCTGTGCGCATGGCTGGGAGTGCTTCTCGCATGGGGTTTCGTCGACGCACGCCGCCGCAAGCGCGCCGCGCGGATGGGCTAACGAGCGGTCACGTGTGTATTTTTTGCTTGATCGCCCTTCAGCCGAATCCCTATGATCTCGGCGTTTTAGGAGACACCCGAGGCTGCAGGGCGCCCGCACAATGGGCGGTTGAAGGCGGAGTGCGCCGCCCCTCGGTTAAACGTGGTTCGCGGACGAACCCGACTAGGGAGAAAAGAGGATGAGCGTTCTCGGTAAGGTTTTCGTCGTCGTCAACCTAATCCTCTCGATGGCCTTCGTCGGCTGGGCCGCCACCATGCTGGGCCAGGCCGATGACTGGAAAGCGCAGCACACCGAGCTGAAGAAGTCGACGGACGAGCAGATCGCCGATCTTCAGAAGTCGGTGCAGGACATCACCGCCGAGCGCAATGCGCACGACCGTGTGAAGTCCGAGAAGGAGGCGGAGAACCGCCAGCTGACGACCCAGAACGAGGATCTCAAGCAACGCGTCAGTGGTCTCGAGAGCGAAAAAGGTCGTCTCGAGTCCTCGGTCGAAGAGATCAACGTCAAGATCGGCCAGTTTCGAGAGAATCAACAGCAGGCCCAAGCACGCATCACTCAGCTCGAGGGCGAGAATGACACGATGCAGCAGACGGCCAATCAAGCTCGGGATGACGAGGCCAATGCTCGTCAGAACGCGGCTCGCCTCCAGGAGGAGCTGAACACCGCCAATGAGACCATCACGGGTCTCACGGTCCAGCTCGTCGACATGCAGTCCAACACGGAAGAGCTCGAGAACATCATCGCGGCGGTCAACGCCGTGAATCCCGAGCTGATCGCGTCGCTTGGCACGGCGGCCCCGAAGATCGACGGTAAGATCACGGGTGTGCGGGACGAGTTCGGTTACGTGCAAATCAGCGTCGGGGCGGACGATGGCGTCCAAGCCGGATTCAGCTTCGACGTGTTCCGGGGCCGCACCTATCTGGCGCGCGTCCAAGTGCGAGACGTCCTGCCGGACGTCTCGTGGGCGAAGATCACGATGCAGGCGGATGGCGAAGCGATTCGTGTCGGTGACGACGCGACGACGCGCCTCTGATTCGGGGGGGCCGCTCGAGGTGAGCCTTTCGGGCTCGCCTCGGCCCCTGGTGTTTCTGACGGTTCCCCCTGCCGAGGAGAATGATTCATGGCCAAGCGCAAAGGGCGCCCCGCCGCCGAGCCCGAGTTCGACGAGTTTGAGCTCGAGGAAGTCGTCGCGACGCCGATGTTCACCTTCGAGACCACTCTGGTCTTGTTGACGACGATCTTCTTGATCGCGGCCTGCGCCTTCATCCTGATGGCGCTGCGCGACTACTACGGCGCCGGAATGCTCGCCTGATCTGCTCTGTCTCTTTCGGGGTGGCGCACGCGCCACCTCGAGCGTCTTTCAAAGGCGCGCGAGCCCGCCCTGGCGGGCTTTTTTTATTGGTTTGGGCCCCGATCCCTGTGGTAGACCACACGCGGCTACGACCCCTTCGCTTCACCCACCGGGTCGCGGCCAGAGGGCGGCTCCCCAATCCATCTGCACAGCACATCTCGAAGGCGGTACGCGCCGTGACGACCATGTTCAAACCGATGGAATGGTTCCTGGGGAGATTCTCCATCGACATGGGAATCGACCTCGGTACAGCGAACACGCTGGTGTGCATTCAGGAGGAAGGCATCATCCTCCAAGAGCCTTCGGTCGTCGCCGTGAAGAAGGGGACGAGCCAAGTCCTCATGGACGGCAATGCCGTCGGTCTCGCCGCCAAGGAGATGCTCGGTAAGACGCCCGCCAACATCGTGGCCGTTCGCCCACTGAAGCAAGGCGTCATCGCCGACTTCGAGATCACCGAAGCGATGCTGCGCTACTTCATCCGGAAGGTGCACAACCGAAGCCGTTGGCTGAACCCTCGCGTCGTCATCTCCGTTCCGTCGGGCATCACGGCCGTCGAGAAGCGGGCCGTCATCAACTCTGCCGAGCGCGCGGGTGCCCGGAAGGTTTACCTCATCGAGGAGCCGATGGCCGCCGCCATCGGCGTCGGCCTCCCGGTCGAGGAAGCCACCGCCTCGATGATCGTCGACATCGGCGGCGGCACGACCGAGGTCGCCGTCATCTCCCTCGCCGGCATCGTCGTCTCCGAGAGCATTCGGGTGGCCGGAGATCAGATGGACGAGGCGATCATCAAGTACCTCCGCTCGAACTACAACCTGATGATCGGCGAGCAGACCGCCGAGCGCATCAAGATCACGGTGGGCTCCGCTTGCCCACAAGAGCGAGAGACGATCATCGTCGTCAAGGGGCGTGACATGATGTCGGGCTTGCCCAGGGCCGCCGAGATCAGCTCGGAAGAGATCCGCGAGGCGCTCCGGGATCCCGTCGAGAAGATCGTCGCCGCGGTGCGGACCACTCTCGAGAACACCAAGCCCGAGCTGTCGGCGGACCTCGTCGACAATGGCATCGTGATGGCCGGGGGCGGCTCGCTCCTGCGGGGACTCGACTTGGTCATCCAAGACGAGATTGGGCTGCCGGTGCGCGTCGCAGACGATCCGCTCACGGCCGTGGCACGCGGAACGGCCGTCTTCCTCGGGCAGCTCGACCTGTACAGCCAGGTCCTCGCCGTCGACGAAGACGACTGATCGGCCGCCGGCGAGCGGCACGAGGCGTCGCAGCGGAGATCGACTGATGGGACGCCGAATCCTTCTCGCGCTGTTCTTCGCGTGGGCCCTCTGGTCGTGCTTCGACCCACAGGCTGCTTCGGTGATCGATGCCTCGGCCAGCTGGCTGCGCCGGCTCTGCCCGGACGTGAGCGAGTGGCTCGGCTCCGAATCGGACGGCGAGTCGACGGCCGCGCTCGAGGTGGATCAGCGAGCCGTGGGCGAGCACTTTCAGCGACTCCGGGAGCGTGCCGGGCGGGATGCGGAACGCCACGGATGGACGCTCCGAACCACCTGGGTGCTGACCCGCGACGAGGCGGCCGGCACGTTTCTCATTCCACTCGGCTCCGATGACGGTGTCCGCCCCGACGTGCCCGTCGTGGTGGGCGACGTGCTGCTCGGCTTCGTTTCGCAGGTCACCGAGCATGTCTCCGAGGTGCTCCCCCTCGCCCATCCGGGAGTCGCGGTGCGAGGTGAGCTCGTGCTCGAGAATGGCGGCTCCTGCGAGATCATCGTCGGGGGGCGAGGTCTTCGAGAAGGCACCGTTGAGGCGAGGTTTCCCTCGGATGACACGGTCCCGATCCTCGGGACCGCCGTCGTGACCGGAGCTCCCAACGCTGCGCGGGCGGCCCCCGCGGGGTTGCGTTTGGGGATGCTGACGGCGGCTCGCGAAGGGGCGGTTTGGCGCCGAGCGACCCGCTTCGCCTTGAGGCCGACCCTCGATCCCCGGTCGGTCGACGTCGTCGCCTTGCCCGTCGAGGCGGAGTCGGGCTCCGGGCTGACCGAGGTCCAGCGCCGCGAGGCCGCGATCATCGGGCACGGCGACGTCGCGGCCGGCCGGCGCTCCTTCACGATCGCCGGAGGACGTCTCGACGGCGAGCGCATCGGCCTCGCCGTCGCGTCCGGGCCCGCGCTCCTCGGAATCGTCGCCGAATGCGGTGGGCCGGCTGCGACCGTGCGGTCCCTCACCGACCCGGGGTTTCGGGTGCGGGTCGTCGTGATCGGAGAGCCGGATCCGCGCGGCCGCATCCTCGAGTCGCTCGGGCGTCGAGGCGGCCACTGGCGCGCGCGCCTGATCGGGGATCGCCCGGCAGACGTCGGCCCCTTACTTTTGGCGACGAGCGGCTTTCGTTCCGGCGTGCCGCGAGGGCTTGTCGTCGGCCGCTTCGTTGCCGACGAGCCCGCTGGCGTGGTCGGACGCCTCGAGCCGGCGGCTCGGGTACAGGCTCGGGCCTCGGTCGACGTGCTTCGGGCCGAAGCGCTGCCCGAACGGTTCCGCGCTCGTTATCGATGAGGAAGCGCGCGTGCACTGGTTCTGGTTGAGTCTACTCGGCAGCGCCTGCTTGGAGCTCGATGCTCTCGCCGGCGCGACATTGGATGCGGGCGCGTGGCTGCCGGACGGTCATGCAGTGCTGATCACGTTCTTCGCCCTTTTTGGCCGTCGGCGAGATTTCCCGCTCGTGGTCGCGCTCCTCTCAGGTATCCGAGCGATCTACTCACTGGAGCCCTTTGGAGGAATCCTCCTGAGCACGCTCGCCGCCGGCTTTCCCTGGCTGGAGGCCCGGCGTTGGATTCCTCGGGAACGAGCGCTGACCGCGATGGCGGTGACGACAGTGATCAGCCTGAGTGCTGGCGCGGCTCGTCTCCTCTGGCCGACCGCTTGGCTCGGAGGGACGATGACCTTCGATCTCGGGACCGCTCTGGCGACGGCGGCGACGGCTGGCCTGCTCGCGCCGGCGGCGCTCGCCGTCTTCCGCCGCTGGAGCGCTTGGTCCGCGTTCGTGGCGAAGGATCGAGTATTCGGCTGACGACCGCTGAGCCCGACCGGGTTCGGTTATACTCGCACCTCCGCGACGCTCCGCGAGGCCGCCGGTGGACCGCCGGTCGAGTGGGGGCATCGCCGGCGGGTGGCGGTCGCGGTGACGGGGGAGGGGCATGCTGCTCTTCTACTACATCTCGCCGCGCGCTTATCACCGGCGCATTCGCCGGGTGGGCTTGATCTGCCTGGTGCTACTGACGGCGCTCTGGGCACGCATCGCATGGCTGCAGGTCGTGCAGGGCGACCAGTGGAAAGCGCGCGCACAGAGCCGCCTCGAGCGAGAGGAGACCCTCCCGTTCGTACGGGGGACGATTCGAGATCGCCTCGGACGTCCGATCGCCGAAGACGTCCGCAGCTACGATCTGATGGTGGTGCCCGCGGACTTCTACCGCGAGACGACGATCGGGCAGCTCTGGCGAGTCCTGCAGCTCCTCGGGCGGTCATCGGTTCGGGACGGCTTCCGCGAATTCCTCGCAAGCCGTGAGCAGGCCATGCGGACGTTCTTCTCGATACCGGTACGCGATATCTTGGACGCCAGCGATCGTCTGGGCTTGGACGCGACCGATCGAGCGAAGGTCTACTACTACATCAACCGTTTGATCGACCGGGAGCTCCTGCCGGAGCGCAAGCGGGCGTTGCGCTTTCTTCGAGAGACGGCCGCTGGCAGCGACGCCGCGTTGCACACGGTCTTGCCGGGCGCGGCCGCGAGAGCGTGGCGGTCGATACAAGAGGAAGCCGCGGCCCTCGAGGGGTTGGGCGATTGCATTCCGAAAGGCGACGGCGGGTGGGATGCGACCGAGCGCTTGGACCGGCTCTTTCGAACGATCCCGGAGCGAGTCGAAGATCGCGTCGACAGCTGGCAGCAGCGGCGAGTCGCGGAGAGGGATGCGCGTCGATCCGAGGAGGCGGCTTGGTGGACGTCGATACGTGAGTGGATGTTCGGTAGCGCCGCCTGGAACGAAGAGGACGAGCAGCGGCTGCGTCGTCAGGTCGAGGAGGACCTCCTGGAGCGTGCATATCGCATCGAGCGCTCAGTCCCCTACGAAGCAGTGACGCATGTGTCGCTGAATCAGAAAGCACTGGGAGGCTGGAGCGTTCGTCCCGACACCGTCCGTCGCTCAGCCAGGGACGCCGAGGCGGTGGCGCCACACTTGATCGGGCACCTCCGCGAGATTCGCTCCGAGAGCTATGCGAGCTGGCAGGACCGGGTGGTCCTCTGGCGAGAGGATCTGAAACGAGCTCGATCGGCTCCTTCGAGCCCATTGAGCGAGTTCTGGGCGCAGAACCTCGAGCAGCTGATCGCGAGGAGTCGGTACTCCCCCTCGTCACTCCAAGGCTGGGGGGGGATCGAAGAGCGGCTCGAAGGTCGATTGCGCGGGATCGACGGCGCGATCATCGTGGCGCGGGGCGAGGATCGAAGCGAGCTGCGTACGCCCCAGGATGGTGAGGACGTTTGGTTGACGATCGACCTCGAGCTCCAGCGAGCTTGCGAGGCCGCGTTGGATGAGGCGCCGACTGCCGCAGCGGGAGGAGCGGTGGTCGTGCTCGACATCGAAACCGGCGCGACGTTGGCCATGGCGACGCGCCCCCGTCGCTCGGGTCTCGAGATGTTGCGGCACTATGTCGAGCTCGATCGTCAGGAGCCGTACGAGCTGGTCGATAAGTCGCGCGACTACTACCACCCGCCGGCGCCGGGCTCGATCATGAAGCCGTTCTTGGCGTTGGGTGCGCTCGAGGACGGCTTCCTTCAGCCGACGGAGCGCATTCGCTGCGAGCACTCGATCATCCACCACGGTCGCCGGTACAAGTGCGAAGGCGAGCATGGGGACGTCGACGTGCGAGAGGCGCTCGGCAAGTCCTGCAACGTCTTCTTCTACGAGCTGGGGCGACGATTGGCCGAGCAGCTCGGGAGCCCCGAGGCGGCTGGAGAGCGTCTGGAGCAATGGTGCCGGCGATTCGGATTCGGCGAGCCGACGGGTGTCTCGATCCGTGAGAAGCAGGGGCACATTTCGGCCCCGGCGACGGTGGCGGGCATTATCCAGTTCGTGATCGGACAAGGGGACGTCGCGGTGACGCCGCTGCAGGCGGCACGGGCGATGGCGGGCCTGGCTTCAGGCCGACTTCCGAGCGTGCGCGTCGTCGAGCGCGTGGGTGAGCATCCGGTACCGCCCGTCGTGAGCGATTTGGCCCTGTCGGACTGGGCGCGCGGGATCGTCGCACAAGGGCTGACTGGAACCATCGAGTCCGGGACGGCTCACGAGGCGTTCCGCGGGCGATCGGACGCCGCTGGCAAGACCGGCTCGGCACAGGTCCAAGGCAAGACGTCGCATGCATGGTTCGCGGGTTGGGTCCCCCGGGATCGGCCACGGTTCGCGATCGTCGTCTACCTCAAGAATGGCGGCGGGGGCGGAGCGGATGCGGCGCCAGTCGCGCGCCGAATCCTCGACTCGGAAGCGTGGGAGTGATGCGTCGCCTCGTGACGAACTTGGTTCTGGCGCTGAGAGGAGAATGGCACGTCGTTCTCCTGGCGCTCGCGATCCAAGTGGTCGGGCTCGCCTTCATCTGGAGCGCGTGCGTTCACGACCCCGCCTGGCAGGACGCCGATCTGCACTGGAGTCAGCTCAAGCGCGTGGCGGTGGCGATGGGCGCGATGCTGATCACCATGAGCATTCGCTACGAGCGACTCGGTCCTTACGCCTATGCACTCTACCTGCTGGCGTTTCTCGGGGTGCTGGCCACTTACGTGATCGGCGTCGACGTGAACCACTCTCGACGCTGGATTCGCTTGCCCGGCTTTCAGCTCCAGCCCTCGGAGTTCATGAAGATCGGACTCGTGATCGGGCTCGCCCGGTACTTGCAGTATCGACGCGACGTCGGGAGCTGGCGTGGACTGATCGGACCGTTTCTCTTGACGACCATACCAATGGTCGCCGTGCTCAAAGCACCCGACCTCGGCACCTCGCTCTTGTTCATTCCGATTCTGCTCGCGATGGTGTATGCCGCCGGAGCTCGCGCGCAGCACTTGCGCCTGCTGCTCGTGCTCGGGCTTGTCTCACTTCCGGCGCTCTACTTCGGGTTCCTTCACGGATACCAGAGATCGAGAGTCGACGTTTGGCTTCAGCAGTGGGTGCCGACCACCGTTGCAGAGCGCCGAGACCGTGAGCTGGCCGAGGGGTACCAGATGACCCACGCCAAGATCATGGTCGGATCAGGAGGGCTGAGCGGTGAGGGGCTGGGGCAGGGCCCGGTCAATCGCGGCAACCTCCTCCCCGAGAAGCACACCGACTTCATCTTCCCGGTGATCGCCGAGGAGTGGGGGCTGCTCGGCAGCACCGGCCTCATCGTTCTCTACGGGTCCCTGATCGGATCGTGCTTGGGGATTGCGTACCGGGTTCGAGAGCCATTCGGCCGCTTGATCGTGCTGGGTGTGGCGACCCTGTTCACCAGCCAGGTGTTCATCAACTTGGGCATGTCCGTGGGTCTGCTGCCGATCACGGGGCTGACTCTGCCCTTCGTGTCCTACGGCGGATCCGCGACGATCGTGGCCTACATCGGCCTGGGACTGGTGCTGAGCGTCGCCACTCATCATCAACCGGTGGTCGCGGGCGAGGGCTTCTCGGAGCGTCGTTCCTAGAGAGGCGATCGACTTCGACGCCACGCGTTGCGGAGCGTCCGGGCGAGGGCGCCCTTTTTTTGAACGGAACGAAAAAGCGTCGTGCTAGAATCCGGCCCCTCCGAGCGGCTCGCAGCGGTGACGAGCCGGCCGCGTGTGCCTCGGTCCGCCGTATCGTTTTCCTGGACACCAGATCGACGGCTCGACCGTCGCCATCGAAGCGCCCGACGATGCTCCGAGACCCAGACCTGATCTCGATTCAAGAAGCGCGGAGCTTGCTCGAGCGAGCCCGACAAGCCGCAACCGAGCTGAAGGAATTCACGCAGGAGCAGGTCGACCGTATCTGCGCCAACGTGGTCCAAGCTGCGGTCAGCGGTGCCGAAGAGTTCGCCCGGCTCGCCGTCGAGGAGAGTGGGTTCGGTCGCGTCGAGAGCAAGACCGAGAAGAACCTCTTCGCCAGCCGCGATCTCTGGGCCTACATGCGGGATCTGCGCACGGTCGGTGTGGTCCGGGCCGACGAGGCGAATCGCGTCTACGACATCGCCGAGCCCTACGGAGTGATCGCCGCGATCTGCCCGGTCACGAATCCGACCTCGACGGCGATCTTCAAGATCCTGTGTGCGATCAAGACGCGCAACGCGGTCGTGCTCAGCCCGCATCCTCGAGCCAGGCGCTGCATCGGCGCGGTCGCCGACCGCCTCGGGCGAGTGGCGCGTGAAAGTGGTGCGCCGGCGGGCGCGGTCGGGTGCCTCCAGAACGTGACCCTCGAGGGCACGCAGGAGCTGATGCGGCATCGACTGACCGATCTGATCCTGGCCACCGGCGGCTCGGGACTCGTGCGCGCCGCCTACAGCGCCGGCAAGCCCGCCTACGGAGTCGGTCCGGGCAATGTGCCGGCGTTCATCGAGCGCACGGCGGACATTCGCCAAGCCGTGCGCTGTATCGTCGAGAGCCAAACTTTCGATTACGGCACGATCTGCTCTTCCGAGCAGTCCCTCGTCTGCGAGGACGACATCGCCGAGCAGGTGCTCGCCGAGCTACGAGCCCAGAAGGCTTGGATCTTGTCGCCCGATGAGGTGGCCCTGCTGACGCCGGTCGCGATCAAGAACCATGTGATGAATCCCGAAGTCGTCGGGCTGGCGCCCGTGCGCATCGCGCGCCTCGCCGGCTTCGAGGTGCCGGAAGACACCACGATCCTGGTGGCGCCGACGGCAGGCGTGGGACCCGATTTCCCGTTATCCCGAGAGATCCTGGCTCCCATCCTCAGCTTCTTCACCGCGCCGGATTGGAAGAAGGCGTGCGACCTGTGCATCGACATCCTGAAGCTGGGAGGGCTGGGTCACACGCTCGTGATCCACTCGAACGACGAGTCGATCATCTGGGAGTTCGCCTTCAAGAAGCCCGCCATGCGCATCCTGGTCAACTCGCCGTCCAGCCAAGGAGGCGTGGGGTACTCGACGAACCTCGTGCCGTCGATGACGCTCGGCTGTGGATCGTTCGGTGGAAACATCACGGCGGACAACATCGGCCCGCTCAACCTGATCAACCTCAAGCGGCTCGCCTTCGTGCAGCCCGAGTTCGCACGCCGTCTCTCCGGAGGTGCTCCGGTGCCATCGGCGGCGAGCGGCTCGTCGACACCCACGGCGCCTCCGCGCTCCGAGTCCGGCTCCGCTCCCACGGGCGCAATCCTGCCGCGGTTCGAGGCCGGAGGGGCACTGCCCGTCTTCCGACGCGGACACTTCGAGATTCCCCAACGTCGAAAGCCGTGAGCCAGCCTGAGCGCCGGGCCCGGTAATCGAGAGATCCCCACGCTGACAAGGAGTCGAATTCATGAGTAGCATCGCCCTCGGACTCATTGAGACCCGAGGTCTGGTCGCCGCCGTCGAAGCAGCCGACGCGATGGTCAAGGCCGCCAAGGTGTCGCTGATCGGCAAAGAGACGATCGGCGGTGGCTACGTCACCGTGATGGTGCGCGGCGAGGTCGGCGCGGTGAAAGCCGCCACGGATGCCGGAGCCGTCGCGGCCCGACGCATCGGAGAGCTGGTCTCGGTCCACGTCATTCCGCGTCCTCACTCGGAGGTCGAGTCGATCCTGCCCGGCGAAGGAGTCCCGGCCGGCGCGCAGGGCTGATCCTTCACGATGGCTGCCAAACGACCACCCCGCCGCACGGGGCGCGCTCAACCGACGGTCGTCGATACCGGCGGCGTCTCGGGTCTGCGTCCCTGTATCGGTCTCATCGAGCTCGCCAGCATCGCGCGCGGGATTGAAACCGCCGACGCCGTACTCAAGCAGGCAGCGATCGATCTGGTCGTGGCGAGGCCGACTTCACCCGGCAAGTACCTCCTGCTCGTGACGGGGGAGGTCGAAGAGGTCCGAGAGGCGTTGGCTCGGGGATTGGAGCGAGCCGGCGACCATCTCGTCGACGAAGCGTTGATCCCGTCCGTGACGCCCGAGATCTTCGAAGCTCTTCGGGCGGAGGGCATCGAGGGCGAGATCGAGGCGCTGGGAATCATCGAGACGTTCTCGGTCGTTTCTGCCATCGTGGCGGCGGACCGAGCCGCCAAGGCGGCGACCGTCCGCTTGCTCCGCCTGGCACTGGCGAACGGTCTCGGCGGCAAGTCGTACCTGCTCATGGAGGGCGGCGTCGCCGACGTGGAATCGGCGGTGGCCGTGGGAGCCCAGTGGCCGCGTGAGCGAGGACTGCTCGTGAGCGAGGTCGTGATTGCGCAGCCGCATCCCGAGCTTCGCCCACATCTCGACGGACAAGATCGGCGAATCGTCCTGCCCCGCACACTCGAATAGAGCGAGGTCCCGGAGAAAACGGCTGCGGTCGGCGGGCCAACTCCTTTCGGTGCGATCGATTGCAGGTCTCACGACGAATCGGCCGACAATGGGGAAAACAGAAGTCTGGTTACGTCGGCGAGACATCGACTATATTGGGCGCCGAACACTCGCTGCTGGAAAGAGATACAGGCCAAAGAACCGAGCCGCATGTCTACTGAGTACGAACCGAGGCCCCAGCCGGGCGATGACCCGAAGAAGCGGGGCGACGATCCGAAGAAGCGGCGCGTCGAGCCGATCATCTACCTCCTGGTCGTGGGCGCGGCCGTATTGCTGGTCGTCACTATCGTGCCGGCACTCAACACGCGCACGGTCGAGTACTCCAAGTTCTTGGGCTTGCTCCAAGAAGGTCGGATCCAGGAGCTCAAGATCGGCCAGACCGAGATCACCGGAAAGCTCCGTGAAGAGAGCGGACCTGAGGGATCTCGGGCCAACACCAAGAACTGGTTCACGACGGCTCGGGATCCGAACGACAAGGCGCTGATCGAGGACCTGAAGCAGAACTGGGAGGAGTACAAGCTCGAGAAGTACTCGTTCGACCCTCCCAGCGATGGCACCTTCAGCTTCTTCCTCATGCTGGTCGTGCCGATTCTGCTCCTGATCCTGATGTGGCGCTTCTTCTTCAGCCGAGCGGCCGGCGGACCCGGCTCGGCCTTGTCCTTCGGGAAGGCACGGGCGCGGCTCTACTCAGAGAAGGACACGAAGGTCACCTTCGACGACGTGGCCGGCGTCGAGGAGCCCAAGGAAGAGCTCCTCGAGGTGATCGAGTATCTTCGAAACCCGGAGAAGTTCCGCAAGCTCGGCGCGAAGATCCCCAAGGGTATCCTGCTCGTCGGAGCGCCGGGAACCGGCAAGACGTTGCTCGCCAAAGCGGTGGCCGGAGAGGCGAAGGTCCCGTTCTACTCGTTGTCGGGCTCCGACTTCGTCGAGATGTTCGTGGGCGTCGGTGCCGCCCGCGTTCGCGACCTGTTCCAGCAGGCCGAGAAGAACGCACCCTGCATCATCTTCATCGACGAGCTCGACGCGCTCGGCAAGGCGCGTGGCATCAACCCGATGGGCTCGCACGACGAGCGGGAGCAGACGCTCAACCAGCTTCTCGTGCAGATGGATGGCTTCGAGACCAACAAGGGCGTGATCATCATGGCCGCGACCAACCGGCCCGAGATTCTCGATCCGGCCCTGATGCGCCCCGGACGCTTCGATCGACGCGTCGTGATCCCAAGCCCCGATATCAACGAGCGCGAAGCGATCCTGAGTGTGCACGCCAAGACCATCAAGCTGGCCGAAGGCATCGACCTGCGGGTCGTGGCTTCGCGGACACCGGGCTTCGTCGGTGCCGACCTCGCCAACATCGTCAATGAGGCGGCTCTTCTGGCGGCACGCCGTGACAAGACCCAGGTCGAGATGCCCGAGTTCGATGAAGCGATCGATCGCGTCGTCGCCGGTCTCGAGAAGCGCAATGGGATCCTCAACCTCAAAGAAAAGCGTGTCGTCGCCTATCACGAGCTCGGCCATGCGCTCGTGGCCGAGACCGCGCCGACGTCCGATCCCGTTCACAAGATCTCGATCATTCCTCGGAGCATTGGCGCTCTCGGCCATACCATGCAGCGACCGACGGAGGATCGTTACCTCATGACGCGCTCCGAGCTCCTCGACAAGATCGCGGTCTTGTTCGGTGGCCGCGTCGCCGAAGAGCTGATCTTCAACGAGATCTCGACCGGCGCCCAGAACGACATCGAGCACGCGACCAACATTGCGCGCAGCATGGTCGTCGACTTTGGCATGAGCGACAGCCTCGGTCTGGTCTCACTCGGCGGCAACGGCCGCTCGTCCTTCTTGGGTGAAGGCGGCTTCTCGCTTTCGAGGGAGATCAGCGAGGAAACGGCGGCCAAGGTCGACAACGAAGTTCACGACTTGCTCGAGGCTCAGCACGAGCGCGTGCGCGAGATGCTCGGCTCCGAGCTCGACCTTCTCCACCACCTGGCGGGGATTCTCGAGGAGAAGGAGACTCTGGGGGGAGACGAGCTCCGAAGGCTGGTCGCCGAGCATCGGGGCGAAGAGGTTCCGCAGAACAGCGATGCCAGTCTCGCCGAGCCGACTACCGGTGACCCCGCCGAGCCGAGTGCCGGTGACCCCGCTGAATCGAGTGCCGGTGACCCCGCCGAATCCGTGGTCGGGGACGGCGACGACGCTCCCGAGACCGGTCGGCCTCCCCAAGCCTGATCTGTCGAAGCGGCGCCCGTCATTCGCCCGGGGGCTGCGAGCTTTCGGATCGTCCTCGATCGAGTATCCTGGCCACGAGCCGAGAACTTCCATCAGGTCGGTGCGTCCAACCTCCACCAAGGTGTGAGACGTGGATCAGCCAGAAGACCGACAACTCGTCGAGCGGTGTCAGCAGGGAGAACGAGGAGCCTTCGATCTCCTCGTGCCTCGCTACCAGGATCGCATTCACAACGTCGTCTATCGGCTCATCGGTGACCGTCACCGAGCCGAGGATCTGGCCCAGGATGCGTTTGCGCAGGCCTACCGCCATATCGATCGGTTCAAGGGTGAGTCCTCGTTCTACACCTGGCTGTACCGCATCGCGGTGAACTTGTGTCTGTCCCACCGGCGGAGGCTCTCGACGCGCATGGCAGGTCGAACCCTCTCCATCTTCCGCAAGCCGGAGTCCACGTTCCGAGAGTCGACCATCGATCTCGAGGACGAGCGTGACGAGCCCGTCCGGCTCGTCGATCAGCGAGAGATGGGCGAGCAGATTCAGGAGGCGATCGCCTCCCTGGAGGACTCGCTCCGCGAGGTCGTCGTCCTGCGCGACATCGAGGGACACTCCTATGAAGCCATCGCTGATCTGGTCGACTGTCCGATCGGCACGGTTCGGTCTCGACTCCATCGAGCCCGAGGTGTGCTCCAAGAGCGCTTGAGACATCTCCTGTAACGAAGGCCCTCGATCCGATCCTCCTTTCGGGAGAACACTCCGAGAGGAACCGATCGCCTGGGAATCCACCCATGAGTCAATGTCCACCACAAGCTCGTGACCTGCTCTCGGCTTACCTCGACGAAGAGGTGACTCCGGCCGAGCGTCGCCTCGTCGAGCAGCACTTGAACGAGTGCCCGGACTGCCGTCACCAGCTCGAGCGCTTCGAGTCGCTCGTGACGCTGCTCTCCCAGACTCCCGTCGAGCCGGCTCCACCCAACTTCGTTCGCGGTGTGGCTCGTCGGATCGAGGAGCCGGGTGGCTCTCGCCGCCTGCGCTGGCGGCCGTGGATGTCGGCGGCGGCTTCCGTCGCCGCGTTGTTCATTGGCGTGGCCATCGGCCTGAAGCTCTTTCACTCGGAGCCGCCGCCGGCGCGAGAGGTCGCGGATCTGGAGGTCGGCTACCTGCGCAAGCAAGCCCCCGAGATGATCGGCGGCTTGAACAAGAGTCTCGATGACGCGCAGGCGCCGGAGACTTCGCTGCGCCGAATGGGCTACACGGCCGGTGCCGGTGTCGAGCAACCGTTGCTCGACGAGTCGACGGAATTCGCGGGCAAGGCTCTCGAGTCCAACGTGCGCAACGAGGTCGTTCGAAGCCGCTCGGACGATCGCGAAGCGCTCGTCGAGTCGAAGGCGGAAGGCCCTGAGCGGGACAACGGCATCGCGTCGTTCGAGAACGAGCCCAACCCCGGGGCGATCCGCGACAAGGCCCGGAATCTCATGGAGAACCTGAGCGAGCTGTTCAGCCCGGAGACGACGGTCCCGGCCGCCAATACGGCGTTGGCCTTCGACAGCACACTCCTCGATCTCTCGCGGCGAGCCGTACCGGTCGAGCCCGGTCTTTGGATCTGCGCGGTCGACCCGGCTCGGGGACAGGCCAAGGTGGACTTGGTGAAGGCGCTCGAGACACTGGGGCCGGAGGGCGTCCAAATGCACTGGGCGGGTGACACCTCCTTGGGATTCGAGATCCCGGCTCCGCCGCAGCCGACCTGGAACTTCGGGCTGAGCTCGGGCGAGTACGTGCTCGCGACCTTTCCCGATGCTCGCAGCTTCGAGCAGTTCTCGCGGACGTTCTCCGTTCACCTGGAGGGATTGCAGGGCATTGATGTCCAGGTGCACGATTTGGTGGCGGCCACGGCAGAGGCTCCCGACCCGCGTCCGACCGAGGGCCTGACCCGCACCGACACCTTGCAGCCGAGCCGAGACGAGGGCCGGGCACGGACGGTCCGATCTCGTGAGGCCGCCTCGTCGGCGACTCGTTCGGCCACGGATTCTCGAGAACGGGCCAAGTCGAACCCTCCCTCCGGGGCGGGCGCGCCCGAAGCAGCGGGTCCGGCGACGCCGGAGTCGGCGGGACCGAGCTCTCCCGGATCCCCGACGCTCGGCCGCTCGAAGTCAGGTGCCCGGCCCGCGGATCGCGCCGAGTTTTCCGAACCGGGCGACACCGCGGCCCGGGATCAGCGGCCCACGGAATCGACGGCCCCGAAGAAAGAGACGGCCCCGACCGAGCGCGCCACTCCGAGCTCGCCTCCGTGGCTCCGTCTCCTGTTCTGGTTCCCCGGCGGTTGAGACGGCAACGCTCGACGGATCCGGCGTGCCTCTCCGGGCCCGCCGTAACCCGCTCAAGCTGCGGGGGCCTCGGAGTCGATGAAGGCAGCGGAGGCTCGCCTTTCGACGAAACCGAGGAGAATCATGCCCGACTCCAGCCGCATCGCCGGGCGGCGTACCTTGATCCTGATCGAGGATGGCTCGTATCCGCTCGACTCTCGCGTTCGCCGTCAGGCGCGCTCTCTGCGAGCTGCCGGAATGCAGGTCACCGTCCTGTGTCCCCGCTACCGCGGTCAGCGATTCGCCGAGGTCGTCGAGGGAGTGGCGGTGTACCGCTACCCGGTTTGCCAGCTCGAGTCCTTTGGCGGCCATGTGCTCGAGTACGCGATCTCGCTCTTCATGATGCTCGTGTTCTCACTGTACATCCGGTTGCGCCGCGGCTTCGACGTGATCCAGGCCTGTAACCCGCCGGACTTCCTGTTCGCCGTGGCCGCGCCGTTTCGTCTCTTTTTCGGAACGCGATTCTTGTTCGACCATCACGACCTGTGTCCGGAGCTGTACGTCGCTCGCTTCGGTCGGGAGGGGAGCCGAGCTCACCGCTTTCTCCTCGCCTGCGAGCGCTGGACGGTCCGGCTCGCGGATGTCGTGATGTCGACGAACGAGTCCTATCGGCAACGCGTCATCGCGCGTTCGGGTGCTCGACCCGAGAAGACGTTCGTCGTGCGGAATGGCCCGGACCTCGGTGCCTTCGCTCCCGCACCCGGTGGGCGAGGCGAGTTCTGCCCCCGAGGAGTGACGACCCTGATCGGCTACGTCGGCAACATGAACAGCCAAGACGGAGTCGATCTCCTGCTCCAATCCATTGCAGAGCTGGGCCGGCGAGGGCGGAGCGACATCGGCGCGGTCTTGGTCGGCTCGGGTGATGCGCGACCGACGCTCGATGAGCTGACGACGGAGCTGAAGATCGGCGATCGCGTTCGATTCACGGGCCGGATCGACGATGCGGCTTTGCGACGTGCCTTGACCGCGTGTGACCTCTGCGCGCAGCCGGATCCGAGCAATCCGCTCAATGATGTGTCGACGATGAACAAGGTCATGGAGTACATGGCCCTGGGCAAGCCGCTGGTGGCATTCGATCTGGTCGAGACGCGTGTGTCGGGAGGCGATGCCGCGCTCTATGCCGAACCGAA
Organism: Planctomycetota bacterium; assembly: GCA_029260795.1. Classification (GTDB taxonomy): domain Bacteria; phylum Planctomycetota; class OFTM77; order OFTM77; family OFTM77; genus OFTM77. Next base: position 11,234 of record JAJDCO010000145.1, on the reverse strand, counting down.
TCGCATCGAGGCCTTCGCCGACTGCATCGAGCGATTGGCCGATGATTCCGAGCTTCGGCAACGCCTCGGCCAGATCGGGCGGAAGCGCGTCGAGCAACGGCTCGCCTGGCAGCACCAGGAGCCGCAGCTCTGGGCCGCCTATGAGGCGTTATGGCACGAGGCCGCCTCGCAAGACGAGCCGTCGGAAGTCCCTCGCCCGTCGTCTGCATCGAACGCTCCGTCGTCCCGCCGCGAAGCGCTCTCGAAGGTCGGGGGCTCCTGAGCCGACGTTGGGCGTCCGGGGTCGGAGTCGTCCGACGGGTCAGAGTCGTCCGTCGGACGCTGCCTCAGAGATCCTCGACCCAGACGGCGGTGCCATAGGCGAGGAGCTCGGCGGCGCCGGCCATGATCTCGGAGCTGGCGAATCGGTGACCGACGATTGCGTTGGCTTGAAGGGCGTGCGCTTCTTCGATCATGCGATCGAGTGCCTGCTCGCGGGATTCGCCAAAGAGCTTCGTATAGTCTTCGATCTCACCGCCGACGAAGTGCTTGAGGAAGGCAGTAATGTCTCGGACGATCGATCGACAGCGAATCGTATTGCCGCGGACGAGGCCGAGAGTCTTGACGATGCGCTTGCCGGGGATCTCGTTCGTCGTGACGATCATCATCGCTTCACTCCCCGATAGCGGTCGTACTTCATGGTGCGGAGCCGGCCTCGTAACACGGATAGAAACAAGAGCCCGGCGCCTGCAAAGAGCCCGCAGCCGCCGAGCTTCCACGGGAGCTCGATCGAGTCCGCGCTGAGGAACTCGAAGGCCGCATATCCGACGAGCAACAGAACCCCGAGCGAGAACAGTACCCATCCCGTTTGGCGTTCCAGCCGATTGAAGAGGCTGGCCCAGAACCGGTCCCACTCGTAGTCGGTCGGCTCCTTCAGCTTCAGATCGCGTGTCATGGTCGCCAGGTTTTGGAACTGGGTCACCTCGCGCGCCAGCTCCGGGTCAGCGGCCATCTGGGCACGGAACTCCTCACGCTCTCGCGGGTCGAGCTCGTCATCCACATAGGCCATCATCAGCTGCTGTTGGCGTTCGTCACCGGCCATTGCTTCCGGACTCCTCGTTGGCGAGTGTCTTCTCGCTCACAGATAGCGCTCCACTCGGTCCTTGAGTTTGGCGCGGGCGTGATAAAGCCGCGACATGACCGTCCCGATCGGGATCTGGAGCACCTCGGCGATCTCCTTGTAGGAGAGCTCCTGAAAGTGCCTCAGGAACAGGATCTCTCGCTCCTTGTCGCCCAGCTCCGACATGGCCTTGAGAAGGGCCTCGTTCTTCTGGCTGCGGTCGATCAAAAGGGCCGGGTCCATCGTCCTGTCGGGAACGTCCCAGACCTGCTCGTCGCCGTCCTTGAAGACTCGATGCAAAGAAAAAAAGCGCGCCCGCTTCTTCTTGCGCAGAAGCGAGAACGCCGTGTTCTTCACGATCTTGTGGAACCAGGGATAGAAGGGATAGCGCAGATCGAAATCGCCGAGAGCGCGGAAGGCCTTCATGAACGACTCTTGGACGACGTCGAGGGCGTCTTCCTGATTCCTCATGAAGCTGAGAGCGGCGAAGAACGCTCGTCGCCTGTACCGGTTGACCAGCTCCTCGAAGCGATCGCTGTGGCCAGTGCGAGACTCGCGAATGAGCTGGGCGTCCGTGGCCTCGCTGGCGATTTCGGTCGTGCTCATGGTCATGGGAGTATATTCGTGGCTCCGCACCGAGATATTCTCTTTCCCTGAAAAACGCAGTGCGAGGTGACCTCAGGCGCCAGCGGCTGTCTCGTTGGAGGCGGGTGCTGACGCCGGCTCAGGGGTCGGAAACAGCTCGCCCAGGCGTCGGGCGACCTCACCGGCCGCCGTGCGGGTCGCCCCCTTGCGGTCGTACAGCGCTCGCGCCTGATCGAGCTCGTCGGCCCGGGATCGGTGCTCTTCCGGGTCCGCCCAAAGGCGTTCGAAGAAGCTCACCAGCTCGAGCGTCGGATCCGCGTGGCCACAGAACTCGGGCACGATCTCTCGCCGAGCAATGAGGTTGATCGACGCGATGTACGGAACGGAGAGAAGCAGCTTACGAACCGTATCTGCAAAGGGAGTAAGGCGATACAGCACGGCGAGGGGGGTGCCTAGGTAGGCGGTCTCCAGGACGGCGGTCCCCGAGGTCACCAAGCAGGCGTAAGACCCCTTCATGACCTCGTAGACCCGATCTGGCAGGATCTCAGCAGTCACGCCGCTCTCGGCGACGATCCGCCCGATCGGCTCGAGGAGGCGGTCGCGGGCCGGCGGGATCGCCACTCGGATCGAGAGTCCTCGCTCCATCATCACCTTCGCGACGGACAGCATCGTCGGGAGGTTCGCTTCGACCTCTTGCCGTCGGCTGCCGGGAAGTAAGCCCAGGCAGGGAGGATCGTCGCCGGCCAATCGATCCAACGTCGACCGATCGAACGAGTAGGCATCGAGATTGTCGATCAAGGGATGCCCGACGTACTCCGTCTCGATTCCGTGGCGTTCGAAGAAGGGCTTCTCGAAAGGCAGAATGGCGAGCGCCTTCTCCATGAGCCGCCGAGCTCGCCGAAGGCGCCACGGCCCCCAGGCCCAGAGCTGGGGGCAGATGTAGTAGTAGACGGGGATCCCGTGAGCTCGCGCGATCTGGGCGATCTTGAAGTTGAGCCCCGGGTAGTCGATCAACACCACGAGGTCGGGGGGATCGGTCGCCAGCTGGCGATGAAAGAGCCGCAGGACGTGCAAGAAGGTGCCGAGCTGCTTTAGCACCGCCGAGATGCCCATCACGGCTATGTCGACGAGATCGAACAGCACTCGGCAACCAGCCTCTTCCAGCCGCTGGCCTCCGAAGCCGACCAACCTCACATCGGGACGGAGCTCTCGAAGTCTTCGCGCGAGGTTGACGGCATGCGTCTCGCCGGAGACCTCGCCGCAGACCAGGAAGACCTGCGGGCCACGATCCTCCGAGCGTGCTTCGCTCACGAGCCGCTGACGCGCTCGGGCGCCTCGCTCTCGAGGATCTTCCAGGTGGCCAGGTGTGAGCGGCGGAAGAGAATCAATTGGACCAGCACGTGGCACGGAATCAGTGCGATCTCGCCGAGCGTGAGCAGAAGCATCCCGGCGAGTCGCAGCGTGATTCGCCATTCGGCCCAGCGGCCGAGCGGAGGCGGCTCCGCCGAGCTATCGGGCATCGCGGGCACAGCGGAATCCGAGATACGGTTGCGTCGTGCCGGGCGGGTAGACCCAGCGCCAGTTCGTCGCGAGCTCTTCGGGGCGACTTTGATAGCCCCCGCCTCGAACCACCACTTGGTCTTGAAGCAGTCGGGGCTCGCGCTTGAGGACCTTACCGTCCCGAAGGCTGGCTGTCCATTCCTCGACGTTGCCCGCCATGTCGAGACAACCGAACGGGCTGGCCCCGCCCGGACTCGTTCCGACGATGACGGTGTCTTCCCGACCCGAGAGGCTTCCGTTGCAGCGTCGCGAATCGAACTGATCGCCCCAGGGATACCGTCTTGCCTGCTCGCCGCGGGCCGCGATCTGCCACTCGTCCTCGGTCGGCAATCGCTTGTTCGCCCAGGCGGCATAGGCGGCCGCGGCTGGCCAGCTCACTCCGGTGACCGGATGATCGAGTCGACCCTTGGGAACGTCCCAGGTTCCGCCGCTCCGAATCCAGAAGCGAGGGCGGAAATCCTCCTTGAGCTCTTCGTCTTCGATTTGATCCCAGAACGCCTTGTACAAGCCGTTCGCGACTTCATGCACATCGAGGTAGTAGGCCCTGAGGTTTGCCCGCCGACGCTTTCGCTCCCAGCCGACATCGGGTCCGACCTCGTAGGTGCCCCCCGGGATCTTGACCATGCCCGCGGGCGCATCGGGATCTCCAGCGCTGGGGTTGAGCAAACGGTCGAGCTTGGCTTGCAGGTCGGCGAGCTTCGCCTGATCGTCGCGCCAAGAGATCGCCACGGGTGCTTGCTCGAAGAGGGAGTCGTTCCAGATATCATGGAACGGACGATCCGGTTCCAAGATCCGGTCCAAGGCAGCGAGGCTCCACTGACCGACCTTCTCGATCGAGTTGACTCCGTCCGGATCGCCGCCGTACTGACGAGCGATCTCGACCGCCAAGCCGTTGACCAAGGCTGCCGGTATGTCCGGCTGCTTTCTAAGCAAGCTCCGGAGCTCTCGTCGGATGGCGGCCAAGCTGCGGCTGCCGCGATCGGGCGCGGGCGGCGCGAGGTCGCTTCGACCCTCGAAGACCGCTCGAGCGATGGCGTCTGGCAGCGGGCCTCGGTCGGCGTTCTTCAGCTGGCCTTGGAGGCTCTCCAGCTCGGCGTACTCCTTTCGGAGCGCTTCGAGCCGGGCCGCGATCTGCGCCTCGAGCTTTTGCACTTCCGTCGAAAGCCGATCCTCGTCCTCAGCTCGACCGGCACTCGAGACACCGAGCCACGCTCCGAGCAAGCACAGCACCGTGAACGTCGCTCTCATCTTCCATCTCCCGCCGAGCGTCTGGGGATGGGCTTCCCCGGTATCCAGCGCCTCGTGGTTTAGTCTAGCAGAGCGCCTTTCGAGAGTCGCCGAACGGCTCCGGCCCTTGAAGGGGCGCTCGGTGTACGAGTGAGCTCAGTCCTGGGTCGTGAATCGACTGATGAAGGCCTGCGCGCCGGGTGCATCGGCGTCTTGATCGAGCGGATTGCTGCCGAGATCGATGATCCCGCCCGAGGCGGTGACGACGTACTCGGTCTGCGGAGCCAGATCGAAGAGTGGGACGAAGGTGGCGATGGCCTGATCCCCGTCCTGACGGATTCGCAAGGTACCCGCCACCTCCTCGATCCCATCGGAGACCACGAAGAACGAGTCGCGGCTCAGCCGCTCGGAGAAGGTCAGTCGAATCGTCGGGCGGCGCGCCACATCCGAGGCGCCATCGGAGGGGGATGATTCGACGACGGTCGGCGAGGTCGCATCGACGGCCGTCGGCGTCACGAAGTAGAGGGGCGCTTTCGGGCGGACGCCGCCGACCGTGATCGTCAGCGGACCCGACAGCGTGCCGGGAGGCACGATGGCCTCGATCGACTTCGTATCGACGCTGGCGACATCCGGAACGAGCACGCCGTTGAAGTCGAGCTCAGCCGTGCCCAGGGCCGTGCCATTCAGGGTGATCGTCTCCCCACCGGCTGCACTCAGGACGTTCGGAGTGACGTCGGTGAGCGTCGGGCGGAGCGTCACCGAGACGGGCGTCTTCTCAGGGATCGCACCCGCCGCAGAGATGGCACGCAGGTCGAGGTTGGCTCCCGCCGCCCGATCAGGGATCTCGATCGTGATCGTCCACGGGTCTTCACTCAGCACCGAGACCGGGTCTCCGTCCAGCGTGACCGAGGCCGAGCCGTCGAAGCCGACGCCGAGGAGGGGAAGCGTTTCACCGATCTCGACCTCGCGTCGCTCCGGTCCGAACAGCGTCGGGTCGGTCGGCACGGCCTCGTCGTCGCCGGTCGAGAACGTCCGCTCGAGCTCCCTCGGGTCGATCATGTTCCCGTCGGTTCCGGTCAAGAACGGCGAGAAGATGACAGTGTAGTCCGAGTTGGGCTGGAGCTGTTGGCGGATCGCGAAGACCAGCGTTCGGTTGTTGGGTGAGAGGATCGTTTGGCCGAGTGAGAAGCGCTCTCCTCCTTCAGCAGCCTGATATCGAAGCAGGAGAGAGCCGCTGTGAGCGCTGCGCTCGTCGAGCGGGACGGGCTGGAAGTTGACGGTGAAGAGCGTGTTGATCGAGACGCCTTCGGCCTCGTCAGCGGGGGTGATCGTGAAGGTCGGTCGGATGATGTCGGGCTGACGGGCGTCGAGCGTGAGCCGACCGAGATCGATCACGGTATCGGGTGTCAGGTCGAGAGGACCGAACAGCAACTGCTCGAACGGATGATTGGATTGCGTCAGGAGGCGGACGGTGATCGAGCCGATCGTGGCGGGTACGCCCTCGATCCGAAAGTCCCCGGCGGGATTGGTCCGGTCGGAGTAGCCGAAGGCCGCCACGACCATGGCCCGTTCCACCGGCGCGCCACTCGGTGACTCGACCGTGCCGATCAAGGTGACCGTCGGCGGCAGAGGGCGAGGTGCGAAGGCATACATCCCCCCCCCGGGGAGCAACGCTCCGTCGAGGCGAGTTCCGGATGCCTCGACCACAGCGGTGTCGATGGCCGTCCACCGACCGGTCTGCGGCACCAACCGGTAGACGTCGACCGTCGCGCCCGGGCGCAGGCCGTCGATGTTGGGCAGGCGTGCCGAGACCGGCGGGTTGAACTCGACGCCCAGTGGCTCGACCTGGAACAGCTGCCGCGTGGCTCGCCCTTCGGGCAGCGGAGTCGACAGCCGGTCGGGAGCGATCGGGACCAGGAGCACGTCGGGTGCGAAGCCGAGCGGGAAGATGACCTCATGAAACGAGGGCAGCGCGATCTCGAGACCCGGGACGTCCGGGCTCGCCAGCACGATGTCGTCGATCCGGTTCGGATCGATGCGAATCGCGCGGCTTCGGTTGATCCGAGAGACGTAGATCGGCGTCGGCAGCTCGTAGTCGGGGTACTCGGCAGGATCGAAGCGGAAGATCGCTGCCGCCGTGTCCCGGCCGGCTCCGACGTGAATGATCTGCGGCTGATTCAAGGTCGGGATCGAGAAGCGGCCGTCGACGTTCGTGTTCTGCGTCACGTTCGTCGTATCCGGCCGCACCGGGACGATGGCGGCGGTCTCGTCGACCGAGTCGATCACGACCCCACGAACCGAGGGGAACCCGGCAAACGGGCTGCGCCCCGAGCCTTCCTTGCAGGCGCCGAGGAGTAGCAAGAGAAAACACACCGGTCGGAGGTTTGCTCGCACTTGCATTGGCTCCTAGCCCCCGAGAATGATTCCAGCAGCGGATCCCGTCACACGATTCGCAGAGCCGCGAGGCGGGCTCGCATCGCTGCGCAAGCCACGAGCGTGCGCCCGACTACTATTTCAACGCTTCAGACAAAGCGCCTCTTACTGCCATTCGCAGTTAAGCAAGAATGACCCGGGCCCGCAGCCTTGTTCAGGTCACGGGCCCGGGGGTGGCTGTAGAGTCAGTATTTGGGAGCGTCAAGCATCTTGGCTAGTCAAGGTCCGCCAAGCCTCGCTCGTCTTCTACTTCTTCCTCATTGAGGCGCGACGCGTGATCGTCCTGAACAATGTCGATGGTCAGCCAGCCTAGGATGAAGTCGCCGATTTGGACCGGGCTGATATTGGCCTCAACACCCACGAAGAAGGGGAAGGCCGTTACTTGAATGTCGCCGTAATTGCGATAGCGGTTGAGAGGGTACTCGCGGTAGCTTGAGACGTTTTCGGAGGCGGCTACGATGTCGTAGTATTCGTCGACGTTCTCAAAGAGCCCGCGATTCCCTTCTCGGGCAGTGATTTCGTGCTCAAGTGGAAAAATCAACTCGCCGCCGGACTCTTGCCAGATGCCTGCAGCCCGTCCTTCGAATCCGTACTTTGAGTAATTGTACCATCCCACGCTCGCCGGGGACCGATAGGGGCCAATTCCGATGCCAGCCTTGACTCCTCCACCCGCGAGGATCTTGATGCCTACAATGTCCACAAGATCGAGCAGTCGATCCTCGCAATACGCCCCGATGCGAACAAATGGGTCGTGATAATAGGGCTCGCCCGCTGCTTCCTTGGTTTCCTGTCGGGTCGCTGTACATCCCGCAGCGAGAGCCAGGGCTAGTCCGCTGAGCGCCAACAAGGGCAGCTTCGCGCGCATGATAAATCTCCTTGTCACTTCACAGCTCCAATCCAATGAAGCGCTGAAACACGAAGTCTTTCGCCCAGTGGGGATTAGATGTGTTGCTTTGGCTTCGCGCGGCTGCGATCCGTACTCGACAGATAGGCCGCGGTTTCTGATCAAGTGATCGATCATTCTCTTGTCTTTGCGAGTTCAGTCGATGTCCTGAAGTGACCGTCATAATACTCTAGCGGCATCTCAGGGACCTGTTCTTTCTCGATGCTGTCTCCCTCGTTCGGAAGAACATCGAAGAGGTACACGAGCGCATCCCGCGGACCGCTGACTGGAAAAAAGAGCACGTCCAACGCAGCAGCTATCACTGGGGGTGTCCCGTAGTATCGGATTCTGGTCGGCATGCTCCGAGAATTCATGAATGACCACCACCTGTGCCCAGTCTCGTCTTCTTCGAGCCTTCCGATTCCATCAGCGGGCAGTGTCCACACCAGGTTTATTGTATCGAATGCCCAAAAAGTAGGTGTGCCAAGCTCGTCGACAAGAACCGGAGGTTCCTCACTGTCAACCAAGTGCCGTGTCGATCCCATCGACCAGTAGCCATTGTAGTTGCAGCCTTGCAACGCTAGGCCAAGAAACAAGACCAAGCACGAAATCGCGCGCATCTCATCACCTCTACTTCTGATGTCTCTGCAACACAAAGAGTCACTGCGTCAAGCCGCATATCGCTTTTCTCAAGTTGTGGCAGGGCTTGATCTCGACGATCACTTTCCCGGCAGCCGAAGAGAGCGGAAGTCTCAGGCCTTCCCCAGAGCATCCTTCGAGTGGGAGTAGCCCTCGCGATGTCTTCGCAGTTGTGGACGTTACGTGTTGCCTTACAAAGAGTTCCCGCAGTCAAGGAGAGGTGCTCTCTCGCCCTCCTATTTCAAGGCTGCGGATACTACCATGACCTAGTTTTCTGCACAAGCCTGGCGAGGATGCTGCCGATGACATGTAACGAGGTTTCTACCCCCGTCTTGGGGATGATCGATCGTGGGCGTCAGGCAGCCTCGATCTAGAGCTCGACACCGCCAGCGATTCACCAGAACTGGAGCGAAAGGCAGTGCGATGAGCATCGTCTCCCTGGCCACCCGCACGATCAACACCAAGATCGTCTACTACGGCCCTGCCCGAGGGGGCAAGACGACCAGCCTTCAGCAGGTCCACCGTCACATCGATCCGGGCGGACGGCAGAAGCTCGTCTCCTTCAAGACTGAAGGCGACACGACCCTGTTCTTCGACTTCCTCCCCATCGATCTCATCGATGTGGCCGGCTATCAGGTGCAGATCCAGGGCTACACCGTCCCCGGACAGGTCAAGTACAACAGCACTCGGCGAGCGGTCCTCACGAGCTCGGATGCCGTCGTGTTCGTCGTCGACTCGACACCCGATCGACTCGAGGCCTCCCGCAAGAGCTTCGAGAATCTGTTCGAGAACCTCGAGACCGTCGGGCTCGAGCTGGACTCGACGCCCATCGTCCTGCAGTACAACAAGCGAGACCTCGACCAGGCCCTGGGGCTCGACGAGCTGCGGGCCGTGTTCAATCCCGACCGGCGATACGCCGAGTTCGAGACCAGCGCCTTGAAAGGCCATGGCGTTTGGCCCGCCTTCTGTCAGGTGGCCCGGCAAATGGTCGACGAGGTGGCGCGTCGCTATCGCATCCGGCCAGGACACGGAGACGAGGCCTTCGGAGAGGTGCTCGCCCAGCGCCTCGCCCGTCTGCACGAGGAAGAGGCGAATGAGTTCGCCGACCCTTCAGCCCCGGAGGTCACCGACGCCGAGCGGTGTCAGGAGATCTTCGTCAGCACAGCCGATCAAGACACGACCGACTTGGAAGGCAACCGCGATTACCTGCTCCAGAGTGCGGTCCACGCGAACATCGAGGTCGCCCGGCTCTACGGTGAGATTCAGCAGCTCAAGAACTCCCTCGAGGACAAGGTCAGCGAGCGCACGGCCGAGCTGGAGGAGGCCAATACGGAGCTCCGTCAGCTCGACAAGCTCAAGGACGACTTCATCGCCTCGATCTCGCATGAGTTCCGGACACCGCTGACCTCGATCCAGTCCTATGTCGACATCCTGCTGGAGTTCGGCGTCGAGGAGCCCGAGAAGCGAAACGAGTTTCTCGACATCATTCGTCAGGAAGCGGCGCGCCTCACCGGGCTCGTGTCCAAGGTCCTCGACCTGGCGGCGCTCGGCGCCGAGACTCCCAACTGGAAGCTCGAGCCCATCGACGTCTGCGAGCTCATCACCGCCTCCGTGCGCAACAAGCGCGCGCTCGCCAACGAGCGCGGCGTCGAGTTCTTGCTCGGCTTGCCGCCTCGTCTGCCGAAGATCCACGGGAACCGCACCCGGCTCGTTCAGGTCTTCGAGAACCTGATCGACAACGCCATCAAGTTCTCGCCCGAGAACGGCAAGGTCCGCCTCAGCGCTCGCCAGGGGCGCGACGGCCTCGAGATCTCGGTCGCCGACAGTGGGGACGGAATTGCATCCGAGGACCACGACGCGATCTTCGACCGATTCCGCCAGCTCGGAAACCACTACACCGACAAGCCGACCGGGATCGGTCTCGGGCTGCCGCTCAGTCGAATGATCGTCGAGCGCCACCGCGGCACGATCGAGGTCGAGAGCACTCCAGGTCATGGCAGCACGTTCACGTTCACTCTCCCGACGGAGGCCGCCCCGCAGAGCTCCCGCCCCTGACCCGGCCGAGCCCTGACACGTCCCCGATCGGTTATCATGTTCAGTGCCTGGCTCGCCGAGCCGGCCACTCATTCGAGTTTGAGGCAGAGGAGAAGGTCGATGGCCGCAAAGCACCAGCGAGTCCTGATTGCAGACGCGGATACCAAGACCGCGAACGAGCTCGAGGCTTTCTTCGAGACGCGCGGCGATGCCGTCGTGTGCGTCGAAACCGGAACTGCTGCCTGGGATCGCCTCACGGATGAGTCCTCCTTCGAGACCGTGGTCCTCGGCGGCATGCTGGCCGGCTTGAGCGGCTTCGAGATCTGTCGTCGCCTGAAGCACGGAGGCGTCAGCGGCGCGCCGCGAGTCCTGCTCATTCTCGATGCAGACGACTCCTTCACTCGCGGCCTGGCGCGATCCGTCGCCGCCGATGGGAGCTTTTCACGTGGCGAGCACCTGACCGGCATCGACGAGCTCTTGGCCGACAAGTTCCAACGGCCCGACGTCGATGCCTTGCTCGAGGAGCGCGAGGCGGCCGTGCAGGACGGGCGCCTCAAGTTGGATCCGAACTTCACCTTGACTGTCGAAAGCGGAACCTTCGTCGACGTGCTCACGGATCCCGATACCGGCTTGTTCAATCGCATGTACGTGCTCGTCAAGCTCGGCGAGGAGTTCCGCAAGTCGCGGCGCTATGGGCATCCGCTCACGTGTCTGCTCGTCGGCCTCGATGGCTACGATCAGATCGAGCAGGACGCCGGTCGCGAGAGTGCCGAA
>JAJDCO010000144.1 GCA_029260795.1 Planctomycetota bacterium | reverse complement strand
GCGGCTTCCCCCCCCTACCCCCCCCCTGCACCCCGGCCCCCCACCAAACCCCTGCGGGGGGGCTCGCCCAATGGGGGGTCCCCCCGGCCGCCAGACCGTTCGGCTCGGAGACACGACGACGACGCCAGAACCGGCTTGGGCGAAGGCGTCGCGTCCGTCGAGCCGTCGGAAGAGAGCGAGCTCGAGAGCTCCGAGAGAGCGTGCAAGAAGGAGCGCCGAGGCGGCCCAGAGGGGGGATCGAAGCGGCCGCCTCGGCGCAGGGAAGATCAGACTCAGACGGCGTTTGCCTCGAGATTCCAGCTACCCGCGGTGTTGCCACCGCCACCGCCGTCGGCGCGCTTCTGCTGGGTGTAGGTCCACTCGATCTTGCCGTAGTTGAAGGCGACCTCTTCCAGCGGGACGCCTTCGCCCTGCGAGGAGCCGCCAGGGCTGACACTCGAGACGACCACGTTCGTGAGCTTGTACTCCATGAACGGGACCTTCTCGCCGCCGGCGCGGCAGAGCGTCAGGATGACCTCGGGGATGTGCGCGCCTTCGCTGCACTTCTGCGCCAAGATCGGGCTGGCCTTGTCGAGCTCCTTGACGATCGAGAAGTCGGTGTGGTTGCAGCGACCGCTGGTACCGCCACCGACGCTGCTGGCCGTCGCCGTCGTCGGCTGGCTCAGACCGTGGGAGTAAGAGAGGATCTCGATATGATCCGCGAACTGACCATCAGTGCTCTCGCCCGGAACGCCGTCGATGAAGAGGAATGCGTCAAACGCCATGGTAGGAATCCTTTCAAGTATCGGAGGGCGGTGACCATTCCGGTTCCGGCCCATTCTCGTTGTTGTTCAAGATGGGGGTCTGTCTCGAGGCTCGGTCTCGTGCTCTCAGCTTTCGACCGCCTCGAGCTCTTCGAGATCGCTCATCCGAGCGCCCCTCTGCACGACTGTCTGAGCGACGTTCCGTTCACGAGCGATCGGAGTTTCGAGAAAAACTGGCCCTCGGCCTCATGTCGGTCAGAATCGACGGCCCGGCGGCCGTTGGCCGCACTCGATCTCGAAGGAACGCTCGGATGCTCATCCCCATCACGCTCGCCTTGGCCTCGATGCTCCCCCTCACGACATGGGCACCTTCCGAGACTGACGAGCCGTACTTGGAGGCGGCGCGTGCGGCTGCCGCTCACCTCTGGGTCACGGCCACCGATTCCGATCGACTGGCCTGGCCCACCTCGGAGACGCCGGGCGCCGCCATCTCTTGGTCGCTCTACAGCGGCATGCCTGGCGGCGTGCTGCTGCTGGGCTGGCTGGCGGCTCTCGATGCCGAGCCCCGTCCCGGTGCTTTCAAGGACGCCCTGGCTGCTCTCCTCGCGGCCGCCCGCCCAGGTCCGGGAGAGGGTCTCACCTGGCCTGGTTCAGGGGAGAACGAGTCTTGGGGCTCCCCCGGTTTGTACACGGGGGACGCCGGAATCGCCGCCGTCCTGCTCGAGCTGTATGGCCTGACCCAGCGGCCCGAGCTTTCCCTTGCCGTCCACCAGGGCGTGACGAGCTTGGTCGCCCGACAGACGGCGGCAGCGCGAGGCGGTCACTGGGAGACCGGAACCGATGTCATCTCGGGTGCCGCCGGCATCGGCTTGTTTCTGCTTCGCGCGCACCGGCGACTTCATCGTCCGGACGCACTCGAAGCGGCGAGGGCCGCCGGCCGCTGGCTGGTGGATCAAGCAGAACGAACCGGCACCGGCACCCGCTGGAGGATCGTCCCGGGCCTGCAACGCGTCTACCCGAACTTCTCTCACGGTGCCGCGGGCGTTGGGGCGTTCTTGTTGGAGCTGCACCGGACCTCACCCCATGGCGAGTGGCGGGCAGCAGCTGAACAGGCCGCGACCTACCTGGATGGGCTCGTAACCGAAGAGCCCGCGGGCTGCTGGATCTGGCCTCATCACGAGGGAGACTCGCTCCAGTACGTCTCGTATTGTCACGGCCCACCGGGAACCGCTCGGTTCTACCAGCTTCTCCATCGAGTCACGCGAGAGCCCCTGGGGCGAGAGCGTGTATTGGGAGCCGGCCGTTGGCTGCGCGCGGCTGGCCTCCCACGCCCAACTCGACCGCTGCCCGGATACTGGAACGTCTCCCGCTGCTGCGGGACGGCGGGAGTCGGAGACTTCTATCTCGATCTCCATGCAATGACCGGGGACGCGAGCTGGCTCACGGCGGCCCGAGAGATCGCGGAGGACCTGCTGGATCGGAGCGAGACACGATCGGGACACCTCGCGTGGCGACAGGCCGAGCATCGAGTCCGTCCGGAGGATCTCACGATCCAGACCGGCTGGGCTCAAGGCTCGGCGGGTATCGGCCTGTTCTTCCTGCGACTCTATCTGGTCGAGTCGAAAGCGTCGCTCCCGGGCTGGCAGCTGCCGGACCAGCCGTTCGCGCCGTTGCCCGAGCGCTGACGATCGTCGATCAGCGAAAGCGAGCGACCACGCCATTCGACAAGACGGTGAACTGCAGGATCCCCATCGAGTCGGGTTGGATGGCGAACGACTGACCGAAGGCGTGAAATGGCATCAACGCGGGAGGTACGCTCACCATGGTCAGGTCGAGCTGCAGCGTGTTGGCCACACCCGACAGCCCGGTGTCACCGGTGACGCCACCGAGGACACCGCCGGTCGTCAAGACCGTCGCGAGCGAGAGACCGAGATTGGTGAGCACGGGATCCGCGATGAGATTGGTCGTCCGGAGATCGTTCGCCGGGAGCACGAAGGAGCCGGCACCATCGGGAGCAAATCCTCCGCCGAGCTGCGGAGCGGTCAGCAGCGTGATCATCGTCTGGGGCCTCCCGTTGAGCTGCTGAAGCGCCTTGTGTTGGAACGAGAGGCCGTCGCGCGGCTGCCCGGGATTGATCGACGTGCTGGCCGAACGATGGAGTCGCCCACCGGTGCCGAAATCGATGCCGAAGCCGAGGCCCATGCCCGAGGGGTCTCGCCCCGCCTCCGTAAGCGCGTCGACCTGGTAGTAGGACGGGCTCCACTCTTGATTGCTGACGAGCTGGATGGCCAGGTTGGTGCTCGTGTCTTCGAGGAACGAGATCCCCCCGGAGTTGAGATTGCGCTCGTTGCCCGAACCCGTGAAGTAGTTCTGATTGCCGAGCGACTGGTTGAGCTCTCCGCGCACACTGAAATGGAAGCGCTGCGCGCTCCCGCTGGCAGTGGCCGTATGCGTAAAGGTCGTTCCCCAAGTGAAGGTCACGAGCCAGATCCACGGCACAGCGCAGGGAAGCGACGCCGCCCAAGAAGTGGTTGCGACGACCGTTCCCGTCGCCTGCAGAAAGGTCCCGCCCCGGCGAAACTCGAGCAAGGAGAAGCCGAGAGGACGCGCGACGGAAGGAGCACCACCGGCTTGCCCACTCCACGCGTCGAAGGCGTCCTGCTGGACTCCGATCGGATGGATCGCGCCTTCCGATGCTCCCGAGAGGTTCGCCATGTTGGAGACGGACCCGAAGCTGCGCGTGATGGTCGTGACATTGCTCGGAGGGACGACGGTGTTCTGGAAGAAGTACTCGATGCCGTTGTGCAGAGGCCTCGAGTTGGTCTGAGCGCCCAACGACATCGCCAGGATGGCGAAGCTCATGCTGGTGCGGAGAAACGTGCTGGCAGTCACGTTCGAATGCTCCATGAGGGAAGTTCCGCACGTGCGGAGCCGGCTGATTCAAGCCGGCATCCTCACGAGATCGGGCTCTCGATCTCCCGAAGCCAGGTATTCGCTCGACCGGCGAGCTCGACCGCGGCTCGTGGCAAGACGACTCGACAAGGCCGAGTCGAGGTTCCGTCACCCCGCGTTCGCGGGACGTCGTACGATGCGCCGGAGAGGCGGCGAACGGATGCCATCGTTCGACATCCGAAATGCTCGCGCTTCCAGGGCCTCGCACCCTTCGACGGAAGGCTCCTCCTCGCAGCTTGGTGCTCTACGGCGTCTTCCTGCGCCGTCCGTTCCCGACCCGTTGGGTGCCCTCGAAAGGCTCTCACACGGGGCCCCAGACCCAACCGGTTCACGCTCCCCGGCTCTGCCGGGCCGCGACCGCGGAATCGACGGCGCCCGAGAGTCATCGCAGCGACGACGCGAGGCCGACAGACGGCACCCGACGTTCGGACGACTCGATCGAGTCGGCGAATCAACAGCAGCAGCAGCAGCAGCAGAAGATCGGAGCGAGTGGAACCGGGCTTCGGTTCGGCGAGCTCTCGCGAGTCGCACGAACCATGGGCCCTAGTGTAATGATCCTCACGAGCCGATCCAACCCTTCCGCGAAAGTCACCGCGGTCCCTCGTCGAGAGCCGGCCTCGACAGCCGGTTTTCAGTTCGTTGAACCAGGGTCTCCGCCGACCCGATGGTGGCCGCCCCGCCCCAGGATCTTTACGATTGCGCCGCGCGGGGGCCGTACACCCCGCCTTCTTCCCCACGTCCGAGCTGGCCCCGCCCCATCGATGAGGATCCTCTTCTTCACCCACGAATTCACCCGATCGGGTGCACCGATCATCCTCAAGCGACTCATCGAGACGCTGAGTCTGCGTTCACACTCGGCTCGACTGGAGGTCGCCGGCTTCGGGACCGGACCGCTCTGGGAGGACTACTGCTCACTCGGGATTCCGACTCGATCTCTCGAGCTGGACCGCTCGCAGCCCTATCACTATCGCGAGTTTCTCGAGCTCCTCGACGACCGGCAGCCCGACCTCCTGCTCCTGAACGGAGCCACGCTCTACCAGGAAGCGATGCTCGCTCATTGGAAGGGGCACCGCGTGGTGTGGTGGATCCACGAGGGGATTCACGTCGGTCAACGCAACGGGTTCCCATTCTCTCACCCCGAGCTCGAGCCCTTCTTGCGCCAGTCCTTCGAGTACGGCCAACGCTTCGTCTTCAGCGCACGCGATACCCGGGATCAGTACCTCGAGTTTTGCCCTTCGTTGGCCAAACGCAGCACCGTGATCGGATACGGAATCGACCTGAAGGCAATCGCTCGCGAACGCGAGGAGCTCGCACCGCGGCGCGAAGCGATTCGCGCCGAATTGGGACTGCCGCCAGATGCCTTCGTGCTCGCCTGTGTCGGAGCAATTCAAGAGCGCAAGAACCAGGCGAAACTGGTCGAGGCCTTCCAGAAGCTGCTTCGCGCGCGCCCTCGCTCAGAGAGAAGCGGCGCCCATCTTCTGTTGATCGGAGGTGTCAATCCGACCGATCCCGATGCGCAGCGGTACCAACGACGGATCCAGGCAAGCCTCGATCCCGACCTGGCCGAGCAGGTGCACTTCCTCGGCTTACAGCCCTCGGCAGCGCCCTTTTTCGTGGCCGCCGACTGTCACGTGCTCGTCTCGACCAATGAGTGTTCACCGATCGCCAACCTCGAGGCCATGGCATTCGGTTGCCTTTGCGTTTCCTCTCGCGTGCACGGCATTCCCGAGGTCGTGTCGGACGGCGAGCGGGGATTCTTGGTCGATCCGACCGATGTCGAAGACATCGCACGCCGACTCGGCGAGGTGTGGCAAACGCACGTGACATCGCCCGGCGAGCTCGATGCCAGTCGTCGACGGGCGCGCGAGTTCGTCGAGCAGGAGCATGAGCTCGGCGTGATGGCAGATCGATTCGAGACGCTGATCGAGGACACGATCCGCCGAGTGCCTCTCGAGACCCGAGACGTACCTCGACGACCTGAAGTGAATCGCTTGCTTCAAGAAGAGCTGGTCCTTCGTTGGTGCATGGTGAAGCACGACGCGTCACTCGAGACTCGGTTGCTTCGCCATCGAGCGCAGCATCTCGCCCCCGGCATTTCAGTCGCAGCCGGACCGCCGCGCGGTTGGCGCGCCGCCGCCAAGCGGGGACTGCGAAGGCTCGGATTGGTCGGTGTGCTCCGACGTCTCGGCTGGGTCCGCTGACCTCGAGAGTTTTTCTCGAAGGAGCCACGTGGCAGCTCGGCACCACACCCCGATTCCTTTCGAAATCCATCAGGAGGACAACCGTGAAGACTTCCGCCATCTTGGTGCTCGCCATGGTCGCCAGTGCAGGTGTTTCTGGTGCCGTCATCTTCCTCACGAGTGCCTTGGCACCACCGCCCGCGCAGTCCGGAGAGGAGCTCGCCTCGCTCAGCGCTCAGGTCGCCGAGGTGGGACGTCGTCTCGAGGAGATCGAGCGATCGACGCGCTCGCGGCCGCAATCCCGCGACTTGCCTCCCCTCGCGTCGCGAGCCCCCTCAGAAGGCGACATTCGCGCGATGGTCACCGAATGGCTCGAGAGCCATCGCAACGACGAGCTGGTGGGCTCGGCCGTCCTCGCAGCCAAGAAGGATGGGGACAGAACGGAAACGATCCAGGAACCGGACTGGACGCTCGAAGAGGCCCTCACCGCACTGGCAGGAGATCTGAGCTACCAAGAGCAAGAAGCTTGGTGGGCGCGCATCCGGGAGAGCGGCCGCATCGACGAGGTCATCGAAGCATTCGAAGCCAACGCCGAGTCCTCGCCCAACGATCCCGATGTCCAAAACGCTCTCGGCGTCGCCTACATCCAGAAGCTCCAAACCATCGACGACGGACCGATCAAGGGCATGTGGGCGAACAAGGCCGACAAGGCCTTCGATGCCGCCCTCGCACTCGACGAAAACCACTGGGATGCTCGGTTCACCAAGGCGACCGCCCTCGCCTTTTGGCCTCCGATCTTCGGCAAACAGGCCGAGTCGGTGAAGCAGTTCGAGATCCTGATCGACCAGCAGGAGGGCTCGGGTCAACGCAACCCTGGATACTCGCAGTCTTACGTCTTCCTGGGAAACCTCTACCAGCAGCAAGGCGATGTGGCGAAGGCGCGCGAGATCTGGCGCCGCGGCCTCTCGCAGTTCCCCGAAGACCCGCAGCTCCAAGAGGCACTGACCGCCAACCGCTGAGGAGCGAGGCCACGCGCTCGGACATCGACGCTCGAGCGCGCGCCGGCTTCGAGATCGGCGCACGTCTTCGACCGCCCGCACCGATTCGCCTCGATCGCGGCTCTTTGTCTTCCGGCGCTGCGCTGGGGCTCTGCCGTTCGGACCCACTCCGGGTCTCGTGCTTCACCGATACGGTGAGGGACGCTTGTTCCGCTGGAAGCGAGGCTTGCCCGGACCGCTCGCCGGCGCCTTTCGATCGCCCCACGCCACCCAGCCCGAAGGGGGTGGCTCGCCCTTGAGCTCCCAGACGAAGCGTGAAGGCGATGCAGACAGGCGTCGACCGAACTTCGCGCGACTCTCGCAGCAGGTCAGCACGAGTCGCTCGCGCGCCCGAGTGATGCCGACGTAGCACAGGCGACGCTCCTCGGGCACCGTGCCCTCTTCACAGGCGCGGGCATGGGGCAGCACTCCCTCCTCGACGCCGACCAGGAACACGCACGGGAACTCGAGGCCCTTGGCTGCGTGCAGTGTCATCAGCGTGACGCGATCTCCTCCTCCCTCTTCCTCGGTTCCGAGATCGCTCGCCGTCAGCGCGAGCTTCTCCAGAAACCCGGCCATCGTCGGCTGCGATTCGCGGCGGAGGTAGTTCTCCGCCATATTCACGACCTCTTCGACCGCCACCCAACGATCGTCTCGTGTCCGCGCGTCCGGATAGCAGCGCACGACCTCAGCACGATAGTCGACGGCTTCGAGGAGAGCCCTCAATCGCGGAACCAGCTGGCGCCCGGGATCCGGGTCACCCAGACCTCGCAGGGTCGCGCGAAGCTGACGCACGGCATCGAGCGCTCCCACGGGGACCCCCGCCAC
Source organism: Planctomycetota bacterium (assembly GCA_029260795.1). GTDB lineage: Bacteria > Planctomycetota > OFTM77 > OFTM77 > OFTM77 > OFTM77. Next base: position 40,843 of record JAJDCO010000144.1, on the reverse strand, counting down.
CTCCTCCCCTCGCTCGAAGGCCTGGCCCGCGGAGATGCCGTGCTGAGTTGCGAACTTCAGGATACGGTCCACGGTCGTCTTGCCGACACCGCGCGGCGGCGTGTTCACGATGCGAAGCAAGGCGAGCTCGTCGTCCGGATTCGCCATGAGCTTGAGGTAGGCGAGGACATCCCGCACCTCCTTGCGATCGAAGAACGACATGCCGCCGATCAAGACGTACGGCACCTGGCGGGCCCGCAGTTCGGCCTCGAAGGCGCGCGGTTGGTTGCCGGTGCGAAACAGGATCGCGAAGTCGCCAAACCGGGCCTTGCGGCTTCCTGAGAGCTCCAGGATTTGACGAATGACGAAGGCCGCCTCGGACTGCTCGTCTGCCATCTTGAACATCTTGACCGGCTCGCCGGCACCGAGCGACGCGCGGAGCGCCTTCTCATGTCGATCGGCATTGTGACGGATGACGCGGTTGGCGGCATCGAGGATGGACTGAGTGGAACGGTAGTTCGTCTCGAGGCGCACGATCGCCGCCCCCGGGAAGTCCTTCTCGAAGCCGAGGATCTTCTCGACATCCGCGCCGCGCCAGCCATAGATCGATTGATCGTCGTCCCCGACCACGCAGAGGTTGCGGTGCTCGCCCGCGATCTGAGTGACGATCTCGTACTGCGGTCGATTCGTGTCCTGATACTCGTCCACGAGCACGTAGCGGTAGCGGTCTCTCAGACTCTCCCGGATCGAGTCGTGCTCTCGAAAGAGGCGGAGCGCTTCGAGGAGCAGATCATCGAAGTCCAGGGCCCGCGAGCGTCGGAGCGCCTCGTCGTATCGCTCATAGATCCTCGCCAAGACCGCCTCCTCTTCCGAGGTCGCTGCGGCGGCGCGATCAGCCGGAGTCTCGAGCCGGTTCTTGCTCAGCGATATCTTCGCGAGGGCAGCTCCGGGCGGCAGGGCCTGCTCGGGAATCCGAAGCTCTCGCAGCACACCCTTCAAGATCGCGAGCTGATCCGAAGAATCGCAAATGGAGAAGCCGCTCGGCATCCCGAGCTGTCGGGAGTGGCGACGAAGGAGCTGAACGCAAAAGGCATGGAACGTACCGATCGTCAAGCCGCTCGCAGCCCCGTCTCCCACCAGCTCGGCGACCCGCTCACGCATCTCGCCCGCCGCCTTGTTCGTGAACGTCATCGCGAGAATGTTCTCGGGACCCGCACACCGCTCGAGCAGGTGAGCGATTCGATAGGTGATGACGCGGGTCTTACCCGTGCCGGCCCCGGCGAGCACCAGGACCGGACCTTGGGTCGTCTCGACCGCACGCCGTTGCTCGGGGTTCAGGAGGTCCAGCATCGTCGCTCTTCGAGTGGGTCTTTTCAGGGTCTTGAAGGTGGCGGAGCGCAGCAGTCTACCGGGCCGAGACGAGGTGCGTCACCAGCGAATCCGACCCTGCGGGATTGCCTCGGGCCCGACGTCGATCCACGACAAGCGGCGCCCTCCGAGCCACCCTCCCGGAACCGAAAAAAGGCGTTGGCCCGTCGCCCGACTTCGGGCAAGCTGGAGGGCCGCGACCTTGCTGACGGGACCGGGCAGTCAGTGGTCGGATGGAACACCCCGGGCGCTCTTGCAGCGCCAACTGGAACGAACACCGGATCAGCCTAGCGATGACCGAAGAGAGAAGAATGGACCAGGCGGTCTCCTCGGAGTGCGTCACTCACGCCGTGCGCGTACGCGCCTCCTCTCAGTATCTTCCCGAGCACTCGAGCCCGGACGACCAGCACTTCTACTTCGCCTACCACATCACGATCAGCAACGAAGGCGAGCAGAGCGTCAAGCTCGTTTCTCGCGAGCTGCTGGTCATCGATTCGGACGGGCAGCAAGATCAAGTGACGGGACCGGGAGTGGTCGGCCAGACGCCCGAGATTGCGCCTGGTGAGACCTTCGAGTACACCAGCTTTTGTCCCCTCGGTACTCGTTGGGGAACTCTCGAAGGAAGCTTTCAGATGATCCGGGACGACGGCGACATCTTCGACGTCAAGATCGGACGCTTCTTCCTGATCGGCGCCACGGACGAGCATCCCGTTGCAGCCGGCGGCCCGAGCTGATCGTCGAAGAGTCGGAGTCGCCGGAGTGAAACGCGCCGACAAAGCCGAGCGCATTCAGGCCATTCTCGACGAGCTCTACCCGGCACCTCCGATTCCTCTGGACCACCGCGATCCGTTCACTCTGCTGATCGCCGTTCTGTTGTCGGCGCAAACGACCGATGCCCGAGTGAACCGGGTGACGCCGGCTCTCTTCGAGCGGGCGTCGAATACCCGTGAGATGGCCGGGCTCTCGGCCGATGAGATCCTCGGGTTCATTCGGACCTGTGGCCTCGCACCCACCAAGGCGCGGGCGATCCACCGGCTCTCGAACATCCTGGTCGAGGACTTCGATGCCATCGTGCCCGAAGATCTCGCGACCCTCGAAACGCTGCCGGGTGTCGGGCACAAGACGGCCAGCGTCGTCATGGCCCAGGCGTTTGGCGTGCCGGCATTCCCCGTCGATACCCACATCCATCGGCTCGCCGCGCGCTGGGGCCTGTCGAGCGGTCGATCGGTGGAACAGACCGAGCGGGATCTCAAGAAGCTCTTCCCCCGCGAGACCTGGAACAAGCTCCACCTGCAGATCATCTACTTCGGCCGAGAGCACTGCCCGGCCGCGCGACACGATCTGAGCCAGTGTCCGATCTGCTCGTGGGCCGCGTCGAAGAAGCGTCGGGCGGAGGAGGCTCTGCGCGGGAAACGACCCGCGAAGTCGAAGACGGCCGAGCGGAGCTGAGGCGGCTCGGAGCCCGAGACGTCGTTGAAGCGGCCGTAGAAGGGAGCGACGCCGAAGTGCGTCACGCGAAACAGAACCGATGAGTGTCCGCCGTCGATCTCGAAGCTCTCGGCCGGAGTCGGACTGAGATCCGACGGGGACATCCAGGACAACAGAATCGCCAAGACGGTACTGAACATGTTCTCAATCCTCTGATTCACATCGTCGTCTCGAACCGGGGCACGGCGACTGCGATGGGCGCCGCTCGCTCGCACAAGGGTCGTACGAGCTAGCACGAACTTCCGCCAGGCCAACCATATTCCGAGCCTGTCCGAACGGAGTCGAGAGCGGCTCTCCGAAGGCGAGGCTCGTGCCTATTCGCAGAGCTCGCCGCGCAGTCCGTTGCTGAACGCCCACCCGCGGCTCTGGTTCGGATCGAGCAATGCGCCTTGACCGTACAGCGAGATTCCGACCAGGTTCGGATTCATCGGGATCGGAACCGACGTGTCCCGCGCGCCCCAGATCGAGGCCGTCACGGGGATCGAAAAGGCGCGCGAGATGTCCACCAGCAGCGTCCCCCCGAAGGCCGGAAGGGAAGCACTGTTCAAGGAGACCAATAGCGCTCCCGCCGCCAAGGGTTGACCGCCCGAGAGGCTCAGCACGTGCGAGGTCCCGATCTTCGTCGACGAGGTCGAATCGAGCGTGAGCACATTCGCGCCTCCGACGCCGACGCCGTAGACCTCGTACCGGCACGTCGGTCCGACGACGAAGTCCCAGATCCCGCGACCGTAGGTTCCAAAGCGCATCACGTTTTGATCCGCGACCGCCTCCACCGACCAGTAGGTCGTCAGCGGCGCTTCGTCTGCGGCCACGTCGAGCCAGGTGCCTCCCTGCGGATCTCGCCGATAAGCGGAGAGCTCAGTTCCGGCGAAGACTGCGCCACTGCCATCGGGCGATTCGCCGAGGCAGTACACCAGAGTGGACGGCAGGCCCTCCGACCAGGGTGCGAACGTCACGCCGCCATCGGTGCTGCGGTAGACGGCCGGGTTCGAGTAGCCGCTCCCGCCGACGGTCACGGTGTCGACGTCGGTCGCGCTCGGCAGGAGCGCCGTGCCGTAGAAGTAGTGTGCCGACGGCCCAGTCGTCGTCGACTGGGTCCAGCTGACGCCTTGATCGAGCGAATGGAACAGACGCCCATGCGAGGTCGCGGCGAAGGCGCGCTGCGGGTCGAGCGGCGAGAATGCCACCGCCGTCAAATACTCACCGGATGAGGCTTGAAAGCTCTGACCCGACCAGATCGTCGACGACCAACCGAAGGTCATTCCGACCCGACTGTATCGATAGAGCTTGGTCGCGCAGAAGAAGAAGCTCGGGAGGTGCAACGGATCGGCGGTCACCGTCGGCATCCATCCGTAGCTCTCACCGCTCGGAAAATCCGCGAAAGCGAGCTGCGGGAAGTCCTCACCGATCTGGATCAGCACGAAGCCCGGATACACCGAGTAGAGGTAGGTGTGCGACCCGTTTCCGGACGTGAGATGGCCATAGTCACCGCTGATCATCTGGTCGAAGTCGAGCAAGTGATCGAGGCCGGGAGCCGGTACATCCGCGCGTTGATAGCCCTGGTCTTGCGCGCCCGCGACGACGTGGTCGGTGTTCGCGCTCGAGGTATGGGTCGAGTAGTACTGGCTGACGCGCAGCCCTTGGAGAGAGAGGTTCTCCACCGTCAGCAGGCCGTCGGTCGAGCGGAACAATCCGCCGTCGGTGGCGACGTACCACAGCTCGCCCCCGCCACCGTCGGGCAGCACGTCAATTCCGGGCACGTCGGCGTGGAGCTTGCCGGCCGGGTTCCCGTAGTACTCGCCCCAGCCATTCACGATCTGAAACGTGTCTCCACCGTCGGTCGTGCGATGGACCTCGACACCGCCCCATGCGAATCGGTCCGCATCCACGATCGAGGCGTTCATCGAATCCCAGTAGTCGCTGACGTCGCGCTTGAAGGTCCAGCTCCCACCGGCATCGTCCGACCGATACAGCTTGCGAGCTCCCCCGGCACGACCGACGACCCAGAGGCGCGGGGCTCCCGCCTCCGAGCCGGTCAGCTCACCGCCTTTGACGGCAGCCGGGAGTGAGCCGGCCACCGACCACGAGTCGCCGCGGTCGATGCTCGTCGAGACGGCGTTGCCTTCGAGCACGTACACGTCCGGGCTGCCATCACGTCGCGTCCACAGATCGCCGGGGTCCAATCCCAGGCCACGGATCTTGGTGAACGACAGTGCGAGATCCGTCGACCGGTAGACGCCGTAGTGATTGGCGATTCCGATGCGCTCACTCAAGACGACATAGAGCGTGTTCGAGCCGTCGCTCGATTGGCGCAAGCGCCGGACGCTGTTCAGATTTGACGGGAGACCGGTCGGGAGCTCCCACGTCAGGCCCTCGTCTCGACTGACCCAGAGGTCACTCGTCCCTCGCACGATCACATCCGGCGCTCCTGCAAAAGCGCCCGGCAGAATCTCCAGCTCGTGCGCGCCGCCGGCCAGGTTGTCACCCAGCGGCTCCCAATCCGTGCCGTCGAGGTCCGTGGACCGCCAGACTCCTCCGGCCGAAGAGCCGGCATACAGGCGTTGGCCGTCGCTCGAGTGTCGAGCGGCATGCATCCGGCCGGCTTGATTCCGGCTCCCGATCTCTCGCCAGCTCGAGCTCGCCTGCGCCTCGGAGTCCGGCCCACCCGAGGGGCGCATCTGAGACAGCTTGTTGCGCTTTCCGACCTCGCGGCGGCGATTCGTGCGCTCGATCTGCCGCCAAGAGACGCCGGGGCCGACTCGGTGACGCTCCTCGAACCAAGCTTCGCGCTCGACTCGATCCTGTCCGTCGGGATCACCGCTGGTCGCGGCGGGGTTTTCGCGACGGTCGTCCCTCGAATCCGCGATTCGTAGCAGCGCCGAAGCGGCAAAGCGTCCTCGAGGACCCCGCGAGGCCGGTGCGGGTCGTATCGCGGCCCACACGAGGGGCCCGATGACCAAGGCCGCGACCAGGCTTCCCAAAGGCAGGATGGACGCCGAGCGTCCCATTGAGTTCTCTTGTCCTCGCATGGTCGTCCCAGAGCGATTGTGGATCGGGCAATGTTCCAGGCTCGATCGCCCCTGGCTCGCGGCCATGAATCTGAGCGAGAGCCGGGACGACTGGGATCGTAGATCTACCAAAGGCCCGGCGGGCCGTCAAGGCCAGGACGACCTCAAATCACTACCCAATACCGAGATGGCGCAAATCAGCCTTCCGATTGACTGCCACCTGGCCGGTCTCGTCGACGCTCTCCGTCACACCGGCTGCGCGACCGTGGAGGCTCCCACGGGCTCGGGAAAGACCACCCGTGTTCCGCCGGCCCTCCTCGCCGAGCGATCCGGGAAAGTGCTCGTCCTGGAGCCACGCCGCGTCGCCGCGCGGGCGGCGGCAAGACGTATGTCTTCGGAGTTGGGTCAACCCTTGGCGCACACCGTCGGATACCAGGTCCGCTTCGATCGTCAGATCGGACCCCGCACACGCCTGGAGGTACTGACGGAGGGAATCCTACTTCGCCGATTGCAGGACGATCCCTGGCTCGAGTCCGTCTCGACGGTGGTCGTCGACGAGTTTCATGAGCGACACCTCGACAGTGACCTCGCACTCGCCATGCTTCGACGCCTTCAACTCGACGCTCGCGAAGATCTCTGGTTGGTCGTGATGTCGGCCACGCTCGACGGTGGCGCCGTGAGCCAGTACTTGGGTGGCTGTCCGCGTATCGAAAGCGATGGTCGCCTCCATCCGGTCCGGATCGAGCTGGCCCGCCCGTCGGATCGGAGCGACGAGCGTCGACGTTTGGTGACGACGGTCGAGCGAGCCATCGGCGAGTGCCAGGGGGACGTGCTGGTGTTTCTTCCGGGGCTGGCAGAGATTCGTCGAGCGGAGAAGGACTTGACTCCCCGCCTGGCAGACCGCGGCATCCGGCTCTCGGTGCTCTTCGGTGATCTCCCGCCGGAGCGACAAGATGCCGTCCTACGCGCGGACGCTCCGCGCCAAGTCGTGCTGTCGACGAATCTGGCCGAGTCTTCCATCACTCTCCCGAACGTCGATGCCGTCGTCGATACGGGCTGGGCGCGCGTGCCTCGATATGATCCCGGTGCAGGGCTCGATCGGCTCGAGCTGGAGAGAATCTCTTCGGCTTCGGCAGATCAGCGCGCGGGCCGAGCCGGCCGCGTCCGGCCGGGTGCCTGCTATCGTCTCTGGACAGAAGGAGAGCATCGCGCATTCGTCGCCTCGACCTCACCGGAGATCGAACGCGTCGATCTCGCGGGCGCCGTCCTCCAGCTGCATGCCTGGGGTGAGTCGGACGTGCACGCGTTTCCATGGTACGAGCCGCCTCCGAGTGAGGCGCTCGAGCGGGCGGACCGACTGCTGTCGAGGCTCGGCGCCCTCGACGCGAGCGGTGTCTCGGCGCTCGGTCGTCGGATGTCCGAGCTGCCTCTCGCCCCCCGCCTGGCACGCTTCCTCCTCGAAGGCACTCGCCTCGGCCAAGGGAAGCAGGCAGCATTGGGAGCCGCCCTCCTCGCCGAACGCGATCCGTTCCGAGCCGAGCGAGGCCCGATCGCCCATCACTCCGACTCGGATCTCCGCGATCGTTGCTTGGCTCTCGAGGCCTTCGAAGCGCGACACCAGACCGACTTCCCGATCGGCCGACTCGGCCCGGGGGCTGCACGCCACCTGCTCCTCGCACGCGATCAGCTCTTCCGACAGGTGTCTCGAGAAATGGTCATCGAATCCGAGGAGCCCGGAGCCGCACTTGGACGTGCCCTGGTCGCTGCCTTTCCCGACCGGATCGCTCGACGCCGACCCGGGTCGGAAGACCGAGCCGTTCTCGTGGGTGGTCAAGGCGTGCGCCTTTCGGAGCATTCGGCGGTGCGCGAGGCCGAGCTCCTCGTCTGCTTCGACCTCACTGCGGGTCGACGTGGCACACGGAGCGAGGCGATCGCACGGCGCGTCGCGGCTTGTCTCGAAGCCTGGCTTCCGAAGCCCGGACTTCGTACCGAGACGAGCCTCGAGTTCGACCACGCCCGAGCGCGTGTCCGTGGACTGCTTCGGAGGCTGTATGAGGACCTCGTGCTCCAGGAGACACCGATCGCGGTCACGCCGAGCGCCGAATCGGACGCGCTCTTGGAGCAGGCAGCCGTCTCCCAGCTCGAGGAGGCGCTCGACCTGACGCGGGACTCGATCTCCAAGCTGTGCCATCGTCTGGCATTCCTTCGAGGCGCCCGTCCGGAGCTCGAGCTGCCGGTCTGTGACGATGCTCTGTGGCGAGAGCTTCTTCCGGACCTGTGCCGCGGTCGCCTCTCATTCGCCGAGCTTCGAAAGGCCCCGCTGTACGATTGGCTGAATGCGCGGCTGACGGTCGCTCAACGCCGCGCGCTCGAGTCACAGGCGCCCGAACGGCTCGAGCTCCCGAATGGAAAGAGCGTGCGGTTGCGGTACCGCGCCGAAGGGCCACCCGTCTTGGCGGCTCGCATCCAGGAGCTGTTCGGCCTTCGGCAGACTCCCATCGTCGCGGGAGGACGAGTGCGCGTGCTCTGCCATCTGCTGGCGCCCAATGGCCGACCTCAGCAGATTACTGACGATCTGGAGAGCTTCTGGGACACCACCTATGCGGTCGTCCGAAAGGAGCTTCGCCGCCGTTACCCGAAGCATGCTTGGCCCGAGGATCCTCGGGTGGGCTGACGGCGGCTCGGTCGGATCTCAGTAGCTGATGTCATCCGCTGTGAATGCGATACCGTCCGGTCCGGCGCTGAAGACGTTCAGCGCGTCGGCGACCGAGAAGAACGTGTTGCCCCAGCCATCGGCCTCGTACTCGGCACCCAGGTGCAGAGAAGCGCGATCGACACTCCAGTCTCCTGCGAGCAGGGTCGGTCGGAAGAGGAAGTCCTCGATACCGAGAATCGTTCCGCCGGGATCGAGCAAGTACTCGGCGAGGCTCTCGGGCAGGATCTCTTGGATGGGCGGCAAGTTCCGCAAGGCGAACTGAATGTCCTGCAGTCGCTGACGCGTGATCAGGGCCGCGGGTCGGTCGACTGAGACCTCGATCGCGATGTCGTCACCTTCACCTTCGTCGTCGAGTCCGTCCTCACCCACGCTATAGAGCTTGACCGACTTCTTACCGTCGTACTCGGACGCACCGTCCTTGCGCATCTTGCGAAGGCTGCGCTTCTTTCTCTCGCCATCCGCTTCTTCCGTCTGACCGCGGTCCCACTCGTCCTGAATGATCGAGTTCATCACGATCGGGCCGTGGAACTGGTTGCGGAATGCATACGAGTTGGCGTTCTCGGGGAGGGAGTGCTTGAGGTAGTAGTGCTCCTCGAAGGAATCGGCCAGCCGCTTCAGGTTCTTCTTGACCTTCTGGCTCTTCTGCAAGGCGTCCATCCCCGAGTTGACCATCAAAGGAAGGATGCTTCCCGCAATGACGGCGATCCCTGAGAGGCTGAGAATGATCATCAAGAACGCGGCGCCGCGCTCCGAGCGAGCTCGGGGGAGGGAATGACGATCGCGTTTTTCGTCCTGAGACATGGACGGACTCCGAGTGAAGGCTGGGCGGAAACTCTTCCCGGTCGGTCGGCTGAAGCACGCTGAGCGGCTTCTTCGGTGACGGACCGAGTCTGTCGATTTGGGCAGAAGGTGGGGTTCTGGTGGGGATCCTCTTTTCCTGACGACGAAGTATACCCCACTGATTTCGGATGGCAAAAAACCGACGAAATCGCCTAGAACTGCCCATTCTCATTCGGTCTGAGGCACCTGCTGCCGACCCCGAAACGCCGCCGCGACTGCTCGCGAGAAGAGCACATGAAGCGCCTGGAAGACCTGAACGACATCGCCTGGCTTCGTGAGGAGCTCTCCCCACTTCCGGAAGGCAAGGAGCCGGAGTTCCGGGTCGAGCATCGTCTTCCGAGACGCTTCGAGCGCGCACTCAAGATCCTGCATCCGATGTACGTCGATCCCGACGTCGAGGATCGCCGCTTGACTTGGTCCCAGTCCGGCCAAGCGACGGGACGCCGCGGCGAGCGCCGCTGGTGGCGTGAGCTGGCGGAAGAGCACGGCCTCGATTTCTGCCCCGAGCTCAGCGAGTGGTCCTTCTTGCCCCGGTTCTCCGGAGGTTGGCCGCGCCACCTCGTCGGCCCGGATGAAGGCACGCTTCCCGCTGACCAGTGTCTTCGGCTCGCGGCGCATCTGCTTCGGTCCGACTCCACATCGAATGTCTACTTCTACTACGACCTGGCGGCCACGACCGATTGGGAAGCCGAGCAGCTTTGGCTGGGTCCCCTGGCTGAGCTGAACACGCTCCTCGGCTCGGACGAGGTCTGGTGCTCACCCTCCATCTGGCTCCCGGCGGATCGAAGCTGGTGCGTCGCGACCGACTATGACCTCACCTTCACTTTGGTCGGAGGTTCGGAAGGCCTCGTCACTGCGATCGAGGAGGACGAGGAGCTGGAGACGCTGCCGGTCGACTTCGACACTCGCATCGACGCCCGTGCCGACATCGTGAATCGCGAACGCCCCCCCGGGGGAGGCAGTGACCTGGTGAGCTTCGGTTGATCGGCGATCGAACCGTCTCGGGCGACGACCTCCCAGCCCACATCCACAGCCTCCCGTCCCATCGGACGTCGCCTCCGGACTGGACACCCTCGAAGCCTTCGGGTAGGAAGGTCCGTTTCGATTCGGTTCTTGGAATCCCCTTGGATAGAGGCGAATGCGCGAGACGAGCCCGCCGCGTGCCATCGGCCGCGACATCACTGTTTGGATCGCGATCGTTCTAGCGGCGGCCGCCGGACTCTGGCGTGCGAGCCAGCTCGACGATTACTGGTTCAATCCCGACGAAGGCCTCTATCACGAGATCGTCTCTGGCACCGACGCCCAGCACGTGCGCGAGGTGATCCGCGTTCACCCTCATCCCCCCCTCTTCTATTGGGCTCTGTGGTCGATGGACGCCGCGCCGGACGGGAGCGACATCGCCCGTCTCCGCATCCCCTCGGTCCTCTTGGCCAGCCTGTCGATCTTGCTGGCCTATTGGCTAGGGCGGGAGGTCGTCGACGGTGGCACGGGTCTCGTCCTGGCGGGCTTGACCGCCCTCTCCCCGGCACTGAACGAGCAGGCCCTCGTCATTCGCCAGTACAGCTGGGTCTTGCCGTGCCTGCTGCTGGGAGCGATCGCGACCGTACGCGGTCTCCGAACGGGGCGATCAGTCTGGATCTTCACGGCGTGGCTGGCGTTGGCGCTGGGCTTGACCCTCCACTACTCGGCGGGAGTTCTCGCCGGCGGTCTTCTCGTTCTGACCGTCGCCGCCGGCATCTGGCCGCGCGCGAGCCAGGGACGGCTCCGGCTCTCGTGGCTCGCGGCGCTCCTTCCCTTCATCGCCGCCGGCATCTGGGTGTGGGAATCCAACCTGCGGCCGCTCCTGGCCAAGACGAACTTCCTCGACCAGGCGAGCGCGACCTGGCTCGAGGAGAACTTCATCACGGGCATCGGATCCTTCTTCGAGACGAACGTGGGCGCACTCTCATACGCCTTTGGTCGAGAGCGGCTGATCGTATCGGTGATCCTCTTTGTCGGAGGCCTGGTCTTCGCCTGGCGTCGCCGGCTGGGTTGGGCCGGGCTCTTTGGCGGCGGTGTCGTCGTTCTCGCCTCGGTGGCGGCACTCGCTCACGTCTACCCCTTCGGAGCGACCCGCCAGGCCTCGGTGTGGATTCCGTTTCTCGCTCTCCCGATGGCCATCGCCCTTCGGGAGATCCTCGCCAGCGGTGTACGCCGAGCCATCCCCGTCTTGGGGATCTTGGCCGCGGTCGCCGTTTTTGGCGGCTCACTGCTCGATGCTCTCGGTTGGACCAAAGAACTCCAGTGGCTGAAGACGGTCGGTGAACAAGCCATCCCCATGGCGGCCGCTGAAGAGATGCGGCCCGCCCTGGAGCGACTCTCCCTCCGTTCGGGCACGATACTGACCGATCAGCAGTCCTGGGCCGTGATCCACCCGTTCATCCCAAAGACCGATCGAGAGCGTTACGAGTTCCGAGGGGAGCCGGGACTGAAGCGTGTTCCCTGGGGCACCTCCGACGTCATCGTCGTGAAGAAGTGGATCCTCTCGTTGATGCCCGAGCGAGACAACGATCAGAGAGTGGGCGTTCCGGAGACACTCCATCGAGCGCGAGAGGCCTATCCCGAGCTGTTCCCCGGCGAGGATCCGCCGGTATTTCTCATCGCGGCGGGATGGTATCAGCCGTGGATGTTCGGCTTCCCGCGCCTGAAGCGGGCGGCTTCGGGCCAGTCGATCGCGGTGAAGGGCATGCGGAACGTCACCGGAATCGGTCTGTTCCGACTGGACTTGGGCGCCTACGATCGACGGGGTGCCTTGCTGGCTGCGCCGCGCGGCAACTGAGCCGCCGCGCCGGCCACTTTTTCTGGAATTCGCGAAGGAGCGATCGGGCACGACGGCACCTCAGGCTGTCGCCACCGGAGAGCTCCCATCGAATCCCGCCCGAGCCGGTATGAACTCACACTCTTGTCGAACCCCCGAGAGCCTCGCCGACACCGAGTTCCCCGAGCTCGACGCGACGGCTCTTTGCTCGGCCTTGCGCCTCGGTTCGGACGAGGCCGCCCGCGAGTTCTTCCGTCGACACTTTCGCCCGCTCTATCGTTTCGTGTTGCTCCGGGTCGGAGGTCGTCACGCCGAGTGTGAGGAGATCGTCCAGGACACCTTCCTCGCCGCGATCGACTCGATCGAGCGCTACCGAGGCGAAGGCTCACTCTATGCCTGGCTGTGCGGCATCGCGCGCTGGAAGGTCGCTCGAGTCGCTCGGAAGCGCCGCTTGCCCACGCTGTCTCTCGCCGAAGCCGGTCCGACGCTCGACGACCTCGCCCAATGCGACCGAGACCTCCCGGAGCAGGTCTTCGCGAGCAAGGAGACCGCCCAGCTGGTCCAGCTCGCACTTTCGCTCTGCCCCGCCGACCACCAAGAAGTCCTGGTCGAGCAGTACTACCAGGGCCGATCAGTGCCTCAGATCGCGGAGCGCCGAGACCAGTCGACCAAAGCGGTCGAGTCGCTTCTCGTTCGTGCTCGTCAGAGCCTCAAGAAGGCCTTTCGCCGGCTTCGCACCGGAGCGCAGACCGCCGAAGACCTGACGAATCTCGGACCGGACTCCCTCGAGAAGGATCTCGCGCCATGACGCGCTCCGATGAACCACTCCATCAGAACCTGCAGCGCCTATTCGAGACGGGTGCGATCGATGATCCTCCCTCCGCGCAGTTCGAAGGCGAGCTCTCCTTGGCTTTGCGTCGCCGCGTTGCACGCCGCCTCCCCGAGCGCGTGATCCGTCGACGACGCGCCTGGACCGTAGGTCTCGCCGCGGCCGCCCTGATCGTGATAACCGTCACCGTCGCGCTGCTGCGCGATTCCGGTCGACCGCGCTGGCGCACGGCACCCGATCAGCTCTGGATCGAGATCGCCGGCGGGCAGGTCGAGATCGAGCGAGGCTTCGTCGAGACGCGACAGTCGGCTTTGACCGTGCTCCTTGCCGACGACATCGAGGCGCGACTGAAGCAGGAGAGCGAGCTCGCCGTCGGATCCGATCGGGACCTCCTCCAGCTCGAGCTGACCCGAGGTGACCTGACGCTCCAGCTCGGAGAGAGTGGCCGGGCGGTTGAGGTCTTCGCGGCGAGCCTGCGCGTCGCGTCTCCGAAGGATCTCGAAGCAGCCCGCCTGGCGATCCGCTGGTCTGGCGGCGCCGATGAGATTCGAGTCAGCTCGGAGTCCGGCCTCTGGACGGTCCACTACGGTGATCGCGTACTCGATCTCGAAGCGGGTCGCTCGATGACCTTCGGAACGGATCCGGTCCCGCCGGAGTCGGCGCTCGCAGTGCAGTCCGATAATCCCGAAACCGCTTCGAACGGTCGGGGTGCCAATCCAGACGATGCGGCAACGCCGTGCTTCGGAAGATGTATCGACGACTCGGGGCGCGGTCTTCCAGGCGTGGCCCTCCGCGCCCGACGGCCCACGAAGGCCTCCGAGCTGACGGCGGTCGAGGCACGCACCGCCGACGATGGCACCTTCGAGATCGCCTTGCCGCCGGGCTCGTGGTGGCTCGAGGCGGGCGGTGTGGAATGGGGCCGAGTTCGACAGGCCGTGGCCGTCGAGCCGGGAGTGCCCGTCAGGCCGCTCGTCTTCTCGATGGCTCCCGCGCGCATGATCACTGGCTGGGCACAGAACACTCTCGGTCAGCGCCTCGACGCGGTCACGATTCAAGCCGAGGGCCTCGGCGAGGATGCCGAACGGCTGTCGCGCGTCACGGCGTCGGTGGAATCCGGAGGCTCGTTTCGAATCGCGGGCCTGGCACCGGGCTCCTACCGACTGGTGGCTCGCCGAGCCGGCCACGCCGAGGCCGAAGCCCTCGGTGTCGAGGCGGGCGAGTCGGATGTCGAGCTCACCCTGCCCGCATTGCTCGAGCTGACCATCGAGGTCCGACAGCCAGGCAGCGACCGACCGGTCCCTGCATTCGAGGTCACGCTCGAGGAGCTCGTCACGAGCTACGACCGTCCCGAGCCTCAGAGCCGGTCGTATGAAGGTGAGAGCGGAAGGCTCACTTGGCCCGATGTGGCCCCCGGGAGCTACCGCGTCTGGGTACAGGCGCCCGGACAACCCACTTGGCGCTCGGATCCGCTCGAGCTCACGCCCGGCACGTCCGAGACGGTGACGGCCACGCTCGGCGGGGGCGGTTGGCTCACCGGAGTCGTGGTCGGCATCGATGGGGAGCCCGTCGCGGGCGCTCGTGTTTTCAGCCTCTCCGACAGCCCGCCGAGCTGGGGTGAGCTCCTCCAGACCACGGGGGGTCCCTGGAGCACGATCGCCGACGAGTCAGGACACTTCCGACTCGGCCCTCTCTCATCCGGAGTCCACAAGTTGCGGGCACACCGGTCGGGAGCGGGCTCGGTCGTCACGACCGACGTGTCGATCCGTCGCGAAGGGAGCACCGAGATCGAGCTTCGACTCGAACCGACGGGAACGCTGCAGGCGGAGGTCAAGGACGAGGACGGCGAGCCCGTCCAGGGCCGCGACTACTCCATGGTGGTCGCGGACGGCACTTGGTACGGGCTCGAGGCCATCGCGACGACGGACGCAAGCGGCCGATTCGAGCTCGACGACCTCCTGCCGGGAGAGTACTTCGTCATCGAGCACGACGAGGAGAACGAGACCCCGACCCAGTCCGAAGTGAGGATCCACCGCTTGTCCATCCGGCCCGGCCGAGTCAGCGAGCTGCTGGTCGGTGGTCCGTCCGACTTGGGAACGCTCTCCGGGAGAGTCCTCGATGCGAAAGGCCGGCCGCAGCCTCGTACGACGATCATCGTGATCGAGAACGACTTCTTTCGCACCGGGACCTCGGACGAGCAGGGCCGCTACTCGATCTCGCACATCCCCGCCGGTCGCTTTCAGGTTCTCGTTCAGAGAGGCTTCTCGCTCTCGATGTCGTCCTACACGACGATCGCCCTGGAAGCTGGCGAAAGCCGCGAGCTCGAGGTTCGGTTGCCCGAGGGCCGAATCCGTGGACGCGTCCTGACGGCCGAGACGGAGGCCCCAATCGGATCGGCCAGCCTGCTGCTTTATCGACCGGGCGACTCGATGGACGCCTACGGTGGCCGCGTGGTCACGAACCTGGACGGATCGTTCGAGCTCGGAGATCTGCAAGCGGGCACCTACCTGATCGTAGCGATCGGCGGCTCCCATGGAACGTATGTCGTGCCGGGCATCGTCCTCTCGGAAGAGACTCCGACCGAGCTGACCATCCGCATTCCGCGAGGGGCCGACTTCGAGGTCCGACTCCAGGATGCGCGGACCGGGGAGCCGATCCGCAATGCCTTCAGCTTGCTTTTTCTGCAAGATGGACCCCCGGCCTGCGACCCCAGCGTGGTCCACATGAGCGACTCGACGGGTCGCATTCGATATCCGGGCTGCCGCTTGGGAGCCGCCCGTCTGCTCGTCGCCCATCCGGACTACGGAGAGCATTGGGTCGAGGTCGACGTCCGCACTGATGCCACCGGTCCCCGTGAGATCTCTCTCGAACGGAAACGCTAGCCCCGACTTTCGCCGGATCACCGAGCCCGGCTCGGCCTCCGGTCTTCCACGAGCTCAATAAGGAGTTCCCGATGTTCATGCTGCGATCACTGACTATCCTGATCTCTCTCGCCGCGTTCCTCGGAACCGGCGAGGCATTCGGACAGGACGAACCGAAGGCCGAGAAGCCGGCGCTCGTGAAGGCTGACGCAAAGAAAGTCACGGTTCGACTTCAGACGCTGTCCGGGCAGAAGGCCTTGAAGGCCGATGCCCCGCTCACCGCACTGGCGAAGGAGCTGGAGACCGCGGCGGATCGAGGCACCAATGAAGACCTCGAGAAGGTCGGGAAGAAGCTCTCCGAGCTCACGGCTGAGAAGTCGACGAGCTGGCGCGAGCACTTCTTGGGCCTCGCCCATTGGCAGCTCGCGTCGCGCTTCGAGCAAGTGAATCCCGAGCAGGGCAAGAAGCTGCTGGTCGAGGCCGGCAAGGCCTTGGAGAAGGCCGTGGCGGCCGATCCGAAGAATGCCGAAGCGCACGCCGCGCTCGCGATGACCCTGGCGCAGCGCATCGACATGACTGACATGCAAGAGACCATGATGCTGGCCATGGAAGCCCAAGAGCACCTGGCCACGGCGCGCGATCTCGAGCCCGACAACCCGATCATCCTCGCCCACGCCGGCGTCTTCGAGTACTTCAAGCCCGAGGAGTACGGCGGAGGCCCCAAGACGTCTCTTCCCCTCTTCGAGGCAGCCCACAAGAGTGACCCGCACTACGGCGATGCGATGGTTTGGCTCGCCATCAACCGACAGGCCCTCGGGGACTCGAAGGGCGCGAAAGAGCTCACGAAGCTCATCGCGAAGGAGCACTCGGACAATCAGCGGCTGCAGCAGCTGCTCCAGGTGTTCCTCCAAGAAGACTTCTGAGTCGTCGAGCACCGAATCGCAGCCCAACGAGCACTCTCTCGCCGCTGGGGCGAGGGAGCAGCTCGTGCAGCTCGTGGTCGAGAGCAGGCCGTGCCCGACACCGGCATTGCTTTTCCTGTGACGTTGACGACCGACCGGCCGCCGCCCTACTCTGTCTACTCCTAGAGAACGAGCCTGGACGAACGCGGCGGAGAGTTGCATGTCGAGACCGGCGGAGCTGCTGAAGAAGCTCAGCAGCCGGTGGTCCTGGAAATGGTCCTGGAATCCCAACATTGGACAGACGGGCCTCCTCCTCGGCGGCATGGTCCTTCTGTACGTCGTGTGTGGTGGCTTGGTACTCGGCTTCTGGGGCGCCTTGGCCTTCGGTGTGGTCTCGTCCGCGCTGTTCTTACTCATGCCTCGCATCTCGCCCCGAATCTTGCTCCGACTGTATCGGGCGGTTCCGGTGCATGTGAATGAGCTCCCCTCCGCCTACGAGCTGCTGCGTAGGATCTGCCTCCGTTCGGGCCTGTCCCAGGTGCCCGAGCTCTACTACCTTCCCAGCTCCGCGCTGAACGCCTTCACGATCGGATCCACTAGGGACGCGGTCATCGCCGTCACGGATGGCCTGCTGCGCCAGCTGTCACTGCGCGAGCTGGCCGGAGTCCTCGCCCACGAGGTGTCTCACTTGATCCAAAGGGACACCTACATCCTGGGTGTCGCCGATTGGATCACGCGCTTCACGCGCTGGATCTCGTTCGTTGGAATCGTCTTCGTCCTCGTGACGCTGCCGCTCGCCGTGGTGGGCAAGGTGGGAGTCTGGTGGTTCGGCTTCCTGCTCCTGGCGATCGCTCCCACGCTGACCAGCCTCCTTCAGCTCGGCCTCGCGCGGACCCGCGAGTATGCGGCCGACGATCTCGCCGTGGAGATCACCACCGATCCGGTTGGCCTCGCCCTCGCCCTCGAACGGTTGGAGCGCTACGAGGGGCGGCTCTGGGAAGACCTCGTCGGACTCGGCCGGCGCGTCCCCGAGCCCTCCCTGCTGCGAACCCATCCTCCGACCGCGGACAGGATTCGACGTCTGCTCAGCCGCGAAGCCGTTCCACGCGCCAAGGAGTTCGAACGTCTTCCGGGCCCGGTCCGCGTGCCGCAACGTCTGGCCGTCGTGTCGCGAGGGCCGCGCTGGCACGTATCGGGACTCTGGTATTGAAGGCCGGCTCCGCTGCGTCTTGGCGAGCGGAGCCTGGCCTCTCGACTCACTTGTTCACGAGCACACGATATCGGTAGGTCCAAGTGTGCTCTTCACCCGCTTCGAGCGTGGTCCGCCAAACGAGCTCGGAGCGACGATTGACCGTCGCAACGCCCTCTTCCAGCAGACGAGTCTCCGCGGTCTCGCTCGACTGGATCAGCTCACCGGAGAACCGGCGCCGAATCTCGAGCGTGACCGGCTCCGTCCGGTAGTTGCGTACGACCAGCTCTCCATCGACCTCGGTGCGCCAGAAGTCGTCGGCTCCGACATACACGATCTCACGGGAGCCTTCACGCTCGAGCTCGATGCTGCGCGTCTGCACGCTCAACGCCTTGGTCACCCGGAGCGTCGTCTCCCCGCCCGGGTTCACCCAGAGGCTCGCGCTCTGCCCGAGCAGCTGGCCGGATGCGACGACCAACGCCGGTGCCGTCGTCATCGGGATCTTGAGTGGGTTCCGGAATCGCAGGGCGTCCCAAGGCGAGCCATCGTCATCCGAGTCGCTGCCGCGACGGCGACGGCCCTGAGAGTCCCGCACGTCCGGAACGGTCCAGGACACGATGCGCTCGTAGTCGGCACCACCGGTGGCAACGCTCAGGTTCAATGAGGCGCCCTTCGCGAGGTCCACCCGGCCGATCGGTTGGTAATGCATGTCGACGCCTTCTCGCTCGGGATCCAACGGGCCCATCGAGACGGGTCCCAACATCGCGGGAGCGAAGTTCGAGGTGATCGCCTGCTGCGTCATCATCCGATTGCCGAAGATCGACTGCGAGTTGGCCGCTCCACCGGCTTGGAGCTGCTGAAAGAAATCGGTCCAGGTCGACTGCGCCGCCAGCGGAGAGGTGATGCGGGCGAACTCGAGGTTTGGGAACCCTGAGATGAGCTCGACCTCGACCTGATCGAGATCCTCCAGCTCATTGAGCAGGACGGCGCTCTGCTCGAGGTGCAGGCGCTTCGGATCACTTGTGTCGATGCGATAGCTCGGTGCCCAGGAGAGCCCATTCGCCAGGTACTGGATCCGGAGCGTCGAGCCTCCTTCGCCGGTGCCTTCGACGTCGAAAAGCAAGACGGGCCGCCGAGCGGCCACCGCCGAGGGATGCCCATCACTCCGAATGGAGACGATCGACGAGGTGTCGACGTACGTCCGACCCGTCTCCGTCTCGAGCACGAGATGACCCGCCTGGCCCGGTGAGAACGTCAGCGCGTTTTGGTTGTTGAACGGAATCCAGCGCTGTACCAGGCCCTCGGCCGGCGGCAGCCGACCGTCACGGAAGAAGATCACCGCTCTCCGTCCAACGATCTCCTGATAGAAGGAATCGGCCTCTTCGATCGGTACCTCGACGTCCCGCGATTCGACTCGCGACAACACCCGAGCGTCGCTCTCGACCCAGAACGTCCCGTGGGCGGGTGTCGGAACCGAGTCGAGGCGGTAGCGTCCCGGTCCGGGCACCGTCACTCGACGATCGATGACGGCCAGCCCGTTCTTGAACAGCGCGACGCGAACGATCGGTGCCTCAATGGGGGTCTCTTCGACGCCGATCGAGAGAGCGCAGGCGAGGAAGCCACCGAGCCAAGGAATCGCAGCGAGCATGGTCGATCTCCCGAAAACACGGAACTGGAACCACCGCAACCCGTGACACCGAGGCGGCGACGAGAGACGAGTCTAGCGCAGTCCTCCGAGAGTCCGGCGTAAACGTATCGTCACATCTGTGCCGCGTTCGATGCGGGTGGCGAGCGCCGAGGGCACCCGTCAGTCGACATCCAGCACCCGACGCAACCAGACGCTCACCTGGGCGATCTGCTCCGGACAGACCTCGTGCTGCATCGGATACTCGTGCCACTCGACGGAGTAGCCCCGGGCGGTCAGGTCCGCCCGCGCCGCGAGGCCGCGCGCGATCGCGACCATCGGATCCGCAAGCCCGTGCGCTTGAAAGATCGGCACGTCTTGGTTCGCCGGACTGCACTCCTCGGCGAGAGTCTCCTCGAGGACGAGGTAGCAGGACAGGGCCAGGATCCCGGCCAAGCGCTCGGCATGTCGAAGGCCCGTGAAGAGAGCCATCGCTCCCCCTTGCGAGAAGCCGGCCAGGACGATGCGGTGTGCGGGGATTCCACGAGCGACCTCACGCGCCAGCAGAGCCTCGATGCGGAGGTGGGACTGCCGGATGCCAGCCTCGTCGTGCCGGCGGCTCAGGTCCCCGTCGTGGATGTCATACCAGGCGGGCATGACCGAGCCGGCGTTGATCGAAACTGGAATGCTGGGTGCGTGAGGAAAGACGAAGCGCACTCCTCTCGGCTCCAAACCGAGACATGGCACCAGCGGTTCGAAGTCGTGTCCGTCGGCACCGAGACCGTGGAGCCAGATGACAGAGGCCGTCACGGGCTCAGCGGTCACGACCTCGACGGCGGGCAGGAGTCCGATCTCGTTCTCTTCCATCCGTTCCTCGGCTCTCGAAGGTCCTTCGTACGGGTGCGTCGATCGAACAGCCTTTCCGAAGTCGGGTCCGGCGTCAACGGTGACCACGGAACCGCGCTCCCATCGCGGCACGCTCCGCCCTCGACCCCGACCGGAACACGTCTCGATCTCGATCACCGACTGAGGTAGAAGGACGGTTGAGACGCGTCGATCGGCTTCCTCGATTCGCCCGGAGCCCAGATGCCCGCTTCCTCGAGCCACTATCGCCCGACCATCGCCGGTCTCCCGGTGACGGAGCTGGCCCACAGCTTCGGGACTCCTCTGTATGTCTACTCCCCCGAGACGATCGAGCGGCGGCTGGCCGAGCTGAAGGCCTTCGACACGATTCGGTATGCTCAGAAGGCGAACTCGAATGGTGTCTTGCTCACGTGGCTGCGGGACCGGGGCGTGCTCGTCGATGCGGTCAGCGAGGGGGAGCTGCTGCATGCGCTCGCGGTCGGCTTCAGCGCCAGAGGCACTCCCCCACCCGTCGTCTTCACGGCCGACCTCTTCGAGCACCGGGCACTCGCGCGCGTCGTCGAAAGCGGCGTTCACGTCAACTGCGGCTCGGCCGACATGATCGAGCAGCTCGGCGCATTCCGCTCGCAGGGGGAGATCACGCTTCGCATCAACCCGGGATTCGGGCACGGGCACAGTCGCAAGACCAATACCGGCGGCGAGTGGTCGAAGCACGGCATCTGGCACGAGGAAGCGCCTGCTTGCGTGAGGCGGGCGCGGGCAGTCGGTCTCGAGGTGACGGGATTGCACCTGCACATCGGCTCCGGCACCGATCTCGCCCAGCTCGGTCGAGTCGGCGACGCCCTGGAGCGGATCGGTCGATCAATCGACGCGC
This sequence comes from Planctomycetota bacterium, assembly GCA_029260795.1. Classification (GTDB taxonomy): domain Bacteria; phylum Planctomycetota; class OFTM77; order OFTM77; family OFTM77; genus OFTM77. The sequence goes on along the minus strand of JAJDCO010000144.1, from coordinate 19,507 downwards.
CACTCCGCACCATCAGCGTTGGCGGCGGTCTCCCGGTCGCGCTGTTTCCCGAGGACGACGAGCTCGACGTCGCGGCCTACGCCGAGCACTGCCTCGCCGCGCGCGACCGCCTCGCCCAAGCTCTCGGCAGCCCGCTCCATCTCGAGGTCGAGCCGGGCCGCCGGCTCGTGGCCGAAAGCGGCACACTCATCACCGAGATCCGCGCGATCAAACGAACGGGCCGACAGCTCTTCTACCTGGTGGACGCGGGCTTCCACACCTTGATGCGGCCTGCGATGTACGGAGCGCGGCATCCCGTGCGCCTGGGGGCTCGCGAGACCGAGCCTTCCCGCACGGTCGAGCCGGTCGTCATCGCCGGTCCTCTGTGCGAGTCCGGTGACGTCTTCACCCAAGACGCTCAGGGCGTGGTCGAGCCGATATCGCTCCCCGAGGCATGCGTCGGCGAGCTCTTGGTGCTCGAAGGAGTCGGCGCCTACGGCTTCTCGATGAGCTCGAACTACAACTCGCACCCACGGCCGGCGGAGGTCTGGATCGAGGATGGCCGGGCGCGCTGCATCCGTCGACGACAGGGGCTCGGCGAGGTGCTCGCCGACGAAGGGACGCCGCTCATTGATCGTCGTGCTGATGCCGGATGACGTCACCATCGACCAGGAAGACCACGTCTTCGGCGATGTTCGTCGCGAGATCGGCGATGCGCTCGAGGTGACGTGAGATCGACAGCGTATCGACGGCGCGCTCGATCGAGGAGGCGTCCTCCTGCATCGTGCGCTGCAGGATCTGGAACATCTGTCGGTTGATGTCGTCGACACCGTCATCGAGATCGCAAACGCGCCGTGCCAGTGCCGTGTCCTTATTGACGAGCGCATCCAGGCTCGACCGAACCATGTTCCGGACCAGCTCGACCATTCGCCGAAAGTCGAGCGGGACACCAATGGGCTCGGTGCGTGAGAGATGGGCCGCGCGCTCGGCGATGTTCACCGCCAGATCTCCCATGCGCTCGAGGTCGTTGTTGACCTTCATGACCGAGACGACGAAGCGGAGATCGCTGGCGACCGGCTGGTGCAGGGCGAGAATCTTCAGGCACTCCTCCTCGATCTCCAACTCCTTCTGATCGATTCGATCGTCCCCTTCGAGCACCTCCTCAATCAGGTCCGGGCGTCGATCAATCAGCGAAGCAGTCGACTTGAAGGCCGCCTCCTCGACGAGCGAGCCCATCGTCAGGATCTCTCGCTTGAGGACCTCGAGGTCGCGTTCCAGATGCTTGCCCATCACTCGCCTTTACTTCCCGTGAGCGCCATCAGCGCGGACCGAAGAGAGCCGCCAGACTGATGAGCGATCCTTCATTCAAATGAAACGCGCCGCTTCCTGCAATCCTGATGGTCAGACACTGTCTCCGATCACCGGCAGGCGGACCCGAAAAGTGCTGCCGATGCCCGGTTGGCTCTCGACCATCACGTCTCCCCGATGGACCAGGCAGACGTGCTTGACGATCGAGAGCCCGAGGCCGGTTCCGCCCAGCTCTCGCGAGCGAGCCCGATCGACCCGATAGAAGCGCTCGAAGATCCGCTTCTGCTCCAGCGGTGGAATGCCGATGCCGGTATCTTCGACCTCGAGAATCGCCTCGTGGCCTTCGACCCACAGGCGAATCCAGATCCGGCCGCCGTCGGGCGTATACTTCAGCGCGTTGTCCAAGAGATTGCTGGTCGCCTCCTGAAGCGCTTCGCTGTCGCCCTCGACCGGCACCTCCTGGTCCGGAAGCTCGACCGAAACCTCGACGCCCGGACGCAAGCCCGTGGAAACCACGGCTCGCTCCGCCGCCTGAACGGGCGACCGCAGGTCGAGGCGACGGGCCTCGTCGGAGCCGCTCGCCGACTCGAGCCGCGCCAGGGTCAACAAGTCCGTGACGAGTGTCGTCAGCCGCAGGGCCTGGTCCTTGACGCGACCCAGAAAGCGCAGCCGCGTCTCTTCGTCCATGTCGGGATCATCGACCAGCGTCTCGGCCATTCCGCGAATCGCCGTCACGGGCGTCTTGAGCTCGTGCGACACGTTGGCGACGAAGTCGCGCCGAACCGACTCGAGCCGTCGCAGCTCAGTGAGATCGTGCAGCACGACGACCGCGCCCACGAGCTGCTCTAAGCCGTCCTGGAGGGGAGCGGCATTCAGCTCGAGAATCCGGTCGCCTCGATCTCCGACGACGTGCGCCTCCTGACGACAACCCTGGGCCGTCTTCAGCGTCCGGCCGAGAACTTCGGGAACGGCGCGCACTCGTGTCATCTCCCAGATGAAGCGCCCTTCGCTCGCTTTCGGCTGCGCTCCGATCTGACGCCCTGCCACCGCGTTCATGTGAACCACCCGCTCCTGGCGATCGACGGCGACCACGCCTTCGATCATGCCACCGAAGATGGCGAGCAGCTTGTTGCGGTCTCGGGTAATCGTCGCCACACGCTCCTCGAGCTGTGCGGCCATGCCGTCGAAGGCTTTCGACAGCTGACCAATCTCGTCGGCGCGATCGAGCCGCACCCGGCGTTGGTAGTCCCCCCCTGCGATGGCCGCCGCTGCGACCGTCATCTGGTGAAGTGGCTCGGTGATACGCCGCGCGAAGAAGAACCCCAAGCCGAGTGCTGCCACGATCGCGACCGCGATCGCCGCGATCAACTCCGCCTGAATACCGCCTCCGGACCGGTCATCCGGCGCCGGCCGCGTGAGCCGAAGCAGGGCGATCTCCCCCTCCGGTCCCGAGACCTCGTAGACGACCCCGAGCACCCGCCCGCTCGGGCTGCTCTCCTCCAGAATGCGCCCGCTGCGAGCCGCGACGCGCTCTCGAGTCGTCAGGGGAGCCGCGAGCTTCGGATGGGCGACGACGACGCGTCCCTCCTCGGTGAAGAGGGTGACCGTGGTCCCGACAGGCGGTTGCCAGCTCGGCAGGAGAACGTGGAGGGATTCCGCCCCGCGGGCGACTCCGCTCGCCTGGAGGAGACTCCGCACCAGCCTTCCTTCGCTCGCCAACGCCTGTCCGAACGCGACGGGCGTTGGCGACCGCGCTCCCCGCGTGGTCGCGAGGCCCACTGCGGCGGCGGCGAGCACGATCAATGCCACATATCCGGCATACAGCTGCCACACCAAACGGGTCGTCAGCACCGATCAGGACCCGACGTCACGAAAGCGGTAGCCGACTCCTCGAACCGTTTCGATCAGCTCCCGCTGATCCCCGAGCTTCTTTCGAACGGACCTCACATGAACGTCGATGTTGCGATCGGTCACGATCGCGTTTTCACCAATCACTCGGCTGAGGAGGTGATCGCGTGTAAAGACTCTGCCCGGATGGCTCGCCAGGAAGTGCAGCAGGCGAAGCTCGGTCGCGGTGAAGGTGACAGGCTTGTCGTTGACCCGTACTTCGTGGCGTTCGCGATCGATGGTCACCTCATCGCGCACGATCCGGGCGTTCTGCGCCTGCTGCTCACGAAGCTGACCGCGACGGAGCACGGCTTTGACCCGAGCGACGAGCTCCTTGGGGCTGAAGGGCTTGGTGATGTAGTCATCGGCTCCCAGCCCCAGCCCGAGCACGATATCGCTCTCCTCGCCTTTTGCCGTGACCATGATGATCGGGATCGAGCGGGTCAGCTCGTCTTCCTTGAGCTTGCGACACAGCTCGACGCCGTCCACGCCCGGAAGCATCAGGTCAAGCAAGACCAAGTCGGGATCGCCTTTTCGAACCTGGCGCAGCCCGGACTCACCATCCCGCGCGCCCTCGACGTCAAAACCCTCCCGCGAGAGATTGTACTGGATCACCTCCAAGATGTCGGGCTCGTCCTCGATGACGACGATTCTCTGACGTTTCATCTCACCTCGATGCACACAGCAGCCTGGCGAAAGGGATATCTCCCGGTTTCTGGCACGCTACTGCCCGATTGTGAATTCCCGGTGAACTCGTGATGAATCCCACTTCGGTCAAAAGACCTCCAGAGGTTCACGATCTCGGGCCGAGCAGTGGATCTTGACGGACTCGCCCCACTCTCTCCGAAGGCGCTCGGCCAGCACTGCGAGGTAACCGCGCTCGGTGTGCGAGTGTTCGGAGAGGACGACGCTGCTTCCCACCGCCATGGCCGCGAGCACGTCGTGATGCCGCATCTCACCCGTCCAGAGCAGGTCCTCTCGCGCACCCGATAACACGGACCCGCCCGCTCCGGCGCAGAGCGCGATCGTCTCGACTCTCGCGTCGCTCGCGCGATGGGCCGAGGAAAAGGCCACCCGCAGGGGCCAAGGACCCAGTCGAGCCTTCATCTGCTCCAGGACCCACTCGAGAGGTCGAGGCTCGGCGAGGGTGACGCGCCGGCCTTGCCCGACTCCGACGTTCGGGGCGAGCTCTTGCACCCAAACCTCGGTCTCCACGCTCGGGTGAGTCGCCCGGAGAACCTGCTCGACGCGGATCAGATCGGATGCCTCGCAACGGATCTCGACGTGTCCCCCTGTCTCGGTCACTTTGAGATCCCCGAGGCGGGCGCGCCATCCGTCGGCGGCGACTCGTCCACCCGCGCAGCACACGACTCGAGGGCTTCGCCTGACGGGTGCCGGCTCGAGTGCCTCGCAGGTCGCATCGGGAAAAGTGGCCGCCAGCCAGTCGTTGACCCCTCCCGGTGCCGCGTCCAAAGCGGTGTGCGGGGAGTAGATGGCGAGGCCGTTCGCCAGGCTCCGTTGAACGATGCGCTCTGTCGGCGAGCCGCCGGCGAGGCGGCGGAGTGGAGCGAAGATCGGAGGGTGGTAGGCGAGGACGAGCTCTGCCTCGGTTTCGAGCGCTTCATCGAGCACGGACTCAGTCAGATCGATGCAAAGGAGGCATTTGGAGACGGTGCGATCCGGCGGGGCACCGACGAGCAGTCCGACGTTGTCCCACTCGGCAGCGAGAGCGAGCGGAGCGATTTGCTCGAGGACCTGAAGGGCTCTGCCCAGTGTGAGCGGCAACATGCTCCCGAGTCTAACGTGATCGGCCGGCGAGGCCCACGTGTTCAGCGTCGCGGAGAGCGCGATCGAGTCGGGATTGACGCTACGCTCAGATGAAGCTTCGGCGAAAAACGAGTGGGAGCGTACCGAGTCCGGAGGGCGAACGGCGCGTGGGCGTTGCCCTGTGCCGTGTCCAAACCGAAGGGTCCGATCATCTTATGAACCGCTGCTCTCGGAGCGGTCGATCGAGCGCGGCAGCTGGGCCGGAACTCCCCGTGGTCAGGGGATTTTGGTGCGATAACGCGCTTGCATTGACTGCCCCAATGTCTAAGATCCGTGAACGTCTGTAGTCCTGTTCTGTTCAGACACCGAGTGTCGTTCAGGATCGGTACCGCAGCGGTTCCGGAGAGTGACCGAACTCGGGGAAGGCCGCACTCCGAATCTCTCGCGATCTGATTGAAGGATGTTATCAGGATCACCAGAGGGACGAGCTCCTCTACTACCAACCGTGATCCGACCGAACCTAGTTACGCTCCAGTAGGAGGAGAAGACTTTGAAACGCGTTGCAGCCTTCTTGTTTGCGCTGGCCCTGGTGGGCCTTCTCGCGCCAGCCGCTTCGGCGGACTCTGCGGGTCGTCACCCGGGTGCGCTTCTGATCTATCCCATTTTTGATTCGGCTCCTGGCGCTGGCACGATCATCAGCGTCACGAACGTCAGCCAAGACACCTCGATCGACGCTCACTTCATCTACATCGATGCCGATGACAACTGGCGTGAGTTCAATCGCTTCGAGCCGCTGACGCCGCGTGACGAGTTCACGATTCGCGCCAGCACCCATGTCGCAGGTGCCAAGCGTGGCTTCCTGTACGTGATCGCCGAGGATCTCGATCTCGACAAGCGCGATCCGAACGCCCTCAACTACCTGATCGGCGACGAGATCGTCGTCGACTCGAGGGGCAACTTCTTGTATGCCCTCGATGCCATCCCGTTCTGCGCCAAGGCGCCGTTCAATGGCAATGATGACGAGTACCTCGACTTCGACGACGAGGAGTTCTTCAAGGTCTCCGACAAGATGTACGTCTCCAGCTTCCTCGGTAACCACCAGGGAGGCCGTTGGGCAGGCGATCATCCGTTCCGGACCACGCTCATCTTCGTCGCCATGGTCGGCAGCTCCGACTACGAGACGCGTCTCGACCTGTTGCCTTACAACAACGCCGAGGCCGAGAGTTCCGCTGGTTGGAACTTCCGTTGCTGGGATGCCGTCAACCTTCTGGACATCGACGGTTACTTCCACGACGACTTCCTCCGCACGACATTCGGCTGGGATGACCGGGAGACCGGCATTCCGTGGACGTCGGGCTGGATCGAGATCGATGGCGACGAGGCCGTCGACATCATCGGCAACGAGGCCAAGATCGAGGATCCGCCCTTCGTGGGTGCCATGGTCCAGGCTTGGGGCTTCTTTGCCACCGGCCACCTTCTGCACGAGAGTGCCGATGACAATCCGACCAACGGCCGACTCGACTTCTAAAGCCTAGGGGCGTCGCCCCTCGCGACAACACGAAGGCGCCTCTGCGGCTCGCCGCGGAGGCGTCTTTCATTGGTTCCTTCCGTCTCCGACCCCATGATCAGTCGATTCTCGACCAGCGAGCTCGAGCCGCGCGTAGTTTTTTCATCGGTCACGAGGCCGGCGCCATGGGGACTTTCAGGCGATCGACCGGATTCGTCCTCGCCGCCTCCTTGATTCCGGTGCGCTTTGATTTAGCCTGACCACAGATGGCCAAAGACGCCCAACTTTCGGGAGGTCTCGGGGAGACTGAACCACCCTGGTGGCTCGATCTCGTTCGGCGCTCGAATCGGCCATCGCTCCCCTCCAAAACATGAAACTGGCTCGGAATCGCACTCGTTTTGCGCACTGTATGGCCATCGACGATCCCGAGTCGTGATCTCCCCAACTGAGGAGTACGACCTTGAAACGTGTTGCCGCCTTCTCGCTCGCGCTGGCCCTGATGGGCCTCGCCGCCCCGTTGGCCTCCGCCGACTCCGCCGGGCGCCATCCCGGTGCTCTGCTCATCTACACGATCTTCGACTCCGCCCGCGGCGCCGGCACGATCATCAGCGTGACCAACGTCAGCCAGGACACGTCCGTCGATGCGCACTTCATCTACATCGATGCCGATGACAACTGGCGCGAGTTCAACCGCTTCGAGCCGCTCACACCCCGCGACGAGTTCACCATCCGCGCCAGCACCCACGTCGCCGGAGCCAAGCGCGGCTTCCTGTACGTGATCGCCGAGGATCTTGATCTCGACAAGCGCGATCCGAACGCCCTCAACTATCTGATCGGCGACGAGATCGTCGTCGACTCGCGGGGGAATTTCCTCTATGCCCTCGACGCCATCCCGTTCTGCGCCAAGGCGCCGTTCAATGGCAATGAAGACGAGTACCTCGACTTCAACGACGAGGAGTTCTTCAAGGTCTCCGACAAGATGTACGTCTCCAGCTTCCTCGGCCAGACCACGCATGGAGGCACGGTCAACCTGACCACGACGCTCATCTTTGTCGCGATGGTCGGCAGCTCAGATTTCGAGACCCGTCTCGACCTGTTGCCCTACAACAACGCCGAGGCCGAGAGCTCCGCGCCCTGGGCCTTCCGCTGCTGGGACGCCGTGCGACTCCTCGAGATCGACGGGTACTTCCACGACAACTTCCTCCGCACGACATTCAACTGGGATGATCGGAACACCGGCATCCCGTGGACGTCGGGCTGGATCGAGATCGACGGCGACGAGGCCGTCGACGTCATCGGTAACGAGCCCAAGATCGAGGACCCGCCCTTCGTCGGCGCCATGGTCCAGGCCCTCGGCTCGTACGCGACCGGGCACCTCCTCCACGAGAGTGCCGCCGACAACGTGACCAACGGTCGCCTCGAGTTCTGATGACTCGGTCTCTGATCGACTGATCTCGCAATCCGAAGAGACGCCCGCGCGGAATGCCGCGCGGGCGTCCTTCTTTCTTGGGGAGAAGGGCGCTCGGCCAGACAATCACTCGCCGAAACTCCCCATGAAATCTCAAGAATCGGGCTGCGAGTGTCGAGCGGCCAGTATGATTCTGGGCCGGATTCCGCTAGCTTTTCTTCCCAGTGACACAGGCCCCCACCTGGTCACCCGAAGCCCGTCCCGGCCCTTTGCCTCCAAGCCATCGCTGGCTCCGAGCGAGAACTGATGAATCAAAGCGCGGGACGGTTCTCGGACACCTACCGAGTCTCTCAGTAAGTTCGGCACCGAATACCTCTTTCGCTCCCCTGGAGGAGTCGTACCTTGAAATCCGTGATCGCCTTCTCCGCCATGACCCTGCTCTTGATCGCCCTCGCCGCGCCTTGCGCCTCGGCGGACTCCGTTGGTCGCCATCCGGGCGCGTTGTTGATCTATCCGATCTTCGACTCGGCCCCCGGCGCCGGCACGATCGTCAGCGTCACGAACATCAGCCAAGACACGTCGATCGATGCTCACTTCATCTACATCGATGCCGACAACAACTGGCGCGAGTTCAACCGCTTCGAGCCGCTCACGCCCCGCGACGAGTTCACGATCCGCGCCAGCACGCACGTTGCGGGCGCCAAGCGAGGCTTCCTGTACGTCATCGCCGAGGTCCTCGACAACGACAAGCGCGACCCCGATGCGCTGAACTACCTCATCGGTGACGAGATCGTCGTCGATTCCAAGGGCAACTTTCTCTATGCCTTGGACGCGATCGCCTTCTGCGCCAAGGCGCCGTTCAACGGCAACGAAGACGAGTACCTCGACTTCGACGACGAGGAGTTCTTCAAGGTCTCCGACAAGATGTACGTGTCGAGCTTCCTCGGCAACATCCGGGAGGGCGATGGACCGGCCTTGACCTCGACCCTCATCTTGGTCGCCATCCTCGGAAGCTCGGACTTCGAGACGCGTCTCGACCTGACGCCGTACAACAACAACGAAGCCGAGGCCTCCGTCTCCTGGCGCTTCCGTTGCTGGGACGCAGTCGACTTGCTGACCATCGATGGCTACTTCAGCGATGCCTTCCAGCGCACGACCTTCAACTGGGACAACCGCGTGACGGGGACTCCTTGGACGTCGGGCTGGATCGAGATCGATGGCGACGAGGCCGTCGACATCATCGGCAACGAGCGCAAGATCGAGGATCCGCCCTTCGTCGGTGCCCTCGTCCAGTCCTTCGGATCGTTCGCGACCGGACACCTGCTCCACGAGAGCGCCGAAGACAATCCGACCAACGGCCGCCTCGACTTCTGATCGACGCGCCTCCCGAGACTCTCGCCGAGAATCGAAAGACCCCTCCTCGGCCCGGCCGAGGAGGGGTCTTCGTTTTCAGGTCGTCGACATCGAGGCCATGAGACGCTCTCAGCCGTCGATGATCGTGAGCTTCGCTTCCGACGAGTTGCCCCGAAGCTCGGGCGCATACATGGCGGCGGCTTGGGTCGGCAACGCCGAGAAGCGGCCCGGAATCTCCGCGCGCAAACGATACTTCACGCTGTGCCGACCGCGGGCCAGCAGACGCACGAAGAAGACCGCTCCCTCGTCTCGGTACTGAACGTAGGCACCCATCCCGTCACGGCGGTAGCCACTCTGGAGATCCACGGGCTCACAGCCGGCCGGCTTGAAGTCCTCGAAGATCAGGTACTCGTAGTCGTTCTTCGAGGTGATCAAGAGCTCCACCTCGACCAGCTCACCGCTCGTCAGAACGGTGTCACCATCGATGGGCTCGCGGCGCATCTTCTCGACCTTCTGGTCGATCACTTGGCCTCGCTGACCGGCCACCTGCGTGGTGTCCTCCTCGGGGATCAATCGGTAGAGCCGTCTCTCGACCTTCACCTCGAGGCCGGCAGCGGGGATCGGGTCTTCCTGGTTGAAGTTGGTGAGGTAGACGTTGAAGTACAGTGTGCCGGTCCCGCGGCGCCGGAGCTCGATCTGGTGCTCGCCGTCCGTGAGAGCATCTCCGGTCAAGCGCACGGTATTGTCGATCGCGAACACGTTGCCGGGATCGATGTCCACCGTGCGGACGACCGTTCCGTCGAAGACCACGTCCACCGTCATGTCCGGCTTTGCTTCTCCGCTGGCGAGCAGGAAGTCGGCCAGCGCTTCGATGCACAGCGCAGTGTCTCGAGTGGAGTTCCAGTAGGTCGCGTGCTTGCGATTGTTGATCAGGTACTTGGCCAGCCAAGCGGCCCGCTTCCCGTCGGGCGCGACCCGAGACAGCAGGGAAAGATACGTGGCGTGCGCTTCGATCTCACTCCCGTACCACGTCCACCAGGGCGAGTTAAGCTGGAGGTAAGCGGTCTCGTTCTCGGCGTCCTCGATGACGAACTGATCGATCATGGCGAGGACCGACTCCAAGCGATCCGTGCGCTCGACGCGCTCGAGGGCCTGGCCGAAGAGGGCCAGAGCGTAGACCGGGATCTTGGTGCGATCGCGGTACAGCAAATCCTGCATCCGCGCGTTCGTCACCCCGGCTCGGACGAGGACGCAATGCACCAGAGCATCGAGAGCGTCCGCCTGCCGCTTCCAATCTCCTTGCTTCTTCACGGCGAGCCCGAGTCGGAGCACCTGCTGATTCTCATAGGCGGTCAGCCAGGCGACCCCTCGATCGACCATGCCGGAGACCAACGCCACATCATTCTCCTGGGCGACCAAGAGACCTCGCACGACCGTCGCCGTCGTGTGCGGGTAGGAGCGCTCTCCCCTGCCCGAGAACCATCCCCAGCCGCCGTCACTCAACTGCATGTCGGTCAATCGACGCACGCCCTTCTTGACCATGCGAGTGACCTCGGATTCGTCGAAGACCGGGTTGCGCGCAAAGCGCTGCCATTGCCGCGCACGCTCCGCGGGGTCGCCGAGCTCTTGGGCATTCAAGTTCGCGCGCTTGTCGCGAATCGCAGCCAAGTCCACACCGAGGCGCTGTAGCGTGCGTTGGGTGATGACGGTCGGAACGAAGCGGTTCAAGGTCTGCTCGGTGCAGCCGTAGGGGTAGTCGGCCAGGTAGGGCAAGGCATCGACCAGAGCGCCGGCCAGCGTCGGCGAGAATCGAACCACCAGCTCGGACTGATCCGGTCGCCGCTCACTCGGGATGCGGACCTCGACGGTCTGGGCGTCGTCTCCGGGCCGCACGCTCCCGGCCCAGGACTCGGTGCGAAGAGCACCATGGACGTAGGCAGGGAATCGAAGCTCCATCGCGTCCGAGGCCCGATCGGTGCGAGCCGAGACCCGAACCAGCGCCTCACCCTCTCGGTCCACTCTCACTCGCAGATCGACCCGCGCTTCCCCTCGAGGATCCAGATGCACGGTCCGCTCCTTCGCTCCCATGGGCGCGAGAACGTCCCCAAGGAGATCAAAGGTGACCTGAACGTCCTTCGCCTCGTCGAGGTAGTTGTGAACGTTCGCCGAGAGAACGACCTCGTCCTTCTCCACGAAGAAGCGGGGAGCCTGAAGACGCACGAGCACGTCTTTGCGCGTGATGATCTCGGCGGTTCCCGAACCGACCCGCGTCCCGTCCCCCATCGCCCAGGCCGAGACCTTCCAAGTCGTCAGGCTGTCGGGGAGCGGCACCGTCACCTCTACCCGCCCCGTCGAGTCGGTCTCGAGTGACGCGGCCCAGAAGGCGGTGTCTCGAAAGTCACTCCGCACGGTGGGCTCGACCAGCTCGCTCAGAGCGCTGTCGCCTCCTTCGGAAGAGTCGGCGAACGAGCCCTCCCTGGATGCCGTTTCAGCGCTCGGAGAGCCCGAATAGCCAAGCGCCTGAAGGTCCCTCCGGGAGCTACGCGATCGTCCTACCCACCCCGTGTCCCCGGCACCGAGGGCATTCGTGTCGTCCATCAGCTCGTGCCCGAAGAGACCGATCGCTTGCCAAGTGGGCTCCCCAGGCGTCGCGAGCCAACTCGACCAACGGCCCAGGTTGCTGTCACCGCGTGGCGAGTGCTGACGGAGCCACTTCCAAAAGAAGGCGCGAATCTCGGGCACGTTGCTGCCGCCTGAGATGTACTCGACCGCCTTGTCGTACACGCTCAACACCGTCGTCCCGACGAACGGCTCCCCATTCGCATCCGTGAGGCGCAGCGTGATGCGATCGGACTCGCCGGGCTCGTGGACATTCGACTCGGGCTCGACGGCCACCTCGAGAACCCGTTGCTCGGGCGGAACCAGGATCGACTTGACGACGCTGTGTACCCGTCCATCGGACACCGTGACTGCTTCGACGAAGAAGTTCGGCATGTCCCGGAGCTCCACCGGCACCTCGATCTCGGTCGTCTTGCCGGTCATTCGGATGAGCTGGGGCGGCAGGTAGGCGCCATTCGAGGGTCGCAGGAAGAAGAGCACGGTCGAGCCGATGCGATCGGTGTTGACCTGGAGACGAGCCGTCTGTCCTGGTGCGTAGGTGGCGAGGTCCGGAACGATCTCCAGATCGTCGAAGTGGAAGTCGGCTCCATCGGGATTCGAGCCGATCACCGTGAACAGCGTCCCGCCCGATACGGTTCGCTCACGGGCATCCAACAGCTCGGCGACGAGCCGGTACTGCCCCGGAGTCGCCAGCGTCAGGGCTTGGATGGTCCGCCCCGGCTGACCCGTTTGAACGGCCCAGCTCTCGACCAGCGTCTCGATCGGCTTCGCGTGCTCGTCGTAGCTGATTCGGAACAGCTTCAAGCTGCCACTCAGGTCCAGCGCCTCTCCCGCGATACTCGAGGCGGCGACGTGCGCGCGTGCCGAATCGCCGACGCGCAGCCAACCGCGATCCAGCCAGGTCACGACGCGGAACGGCTCCCGCGTCACGTCGATCGCGCCTCGACCGACGATCGTTCGCCGGGAGGCATCGACGACCTCGGCCGTGATCTCGTAGCGGTGATCCTGATCGCCATGCAGCTCTTGGGCGAGTCGCGTGTCGATCTCGACGGCCAGAGTGCCGTCTGAACCGAGTGCCGCTTCGCCCTCGGCCACGACCTCGGGTGGATCCGGCTGCCAACCCCACCACCAGCCGATCGGTCCCCGGCAACCCCAGCTCGACCAGCCGGGATACCAGACAGCGTCGGAGGCGACCCACCAATAGCCGGGACCGTAGAGCCAGTCCCAGCGATGCGGCGGGTACCAGCTCCGCTCCCTCGCCGTTCGCAAGACGCGGTAGTGCACCTTGCCTTCGCGAACGGGCTCGCCAAAGTAGTACTTGGCTTGGATCTGGGCGGCGAAGGACTCCCCGAGCTGTACCGGCTCGGTCGGCGCCTCGACCGTCACTTCGAACTCGGGTTTCTTGTACTCCTCGACCCGAAAGGTGGTCCCGCCGAAGCCGGGGATCTGGAGAGAGTAGATCCCGAGCAGGGCTTCGCTTTCGAGGACGACCTCGCCTGAGACTCCGCCCCAACGATCCGCCGCGACAGTCGCTTCGTGGATGACGTTCCCTTGCGGATCGTGCAGGCGGACGGAGACCGTCTGCCCTTCTTTCACCCTCGGCCCGGCATCGTCAAAGCGCGCCCGGCGAACCCAGAACTTGTAGGAGACGGTTTGGTCCGGTCTGTAGACCGGTCGATCGGTGATCCCGAACGTCTTGATCTGGTCGTAGACATCCCACTGATGATTCGGATACCAGATGCCACGAAACCCGAGGTGAGCGAAGCGATCGCCCTGGCGGGCCGTGACCAGCCACTGATAGCCCGACGGGAGATCGCTCTCGCCGGTCCGAAGCTGACCGTCTCCATCGGCGTGCTCCGCGAAGTGCTCCGTCTCGAGCACCTGTCGCTTGCCGACTCGTCGCCATCGATATCCGAAGAGCTCGAGATGGGTACCGGGCGCCGGCGCACCGGTCCGCGCGTCGGCGATGAAGTAGAGGTTTTCGCCATGCAGACTCTTCTGAACGATGGCGAGGTCGGAGACCCACACCACCACGTGGCTCTCGTTGCCGTCGGCGAGACGTGCGGTGACCCAGTAGGCGCCGCCGTTCTCGAGAGGCGTCGTGATCGTGATGCTGCGATCGAAGTGCCTCGGCAGCGGATCGAGGTCGAGAGACCAAGTCGCGACAGCGTCACTCTCGACATAGCGAGCACGCTCCTTGGGGTCGTGCATCAGCCGTTGACCGATGTCCTCGACCCGGATCTTCTGCCAGTCCAGGTTTTCGGACTGCGCCTTGAGGTAGTTCTGGGTGTCTTCCAGGAGCCGCTCGACGTTCACCGGATAGGCCGTGAAGGTCACGCTCTCGCCGTTCCGATACCGATACTCGAGCTCGGCTCCGGCGCCAGCGGCCTGAGTCTGAGTCGGCTCGAAGCGACCCCAATTCCCCACGATGCGATCGAGGCGATCGCGGAGATGTGTCCAACCGGGCGCCAGCTCGATTGCGTTCTTCCAGGCGACGACCGCGCGCGGATAGCGGCGCCGGTTCTCGTACACCTCGGCCAGCGTGGTCCATGCCTGGGTCGCCTGCGTCGGCTTCTTCGTGAGCGCGCGCAGCCGCTTCAGGTGATCGTATCCCTCGGGCAGCTCGAATCGTCGAACGCCCGTCGCGAGACGGGCGATCGTCTCGTCGTCCTCGAGAGTGGAGAGCGCGAAGGTTCCGGTGTCCTCATCCTCGCCATTCCGTGAGTGCCAGGGCCCGCGTGCCAGCGTATCGACGCCGAAGAGGCTGCGAGCAAAGTTCACCAGCTGCCATTCGATCTCGTCACCTCTCGCGGGATCGGCGCGACGAGCCTGCTCGAGCGACCAGCGCCAGCGCTCACCGTCATCGCTCGCAGCGCTCCAGGAATCGGGGACACCCCAGGTGACCGGGTTCCCCTCGGCATCGACCGGCGCACCGACGATGCCCGTCCACCCGTTCCAGCCCGGCTCGGGATCGGGGAGGTCCTCGAAGTCCGTCAAGGCCTGGAGACGCCACGCCTCGCCCTGGTTGGTATTGAGATGACCGGCCAGATCCCGATAGAAGTCGAACCGCTCGGACCCCGAGGCATCCGACTTCTCCAAGAGCTCTCGACCCCGGTTCAGCCAGCGCAAGGAGAGGGCTCGATCTCGCGCGAAGACGTGGACCACCTCGCCTCCCCCTCGGTGCTGTCCCCGCTCGAACTCGCCTCCGATCACGTAGCCATAGTGCTCACTCTGAGAGAGTGCTTGGGCAGCGGAACGCAACAGGCGCCAGTTCTCGCCGTGCTGGTCGACGGTGCGCGCGAGCAGGTCGTCGATCTCGGGATGGCGTGCGAGATTGCGAAGGCACTGGACCGCCATGAGCAGGTCGGAGTCGACCTGCTTCGGCTCGGTCTCGGGATCGAGCGCGAGAACCTCGAAGATCTCGAAGGCGTCCCGATAGCGCCCTTCCTGCAGGGCTCGAAGCGCGGCCTCGCGATCTTCGAAGGGAGCATCGGACTCACTGCCGACCAGACCGATTCCGAATGCTGCCAGCAAGAAGGCCAAGAGCCTGGACGCCATCGATCGACCTCCTGAGGGAAGAGAGAGAACACGGGTCTGCGGACTGAACCGTTGCGAGACATGGACGCGCGAAGCCGTCTCTGGTTCGGGCGGAACGTGCATTCCTTCAAGAAGAGCCGCGGATTCCCAATGCCCGCATCAATCTCGAGAGGTTGGGCTGCTTCAACCCGAGCAGATCAGCCGCCCGAGTCTGATTCCCGTCCGAGAGCACCAACGCCCGTCGAATGCAGGCGCTCTTGAAGTCCTCGACGGCTTCGCTCAAGGAGCGGCCTTCCAACGGCACCTGGACAGCCGGATCCGACAGACCCCGAAGGTGAGCCGGTAGATCGGGAATCGCGAGCCGTCGCCCTTCGGAACGAGACATCGCCAGCGCCACGGTCGCCCGAAGCTCACGCACGTTGCCGGGCCAGGGAGCGGCCTCCAAGGCACGGAGCACGGACGCCTCGAGGAGCGGGACCGGTCGGCCTTGCTCCTTGGCCGTGTCCTCGACCAAGGCTCTCGCCAGCTCCGCGATGTCCGAACGTCGGCTGCGCAGGGAAGGCAGCTCGATGGTGATGACCTGCAGTCGTGATCGCAGCCCTTCGCGGAACTCCCCGGAACGCGCTTTCTCGCGGAGATCCTCCGTCGAGGCGGCGATGCAGCGAAGATCGAGAGGCACGCTCTGGGCCCCTCCGATCCGGACGAGGTGTCGCTCTGCCAACGCCTGTGCCAGAGGCCCTTGAAGCGGACGTGGGAGCGCGTCCACGTCATCCAGGAACAACGTGCCTCCTCGCGCAGACTCGAGCGCGCCGGCGGTAGCCTCCCCGAGCCGCCCGGAGATTCCAAAGAGCTCGGCAGCCAATGCGTCGATCTCTCCGGAGCGACACGCCAATCGAACGAAGGGGCCACTCCTCCGCTCACTGAGCTCGTGAAAGCGTCGGGCGAGCGTCTCCTTGCCCACCCCGCGCTCCCCAAGGATCAAGATCGGTGCCAGGGTCGGCGCAGCGGCCTCGGCCACCCGATGTGCCTCGAGCAGTCGCGGCGCAGCGCCTCGAAGAGAGACCGCAACCGGACGCGGATCCGGCTCCGATGCCGCGCGCGGTCGGCGCGCGGACCAAAGCCGTCCCAGCAGGCGGCCCAAGGCCGCGATGCTCTCGAGATCCTCCGGAGTGAAGCCTCCCCGACGCCGAGCGTCCTGGAGCTGCAGCACACCGACGACGCGGCCGGCATCGATGACGGGAACGCAGACGAGCGAGCGAGGAGGCCTCCCGAGCGGACTTCGGCGAGGAACGTGTCGCGGGTCGTTGAGGACGTCGTTGCTGATCGCCGCTTCGAGCCGATCGAGGACCCAGCCCGGAATGCCCATCGAGGCATCGACCCGATCCTCGTGGGTCTGCCAATCGGCCGCGCGATGCGAGAAGACGATCTCGCCTCTCTCTCGATCGAGTCGACCGAAGCTCGAGACCTCGCTGGAGAAGAGCTCGGCAGCAGCTTCGAGTACGACTCGCACGAGCTCCTCCGAGTCGTCGCTTCCGAGCGCTTCGTGCAGCTTGTCCAACAACGATTCGATCACGGGCCAGGACCTCCGTCACATCCGGTGGAGCCTGGCTTACCGTGCCGATCCCCGGCGTGCAACGGCGGATTCCGGGGCGACCTCGTCCACACCACACACCACCGCCCCGGCAAGATCGGGGGATCCTGCCGGGGCGGCGTGTCGAGCTCGATCGAATCCGCCGAAGCGGCGACCTTACTTGCCGAGCTCCCAATCTTGGGCGTTCGTCAGGCGGAAGCCGGACGCGCCGCCAAAGAGGACGCCCTGACTCGTGAGCTTCAAGCCGCAGAGCACATTGTTGTTCGGCACCGAGAGGTTGAAGTTGGCGATCGGACCCGGTTGGGAGAGGCTCAGGAACTGGGTCGTGCCCAGGTCGAGCAGGAGCACCTGCCCCCCCGCAAGCGGGACGTTGGCCTCGCCCAAGAACCCGAGCAATGAGACCGTGCTGTATCCAGAACCGGTCGCATCGATGGTGGCGGTGAGGCCGACGCCGATCAGGGGATCGGTCGAGGCGTAGGCATTGTCGAAGTTGTTGCCGCCGCCAGCGCGAGAGATCGCCTTTGCTTCGGCGCAGGGCAGGTTGGAGCGCCAGTGCTCGATAGTGCAGCGCATGCGGTTGGTCTGCTCCGGCGTGAACTCCTCCATGCAGAGGTCGTCGGAGTAGTCCATGTAGTTGTGATAGGGATCCGGCGAGCTGCAGGAGTTCGAGGAGCCGGGGCAACCGAAGACCGGGTTCGACTCACGATTGGTGTCACAAATCGCATCACCGGTGGAGTAGCAACCGGCGATCGTACCGCAGCCACGATCGAAGGTGTGCCAAAGACCGAAGTAGTGGCCGAGCTCGTGCGTGGTCGTGCGTCCCTTGTTGTAGGGAGGACCGATCGGACTGTTCAAGCCGAAGGACGACCAGAGGATCACGACGCGGTCAGACTTGCTACCGACGATGCCGCCTTGCGGCAGGTCGGGCACGTAGCCCAAGGCGCCAGAGGCCTGGTTCGTGTAGATGTTCAGGTAGCGGTTCGTGTCCCAGGCCAATGTGTTCCAGTAAGCACCGCTGTCGTTGTACCAGTTCGTATTGTTCGTCCGCGTGATGCCGGTGGTCGGATTCCCACTCGGGTCGACCTCCGCCAGGTAGAACTGGATCAGAGTGTCGGTCCCGTTCTGACCGTTGCTCCCGGCGATGGCCAGGAAGTCCTCGTTGAGGATCTGGATCTGGCTTTCCACCTTGGCGTCGGTGACGTTACCTTGACCGCCGTTGCTCCGGATGATGTGCACGACGACTGGGATCTCGATGACGTCGAACGGGTCGTACTCGGCCTTGATCGACGTGGTGCCATAGGAGCAGTCCGACGGTGGCATCGGCGGCAGATCCTCATTCGGCCTCGTCAGGCAGCGCAGGCCCTTCTCGCGGAAGAGCGGTGAGCTGGTGTACTCCTGCCAGCTGTAGAAGGGGATTCCGTCAACGACGATGACGGGATCGGGCTGACTCGATTGCCCGGACTGCTGCGCAATGACACTGGGCGCCACCAGCGCCAGCGTTCCGATCAGCAGGGACACTCGGGCGAGCGAAGTGGGCTTCACGGCAGATCTCCTCGAGAGCGGATGGGGATGTTGCAGGGGCCGAGGCTCGGCGGCCCCCAGGCATGGTAAGGAACCGGACCGGCCACCGAAAGGGTGCAACGGTGGCCGTACCAAGCATTACGAGCGCGGCCGCGTGCCGGTTCCCCGTGCGAGCGATTCCTTCCGAGGAATCCGGACCCCTGAGGCGACGCTCTTCGGGACATCAGCACCCATGCCACCGACACGATCACGAGCACCGCGCCCGCGAGGAGCGCAGTGTCATCGGCTCGCCGGCCAGCCAACCGAGCCCGACGGCCACGACGGGATTGACGTAGGCGTCGGTCCCCACCGGGTGAGCGTCCGCCACCTGGAGCAGCCAGGAGTAGGCCGAGAAGGCCAACAGGGGGCCGAAGAGCGCTGCCGACGAGAAGCTTTAGCCAGGGGATCTCGCACTTCTCGACGGAGCGCTGCAGCTGGGTCGCGAGCTCAGTCCCCGCCCGCGTCGGGCGCGGTCCACTCGAGGCGCGTCTCGAGGAAGTCCCAGATCTGGCTCCACGAGTCCGTCAAGGCGATCGGAGTTGGCTCCCCCTCGGCCGGGCAGGATCGATTGAAACGGTGACCACCGGCTGCCTCGAAGCGATGAACCTCGGCCCGGTCTGCCGCGTGATGGCGCAACGCGGCTGCCAGGCGCTCCATCTCCACCTCGGTCACGACGGCGTCATCGCTCGCATACTGGAGCAGCACGGGTCGAGCGATCTCGGGAACCCGTTGCACGATCGAGCGGCGCAGCCACTCCTCCGTCGACCGACTCGGGCCACCTGCCAGCGCCGGAATCGTCTGCCAAGCGCGCTGCTCTTCTGGACTTGCCACGGCGTACCGGAAGACGAGATGGGCGCATTTGATCCTTGTTGACCGTTTCAGGCGGCGTTGCCATAGAGTCGGCGATGCTCTCGGTCGGCTCGGAATCTCCAGAACTCCTGCCAGTCACCATTCTTGTCAGCGGCTCGGAGCTCGAGGATTGCTTGGGCAC
>JAJDCO010000143.1 GCA_029260795.1 Planctomycetota bacterium | reverse complement strand
GTGCCCGGATCCCAGGGGCAGACGGTCGACCTCGCCCCGGACTGGCTCTTCCAGCTCGGCCTGACCGTCCAGCCCGCGTTGTCGGGCACGCTCCAGAACGGCTTCGCTCAGACGGCCACCGTCACCCTGCCCAACAGCACCCAATTCCTCGGGCCCGTGTTCTACGCCGGCGTCACGATCGATCTGGCGCAGGGCCAGTTCAAGTACGTGATGCCCACCCACCAGTTCTCGATCGCCACGCAGTAACGAGCAGCCTGACATCGAGCGACCCTCGATCCGCGACAGCCGAGGCGCTTCATCGAGCGCCTCGGCTCTCTTCATCGACAGCGCAGAGGTGGGTCAACCGATCGTGCCGCAGCTCAACAACGACATCGTCATGACGCCCCTCGGCGGTCGGCTGATCGTCGTGTCGAACGGCGTGACGACCACGAGCTGGCCGACCTTGCCCCCTGGCCAGTACGCGGCCAGGACATGAGCTGATCAAGAGGTCGGGCTCTGACTTCTCTTGGGTGGCCACGCACTCTCGCCCGACCTTGCCTATAATGGTCGCCACTCTCACCGGAAGCAGGAGGATCGACCACCATGCGCACGATTCTGACTTCGTGCCTTCTCGTCGCACTGGCATTCTGCGCGCCTTGTCGAGGACAGCAGCGCGGGCCGGTGCCCGAAGACGCGGAGCAGACTCGTGGACGCGAGCGGGCTCGCGAGCTCTATGCTCCGCTCCTCGAAGAGGCGATCTCGTCCGAGGAGAAGGCCCGTCTGGCCCAGCAGATGATCGCGCGCGGCCTGGACCAAGAAGACGACGCGGCCTTCGCCTTCGGCCTTTTCGAGCTGGCTCGAGAGGTGGCGCTCATGGCCGGCGACGAGGACACCGTCCTCGTCGCCGTCCGCGAGCTGACGCTCGCCTTCCGGCTCGACCTGGCTGCGACCCGTCTCGGAATCCTCGACGAGCTCCGCACCCGGGCCAAGAACCCCGAGCAGTTCCGCCGCTACTTCGAGTTCGCTGCCGAGTCCATCGACATCGCGCGTCGTCGCGATGATTGGGAAGCCGCCCATCGATTCCTGGATCTGCTCGAGGGTCTCGTGCCCAAGACACAGGATCCGGGCGCCAAGAGTCGTCTGAAGCGCCTCGCAGAGAACATCGAAGAGCTCGAGGACGGCCACGCCGCCTACCTGGAGGCCGCCTTCGACGTCCAGTCCGGGAATGCCCGTCCCGATTCGTATCTGATCGCCGGTCGCTACGCGGCCTTCCTCAAGGGCGATTGGGCTCTGGGCCTGGGCTGGCTCGTCCAATGCAAGGACGAGGACATCGCCGCGGTCGCCAAGGCCGAGTTCGATCACTACGAGGACTCGGACCACTGGCTTCGCATCGCCGATCTGTGGTTCGCCGTCGCCCAGAAGGAGACGCCCGGCGCTCGCCCCCAGATCGAGGACCGAACCGAGGCTTGGTACTCCGCCATCCTCGGTGACCTGACGGGGCGTGAGCGGAAGCGTGCCGAGCAACGCCTCACTGCCCTCTTTCCCGCGCCGTCATTGCCTCGAGACGCCCGACCGATTTCCTTCGAAGCGGACGACTGGGAGGTCCGCTGCTGGATCGATCGAGAGTGGAAGCCGTTCTCTCTCGACAAGGCGACGGCGCGTGTACGCTCGGGAGCCCTCGAGCTCAAGAACACCACCGGCATCTACGGCTTCATTCGATTGGTCTACCGGCCGCGATTCCTGGAGGACGACTTCCTCGTCGCCTTCGACTTCCGCGGGCAGGCGCGCGAGCTGATGATCGCGCCCGACAACAGCCTCGACATGTGCATCGGCACGACCGTCTCCGAGGGCGGGAGCAAGTGGCGACGCGCCGTCTTCCAGCGCAAGGCGGGCACGAATCGCATGTGGATCGACGGTGTGCCGCAGTCGCTCTACACGCTGGCTCCGACCAATCAGCTCCCGGGCTTCGTCGGTGTGTCGCTCGAGAGCGATCTCACCTTGGAGATCCGCAAGCTCCACATCGTCGGCGGCCAGGAGCGCTAGCGAAGGGGGCCACGGCGGCCCAAAAAAGAACGCCGCGTCCCCGGCGAGGGACGCGGCGCTCGAGCGTTCGGGGAGGCGGCTCTCGGAGATCCGGGAGCGAGCCTTAGATGAAGCCCCGCATCTACTGGATGTCGAAGGAGCAGGTCGGCAGGACTTTGAGGATCTTGCCGGTGGAAAGGTCCATCACGACGGCCGCGTAGTACATCCTCTTGCCCTTCTGGTTGTGAATCCAGTTGAAGGGCGTGGTCTGGGCGGCGCCGGCCGAGAGGACCTGACCCTGGATCATGGGCACCATGAGGGAACTCTTGAACCAGTTGTCGTCGTCGAGGGCGAGGAAGCGGCCCGAGCCGTCGTTGAGCGGGATGCCCTTGCCCGAGGCGGTACCGGATCCATTGCCACCGCTGAGGAAGCCGAAGACGGTCCGGCCGTTGAAGACCGGAGGTGCCACGTACGTCCAACTCGCCTGGTTGTTGACCTTGACCGGGTTGGGCAAGAACGCGGCGGCATCGAACTCGTCGGAGCCGATGTCGATATCCGGGACGGCGTCACCGTCGCCGTCGACGAGACGGGGGTCCCCCTGGGTGTCGACGTTGGGCAGCGTCACCGGAACGGTGAGCGTTCCGCCATCGATGGCGACCGAGCTGGGAGCGCTTCGGTAGTCCCCGATGGCCTGATTGAGGAACTTCGGCGGAGTGCCGGTGTTGCTGTTCACGGCCTGCCAGTTGATGTCGTTGATGATGTTGAAGTCGACGGTGGCGGTGGCGGAGACCGGAAGCTCGAAAGCGTTCGCGTTCCACATGATGTTGTTGACGACGACCAACGTCTTGGTTTGGCGCGGCTCGATGGTCGGCGCCGAGGCGAGCATGAAGTTGTCCACCATCGTGTTGTTGATGATGTTGACGATGCCCTTGGTGCCGAAGATCAGTCCACCGCCACCCTTGGTGCTCCGGTTGCCCGTGAACAGGTTGCCGACGATGTTGATCTGCGAGGTGGCGGTCGAGCCGTAGTCGATGATGCCGCCCGCGAAGCCGCCGATGGCGGTGTTGCCGACGAACTCGTTGTTGATGATGTCGGCCCCCTCTTCGTTGAGCTCGACGCCGGCACCATCGAAAGAGATGCATCCTTCGAAACGATTCCCCTCGATCAGAGCGCTTCCGCCGGAAGCGATGATGATCGCGCCGCCGTTGCCGTTGCCCGGCGAGCGCAGCCGCGAGAACAGGTTGCCGCGAATCGTGGGGTTGGATCTATTGCTGATGTCGACACCGCGATTCTTGAGATTCGAGGTGACCGTGAATCCTTCGAGGATCGCGCTCCGCGTGTTACCGCTGTTGAACGTTACGGCTGCGGCCGATCCGGTCGTCGCATCGATCGTCGTCACGCTCGGACCGGCGAGCGCGATGATGTGCACGTCCATCGCGATCGTGCCGTTGTTGAAGTTGATCGCCTCGGCGTACGTCCCGGGAAGGACGCAAATCTGGTCTCCCGGCACAGACGCATTGATCGCGGACTGAATCGTCGGGTACTGAGCGCTCGGGACGATGCGGGTGTTGGCTTCGGCGGTCGCCGTCAGTCCGAAGACTGCAAGCAACGCGATGAGCAGCATCTGGCTCCTCATGTCACGCCTCCTTCGTTTCTTCGCAGGAATAGGCTTCAATCTCTGCCCGATCGACGACTCGACGACCGGCGCGCCATCTGGACCGGGAACGTCCCGGGGAATAGCTCTGCGAGCTCGACAACCGCCTCCGTCCCACTCCGGCTCGGGTGGGTGAGTATTCGACGGCTTCGATTGGACTCGCGAGAATCATCAAGTTGAGTGTCTTCCTCGGACGTGGGTCGCGGGGCGAGCTGGGTGAGCACCCGATTCGGCGCTTCCAGCCCAATCGCCTGAATCCGCATCTCCTACCTCGGCCAGGAAGCGGCGGAAACTTGAGCTTGGGATGAGATTTGAGACTTTGTAGAAAGCGTAAGGTCTCATGTCGAGAATTGCGAGAACCGAAACGATCCGCCTCGACGCACGCTCCAGCCGCTGCCAGACTAGACGTCGAGGAAGCATTCGGCGGACACGGAAAACGCCGGCGGATCCGACCCGATCAACGTTTGCACGCCTCAGCCCCCCGCCCCTTCCGGCCGATAAGCCCCTCAGGTTCGGCGCCAGCTCTCCGGACGAAGTTCGCTGACGGGAATATGGCCCCGAGGCGGCACGTCTACGGCAGATCTGCGGCATCACCCGCCGCCTGGATCGCCAAAGACGGTGCCCTCGGGCCCGACATCCCATAGAGATCGAGAGCCAACGATGAGAACGACCGACAAGACTTTGCTGATTCTCGGAGGAGGCGTCGCCCTCCTTCTGACTGCCTGGTTGCTCCACGGTGAATGGAGTGACCTCCTGTTTCCGAGCTCGAGCGACGAGGTCGTCGGGACCTCCAGTCGCGACTCGGCTCACTCGGGTGGCCCGATGCGGGTCCTCGACGAACGAGCGCCCGACGACAAGCAGCCCCGGCAGCGCCCCATCCCTCGCCCCATCGACCGGGACGAAGGCCCCGTCGAGCTCCGCGGAGCTCTGGTCGGCCGCGTCTTCGCCAGCGACCAGCCCGTCGCCGACGCCTCGGTGATCGTCTCGCCCGGTCCTCGAGACTACATCGGCGAGCTCCCCGCGACGGTGGTTTCTCCGCGCCGTGGGACGACCGATTCCAACGGCTTCTTCCTGGTCGAGGACCTCCCAGGTGGCTCAGGCTACGAGGTCGTCGTCCGTCATCCCGACTACGTGGCCGTCCAGCTTCGAGGTGTCCGTGTCTCGCCATTCGAGACAACCGACCTCGGCTCGATCACGTTCGAGTCCGGCACCCAACTCTTGGGCAAGGTGGTCGATCCCAACGACGCCCCGGTCTCGAATGCCGAGCTCGTCTTCCATGCGGCCAGCAAGCGGCCGGGTCCATTCGCCGGACGGGAGTCGGATCCCGGCACCGATCAGCGAACCACCAGCGATGCCGAGGGAACCTTCCAGCTCGACCACCTCGGACCCGCCAACTACGTGATCCACGTGACGGCCACGGGCTTTGCGCCCTGGATTCGAGACGGCTTTCGGATCGATCGGCATGCGCGAGACGGTGAGCTCCTCATTCGCCTCAAGCCGGCCCTCGAGCTGGTCGGACGCGTCACCGACTCGGGCGGGCGCCCCATCGAAGGCGCCGAGCTGATCGCTCAGTCCCGTCGTCCTGGCGAAGACGGAGGCAAGTGCGAGGAAACGACCAGGTCGGACTCCGAGGGCGTGTTCCGATTCAAGCAGCTGTCACCGGGCGTGTACTGGGTCCGGGCCATCGCCGACGGCTATCTCATCGGCGCGATCCACCAGGTCGAGCCGGGCGCGGACGACGTCGAGATTCGACTCGAGCGCACCGGGATCGTACGTGGGCGTGTTCGACACGCAGACGGCTCGCCCGTGACGGCTTTCACTCTCAAGCTCGAGAGCCGGATCGAGGATCCTTCCACCTTCCTCGCCTCGGGGGACCCGCAAGACGAGCAGTACTTCGAGAACTCGGACGGCACCTTTGCCTACACCTGCCGGAAGTCCGGGACCTTCCGATTGGTCTCCTACGGTTCGGATCACGCCGACACTCCTTCGGAAACGTTCGAGATCGACAAGTCCGGTGAGATCGACGGCCTCGAGATCGTCGCCCGCACGGGCGGCAACCTGGAGGGCCTGGTGCTCGACAGCGCAGGGGATCCGATCTCCGGTGCCTTGGTGCGCTTGCGTGACAAGAACGCGAACGAGAAAGGCCTCGGAGAGCTCTTCGAGTCGGCATTCATGACGCCCGGTCGCACGCGGAACCTGCAGGTCCGCTCCGACGCCGAGGGCAAGTACGTGCTCTCCCACGTGGCGCCGTCGGACTACAAGGTCCAGATCATCCACCCCTCCTTCTCGGAGCAGTGGCTGCGAAATGTCAGCGTGTCCGAAGGAGAGACCACGCGCCGCGACATCGGACTCATCCGAGGCGGTCGTGTCATCGGGGTCGCAACCGACCCGAAGTCCGGCGAGATCCTGCCTCAGGCGATCGTGATGGTGACCTCGCTTTCGGGCGGGAATCAAGTTCGCGTGCTGGCGGATGCCGACGGCAGATTCGAGATTCGCAACCTCCCTCCAGGCAGCTATCGCCTGGTGCGAGGCGAGGCTGCCGACCCTCTGAGCATTCTCGGCAGCCCGTCGTCGATCAGCTTCGACGTCATCGCCGGGACCGAGATCGATCTCGGACAGCTCTGAGCATCGAGGAGGGCTCCGGTCGACCGAGGTCGACCGGACGCCTCTCTTCTCCCTTGTCGAGATCGACGCCGCTCAGCCGATGAGCTGACGCATGACCTCGGCAAAACGCTCGAAGGACAAGGCCACTCCACCGTCGCCTGCCGCACCGGCCGCGTCCGGATGGATCTCGAGCAGCACCGCATTGGCGCCGGCCGCCCGAGCCGCGACCGACAACGGGCCGACGTAGCGCCAGGTACCGCAAGCAGCGCCCGGGTCGACCACGACCGGAAGGTGCGTGCGCTCGCGAAGCACGGCCACCGCGGCCAGATCGAGCGTACTTCGAGTCGCGGTCTCGAAGGTCCGAATGCCTCGCTCGCAGAGAATCACCTGGCGATTCCCAGCCTGGAGAACGTGCTCGGCGGCTGCGAGGAACTCGTCGATCGAGGCCATCAGGCCGCGCTCGAGGAGGACGGGCCGATGAATGCGCCCGAGCTGCTCGAGCAGCATCGTGTCCTGCATGTGCCTGGCCGGCACGCGCACCAGATCGGCTTGGCGAGCGATCCGCTCGACGTCGCCTGCGCGCTCGACCTGGGCCGCCACCGGCAGCCCGACCGCTTCGCCGATCTTCGACAACAGACCGAGGGCGTCGAGCCCCTCACCGGGCGAGGTGACTTGTCCGCCGCACAGCACGCTCCCGCCATGCGCCAAGACCGTGTCCGCACAGTCTTGGAGATCTTCTGCGGTCGCACACACCGCGGGTCCCGCGAGCACCAGGAAACCTTCGCCGCCGAGCGTCGTCGAGCCGATCCGGACCGAGGTGTCCTCGGGATGATGAGCGCGAGAGGCCAGCTTGTAGCCGCGCTTCTCCGCGAGCTCGAGGCTCACGACCGGCTGGCGCTCGCCGCGAATCTGTCCAGCGGACTTGGTCACGCCGGCGCTCGGTGCTCGACGCGGTGCGGCCGGTCGAGCCGACTCGGTGGTCCGAGCGGGATAGGATCCGAGCACCCGCAGCGTACTGACCTCCTTCGACAGCTCCTCGAGGGCATGCTGTACCTCCGGTACGGCGGCGTTGCCTTCGAAGTCCAGGTAGAAGAGGTACTCCCAGGGCACGTTGGGCCGCGGCCTCGACTCGAGCTTGGTCAGGTTGAGGTGATGCTCGACCAGCAGATTCAGGCAGCGAGCGAGCGCTCCCTCGCGGTGCTTCGTCGCCAAGATCAGCGAGGTCTTGCACGGCACGCGTCGGTCGTACTCGACCGGCTGGCGCGAGACGATCCAGAATCGCGTGTAGTTCTCCTTCTGATCCGCGATACCGCGCTTGAGCACCTTGAGCCCGTAGAGGCGGGCAGCCACGTCGCTGGCGATGGCGGCTTCCGAAAGGTCCTGTCCATCGTGCACATGACGGACGGCCATCGCGGTATCGGCGAACGACTCGACGTGGCAGTTCTCAAGCGTCGCGAGAAACTCGGTGCATTGGGCGAGGGCGACCGGATGGGAGAGCACGCGGCGGATGCGTCCGAGCGGAACTTCCTCGAGAGCGCAGAGGCAGTGATCGATCTTCAGCACCTCCTCGCCCACGACCGCGAGCGGTAGCCGTCGGAGCAGGTCATAGGCTTCGTTGATCGATCCGGCCGTGGTGTTCTCGACGGGCTGCACGGCGTAGTCGAGGCCGCCGGCGGCCAGGGACTCGAGCATCTCCCGAAAGGTCGTGAACCCGGTGAGCTCGATCTCTTCCTGGCGGGCGGAGAAGTGGTGCCGGGCCGCGATCGACGAGTAGGCACCTTCGGTTCCTTGGAATCCCACCCGAGCCAAGGCCGGCTCGCCGGGCTCCCGACCACCTCGGCTCAAGAGGTCTTCTTGGAATCGAACCGAGTGATCGAGGATCTCCCGAAAGACCTTCGTCACGAAGGTGGCATCCAGGCCGACCCCCTTGCCCTTCTCGACACGGTCTCCGAGCAAGCGCTCCTCGCGTCCGAGATCGCGAATGAAGTCGGTCCCGTGCTCCTTGGCCGCCACGACGTCCTGGACGAGCGTCTTCCGACGGGCGAGCTGCTCAATGATGCTCCGGTCGACGGCGTCCAGCTGGCGCCTCAGGTCGTCCAACGACATGCCTCGTCCCTCGGTGAGCTCTCAGTCGTGATCACGAACCGGACGGCGAGGCCTCCAGGACCCGCCCGACCCCGATCTTCTCTCTTTCGACCATCAGCCGCCAGCCATTGAGCTGCGGCCGGTTTCGAGCTCCAGGAATCAACCGAGCTCAGCGAGAATCTACGAGCTCGAGAGCAAGCTGATACCAAGGATTCGAGAGGATCCCCCCCCGATCGTTCCGGCGCGCGGCGACGATCTCCTCGACCGGTCGCCGAAATCGCGCATCGCCTTCGCGCGCGGCGACGAGACTCAGGAAGGCGGCATTCCAGGTCGCCACACCATTGAAGTTGCGCCAGCCGCCCGTGGCGCCGGCCTGGTCGGCGAGATGCTCGGTGAGCGGCTTCGGGTCGGAGATCGCTTCGCCGGTCGCGGGGTCCACCATGCCGTCCGCATAGAGGTCGACGTTGTAGATGAAGCCGCGACCCGGAAGGTAGGAGAGCTCGAGGATGAGCTCGGCGGTGTCGAGCACGAAGCGGTGGACACGCTCTCGGTGAGCGCGCGCATCTTCGAGGCCAGCGAATGGCGAGAACAGGCCGCGCGCGAGGCGTGCGTCCAGGAGATCGAGATACTCGTACAGGGCATAGCCCCCGACCGCGGACATCCAGCCCTTGAAGTGGTCGTAGTTGGTCAGGCCCTTCTTTACCTCACCGCGGTAGATCAGGGGTTGCCAGCCGGCCCAGGCGCCGTTCTGCCAGCGACGCCTTTGCCCATCGCGCTCGAGCGCCTTCTCGACCAGCCGGGTCGCTCCGTTCCAGAAATCCTCATCGGCGCTGATGCGGTAGGCATCGAGGAGGCCCCTCAGAACCCAGCCGAGCACTCGAGCTGAGATCACGGCATCGCGAGAGCCACGGATCTCGTTCAGCGAGAGCAAGCCTTGGCAAGCGTCGAGCAGGTACTCGCGCGCCGTCGGGTCGTGCTGACTGCGATAGATATCGCGCAGGTCGTCGATCGTGAAGTGCTCGGGATCGTAGCCCGTGAAGCCGTAGGTGCAGGGCTCTTCTCGCTCGACGCTCTCGACGCGACCCGTCTCGGGGTTCGTCTGCTCGACGATGCGCACACACCGCGCCTGCTGCGCGGCGACCTCGGGAGGCAGCTTCTTGCGCGCCGTCGCTCCCGGGCCGGAGTAGCGCCAGTGAAACGGCCCTTCGTAAAGGTGATCGCCCGGGTAGTCGCTCATGACGAAGCGACGCTCGGGAGTGGTCCAATGATAAGGCCTCTGCTTGTGAGTCCAGAACTGGTCCTCGACGACTCGCAACAAGCTCGGGTCACCTGTCTGATAGTAAGGCAGCAGATAGGAGAAGCTGTTGCGAGGGCTGCCCGTCTGATGCGTGTTGCGGACCGCGTCCCCGAAGCCGGCCCAGTCGTGCGTAAAGTTGGACGGCCGCGGTCGCGGCCAAGGATCGTTCGGCTTCAAAACACGCAGAGCCCCAAAGTCTCCAAAGGCGCGGCTCCTTCGTGTCGTCTCGGGATCGACCAGAACACCCAAGGGCTCGTAGTAGCGCTCCAGAACCGGCCAATCGTCGCCACGGACGTTGCGGTCGATGACGAACTCGACACCGGTGCGCGTTCCATCGACCAGGTACCACTCACCGGGTGGCAGCACCCAGATGCGCAGCCACTCGCGGTCGGCCTCCAAGGCCTTCGGTGAGATCTCCCACGAACGCTTCAAGGCCGCGAGGAGGTTGACCTCGTCTGAGCCGACTCGGCCGTTGGCGAACAGACCTCGCGGGATCCGCTTGAGCACTTCTTCCGAGCGGTAGACCTCTCCATCGGAAGCGCTTCGATAGCGGACGCCCACTCGCCCGTTCTCCGGGATATCCCAGCGCTCACCTTTCCAGATCCACTGAGGCTCTTGGGCACCGTGCCGCAGCATGATCTGAAAAGAGCGAAAGGCGATCGTGCCGAGCGGGCGCATCGGGTACGAGTTGCAAAGCTCCCACTCGGCGAGCCACTGGCCGGAGGCGGGGTAGCGGGTGATGACGACGCGCGACCAGAACAGATCTCGCCTCAGCCCTCGCCCGGCGGGCGGAAGATGACG
The DNA here is from genome assembly GCA_029260795.1 of Planctomycetota bacterium. Lineage (GTDB taxonomy): Bacteria > Planctomycetota > OFTM77 > OFTM77 > OFTM77 > OFTM77. The sequence continues at coordinate 10,953 of JAJDCO010000143.1, read as the reverse complement.
CCCGGTCACCAAGTAGCGGCGACGGATCGGACCGATGTCCAGCCGCCGGATCTCGACGTCTTGGAGGCGGTACCACACGCCGTCGATGCCCTGCACGGTCGCCGTGATCAACCCGCTTCCGAACAGGCGCGTCAGCTCGGCAAGGTCGCGGGCTGGCGGCGTCGGTGACACGATCGGCTCGACCGCTTCGTCGGCTCGGAGCAATCGGTAGCTGCTTCGACCATTGGCCGCGACCGTGGCCGAGAGCACAACGTGCAGGAATCGGATCGAGGGGTCGGGGGTCCAGCGCTCCGTCACGTGGAACTGGGCCGGGACGCGAGCCCCCGATCGATCGCGGACGAGGAGATGCGGAAGATCGCGATCTTGGAGGCTGCCGCGCGCGAAGGGGACGCCCTGGCCGACCACTTCTCGAGAGCGGGCCGAGGCGATCGGATTGATGACGCTCAGCTCGGTGAGAAGTCGCTCTTCCAAGCCCGAAGAAGCGGAAGCCATCGCGACCGGCCCGAGCGAGATGACCATCCAGCAGGTGAGAAGTGGCCAGAAGCGTGTCATGCGTGTCCGCAGTATCAGGGGTCGGGTCGCAGCACGTCGACTCACCTCGACGGAGTGTTGTCGAGCTTCACCGTCTCCGGGTGACCGCCGCTCGGCACCTCGGACGCGTCCCGGACGCAAGCCTAGACGATCCCGAGACTTGAGCTCAAGGGCTCAGTCGTTTCTCGCCCGTGGCACCCAGGTTGCAATCACTCAGGGCGCAACGCATCTTTCTCATGCTCGTGACTCCTGACTCATCCTGAAGCCCACCGGCTTTCGACTGATCCTACTCGGCTCCAACGAGGACAGTCGGCCGGTGGGCTCCCGCCTTTTCTGGGGGGGCAGGCCGAAGGCGCTCTTTCAGGGCGCGCGACGTCGCTCGATCGGAGCGATGTCCTGGGTGGCGACCACAGACCCCAGGTTCCGGAGTCGCTGCGCTCCCGCGAATCCGACGGGGGCTGCCTGATGTCGACTTTTCAGGCCGGCAGACGCACCGCCGCACGGTCCAAACTGGAACCAACGCACGGGCTGTGTTTCATTCGACGGGCTCACTCACGTGTCCTCTGTCGCCCAGGAGCTGCCGTGGCTCTTTCTCGCCTCGTTCGCATCGTGCGTGCGCTTTCGCGCGACGTCTCCGAGCTCTCATTCTCGGAGCCGGTGACCCACGTCTACAACCCGCTCGACTACGCTCGCGAGCCTCTCGAACGGTATCTCGAGCGCTATGGAAATGCTCGGGGAGCGGTCCTTCTCCTCGGCATGAATCCCGGTCCGTTCGGGATGGCTCAAACGGGTGTCCCTTTCGGCGAGGTCTCGCTGGCACGAGACTGGCTCGGTGTCGAAGGGCGCGTGGGTCGACCGGCCAACGAGCATCCCAAGCGTCCCGTCGAGGGCTTCGATTGTGCGCGCTCCGAGGTGAGCGGCCGACGGCTCTGGGGCTGGGCGCGAGAGCGATTCGGAGCACCCGAAGCTTTCTTCACTCACTACTTCATCTGGAACTACTGCCCGCTGGCATTCCTGGAATCGAGCGGACGCAATCGCACTCCCGACAAGCTTCCGGCCGCCGAGCAGAGCCTTCTCTACCAGGCTTGCGATCGGGCTCTGGCACAGGTCGTCGCGGAGCTCGCACCACGACTCGTCATTGGCGTCGGCAAGTTCGCCGAGCGGCGTGCTCGCCTCGCCCTCGCCGACTCCGATCTCGAGTTCGGCACCGTGCTGCACCCCAGCCCGGCCAGCCCGGCCGCCAATCGAGGCTGGGCACCGGCGGCCGAGAAGCAGCTCCGCGCCCTCGGCTGTCCCGTGACGGCGACTGGGGAAGCCTCTGCCTGACGGGGCACCCGCATGCCCCGTCCCCAACTACGACTCAGGCCGGGCCCGCGTTCGACTCGGCCAGCTCCGGTGCGACGCTGGTCTTACGAAACGGCTGAGCCGCCCACTGCTCGGGCTCGAGTCCGAGCAGCGTCGCTCCCTGCTCCAGCCACGCATGCTCGCCCGCCATCACGTGCCGCGCGACCCGATTCTTGAGCGCGTCGTCATTCCGCCACAGGTCTCGGAAGAGACGCTTCACATCTCGGCGAGCGTTTCGGCAGAACAGATCGGCGAGCTCCCGAGCCCGGTCAGCATCGGGGTGACGGGTGTCGATGAGGCGGCGCGCTCGCGCGACACAGGCGACCATCGGAAAGAGCTCGAGCGCGATGTCGACCAGGCGGAACAAGAAGGCCTGCTTCCGCTCGAGGCGAGCGCCGTGAAGGATCATGCCGTGGAACGTCGACCGCGCCAGCTTGCGACAGCTGCGCTCGATGAAGCGAACATGCGAGGAGAGAGCACCCCAGTCCCGAAACTGCCACGGTGTGAGGAACCCGCGGAGCCAGAGGCTCGGGTACCACGTGCCGTAGAATCCGATCACCTTGGGCAACGCTTTGAGCTTCCCGCCGAAGCCGACCTTCGGATCGATCAGCGAGCCGGCGACCTGCAGGTGTCGATCGACGGCCTCGCGCGCCATGAAGAGATGCATGATCTCGCTGGAGCCTTCGAAGATCAGGTTGATGCGACAGTCGCGCATCGTCCGCTCGACAGGAATCGGGGCCTCGCCGCGCTCCTTCAGAGAACGCTCGGTCTCGTACCCGCGGCCTCCACGGATCTGCAGCGTCTTGTCGGCCAACGCCCAACCGCGTGTCGTGTTCCACTCCTTGGCAGCCGCCGCTTCCAAGCGGATGTCGTAGCCGCCACGATCGGCCATCTGGCCCGTCAAGCGATTCAGCGAGTCCATGGCGAAGGTCGTCGCGGCCATGTCGGCGATGTCGTGAGCGATCGCCTCGTGCTTGCCGATCGGTGCACCCCACTGCTCACGCACTCCTGCCCAGCCGCGGCAGATCTCGAGGCCCTGCTTGGCGATGCCCGCCGTCGCGGCCGGCAGCGTCAGGCGCCCCGTGTTCAAGGTCACGAGCGCGATCTTGAGGCCGCGGCCCTCCTGACCGATCAGGTCTCGCTCGGGAACGAAGACGTCCCGGAAGCTGATGACCGCGTTCGCCAAGGCGCGCAAACCCATGAATCGCGAACGGTGCTCGATCGTGACGCCCTCGGCGCTCGTCTCGACGACGAAGGCGCTGATGCGGTCCGTGTCGGGATGGCGAGCCATGACCACCAGAAGCTCGGCCAGCGTGCCGTTCGTGCACCAGAGCTTCTCGCCGCTCAATCGATAGCCGCCCTCGACGCGCTCGACGGTCGTCGAGAGTCGAGCCGGATCGGAGCCGACATGGGGCTCGGTGAGCGCGAACGCCGAGATGGCACCTTTCGCACAAAGCGGCAGAATGCGCTCCTTCTGCTCGTCGGTCCCGAAGAGCTTGATGGGCTGGGGGACACCGATGGACTGGTGCGCCGACAGGAGCGCGCAAAGGTTGCCGTCTTGGCTCCCGAGAAGCTCCATCACGAGGTTGTACTCGGTTTGGGTGAAGCCCAGTCCGCCGTACTTCGCCGGAATCTTCATCCCGAAGGCGCCCAGGTCACGAAGCCCTTGGATCACGTCCTCGGGATACTCACCCGTCTCGTCGATGGCGACCGAGTCGACGGTCTTCAGGAAGGCCGCGAAACGATCGTAGAACTGCCGAAACTCGGGGCGCTCCCCTTCCGGCTCCGGAAAGGGATGCACGTTCTCGAGCACGAGGCGGCCGAGAAAGAGGTCTCGGAGAAAGGCATGCCCCGACCAATCTTCCTGGCGCGACTCCTCGGCAACTCGTCGAGACTGCTCTTCGTTGCTCACCTGCGGCGCGGTCATGTCATCCTTCTCCGTTCGGGGTCGAGCACGTTGATCGTGCGCAAGTTGCGCAGATCGCGGCGATTCGAGAGCCAGGGCGAACCACGAGCTCCCTCACCTCACTCCTCGGTCCAGCCATCGATCCGACTTGACGAGGTCCAACCGGCCCGCCGGTGGATTAGATAGCGGCCGCGGATGAAGAGAGCAAACGAACGCGAAAGCCGACCGCGTTCATGAAATCGTGACGATCACCAGGACGGCGAGGATCGCGGCCAGGAAGATCCACAAACACAACGCGAGCCGCGTCGAGCGCCGCGATCGATCCGCCGCCCACCAGCTCCGCGGACGCACGCCCCGCCAGAAGAACGTCAGCACGCTCCCGAGGTTGACGCACACGACATTCACCGCCAGCAGCAAGGCCGCGGCGAGGCTGTCGTCGAAGCAGCCATTCGCGAGCAGCATCGCGCTGCACACGGCCGGTGGCAGGATGGCGACCGCGACCATGACCCCGACCAACGAGCTGGCGAGCCCGGTGGTATAGGCGAGCGCGCCGGCCACGCCGCTAGCCAGGGCCAAGACGAAATCCCCGCCATCGACCTGAGCGCGGGCGAGGACCTCGTCCCCCTGCATGTCCAAGGGACTGATCCAGGCGATCGGCACAGCGACCGCCACCGCAACGAGGAAGCCGACTCCATTCGCGCGCAAGGCGCGCCAGCCCATCTTGGAGTCGCCCAGGGTGGTGGCGAACGCCAGCAGCATGTTGGGGCCGAGCAAGGGTGCGATGACCATGGCACCGATGATGATCGCGCCGCTGTCCTTGAGCAGCCCGATGGCGGCGACGATCGTGGAAAGAACGACCGTGATCAAGAAGATGCGATCGATGCGGCCCGCTTCTGCGAGGTCGTCGTAGAGCTCCTGACGGCTCAGGCGGCTGGAGGCTCGCGCTTCGGGCCGAACGATCCCGCTCACCGACTCCTCGGCTTCCGCCGCCTTGGGGACGCAAGCTTCGGCCGAGGTGACGACGATCCAGAAGGGCTCCGCGCCCAAGAACACGCGCTCCGTCTCGTCGATCAGGTCCTCGACGTGCTCGATCGGCGCCAAGACGCGCACCGAGGCTTGCGGATCGATCACAAACGACCAGTTGCGCTCGAGCCCGCTCGCCTCGAGGATCGAAGTCAGCTCCGGCATCCGAGCGGACGGGATCACGATGTCGATCAGACGTTCGGCCAAGGTCTCTTGCCTCCGGGCTTCGAGATTCGGGAGCGCCAATCCTGGCCCTCCACCGCCGCGGAATCAAGGCACCTGCCGACACGTCGAACGAAGGAGCGCGAGGGATCGATTGCCTCGAAGCGGAATAGCGCCCACACTGCGTCGGTTGTTGAGACTCGACGACCGTCCTTCCCTTTCGTGCATTCGCTACCGGAGAATCGCCCATGCGCCACCGAAGGCTTCTCGTCCCGACCGCTGCGCTCTGGCTCGCGACCGCGCCGTTCGCTTTCGGACAGATCGCAGAAGATCGCATCGAGGGCGACGTGATCCACCATGTCCTGCCCAAGGACCGCATCCCGGCCATCGACGAGCCCCAGCTCGTATTGGCCCGAGATGCGGTCGAGTTCATGCGCGACGACGAGCCGGTCATCGGCGTCGTCGGACCAGACGGCCAGGCGCGCTGCTACTCGGCGTGGCAGCTCGATCTCCACGAGATCGTCAACGACCGCTTTGGCGATCAGCCTTACATGGTCACCTGGTGACCGCTCGCCTTCACGGGAGTCGTGTACTCCCGAACGAAAGGCGCCGATACCTTCGGCGTCTCCGGCAAGCTCTGGCGAGAAGCGCTGGTGATGTACGACCGCGAGACCGATACGCTCTGGAGCCAGATCGACGGGCGAGCGATTCGCGGCGACCGAAAGGGTCAACGCCTCGAGGTCTATCCCTCCGTCATGATGACCTGGAAGGAGTGGGTGAAGCGCTATCCCGAGACGCAGGTGTTGGCCAAAGACGAGCGGGCTCGACGGATGACGCAGTCGGTCTACGCCGACTACTTCCAGGATGGCGGCAAGATCGGAGTTCGCAAGTCGATCCCCGAGCTTCAGAAGGAGACCGGGCTCGCGTCGAAGGAGAAGCTCCTCGGGCTCAGTCACGACACGGATGCGATCGGGCTCCCGTTCTCGCGATTGAAGGGACACCCAGTCGTGCACGCTCAGCTGGCCGAGCGTCCGATCGTCATCGCGTTCGATGAGGCCGCCGACACCGCGCGGGCCTTCTGGGCCGGTACCGCCGAGGCTCCGCGCACCTTCACCGCCCGACGCTCAGACGCCGGGCTGCAGCTCGTCTCAGGAGACGACGTCTACGACGCGCTCACCGGCAGGCGACTCGAGGGCGAAGGCCCTGAGCTCGCGCCCCTCCCCTCCCAGGTCTCCTATTGGTACGCGTGGTACTCTTTCTTTCCGCGCACGCGCCTCTGGTCTCCCGAGGCCGGAGCCGTCAAGAAGCGCTGATCCTCTCGGGCGCCGGGCCGAGCTCGGCGCCCTCGTTTCGCCCCCTTCGGAGTGACGTTCCATGACCTCTCGACTCCTCTTGCTCAGTTGGCTCCTCCCGCTACTGTTGATCTTCGCATGCCAAGACTCGGCGCCGACGAACGAGCCCGAGCCGAACTGGACCATCGACTACGAGGCCGCTCTGACGTTGGCCAAGCAAGACGGCAAGACCGTGCTGCTCGACTTCACGGGCAGCGATTGGTGCCCGCCCTGCAAGCAGCTCGACGCCCGCGTCTTCCGCAGTCCCCGCTTCCGGGACTGGTCGGAGAAGCAGGTCGTGCTCGTCAAGGTCGACTTCCCGCGATCGCACTCCTTGCCGGACGGTCAACGCGAGAAGAACGATACGCTGGCCAGCCAGTTCCGAGTCAGCAGCTACCCGACGGTCGTGGTCGTCGACGAGCAAGGGCGCGAGCTCGTCCGCTGGGTCGGCTATCGCGGGCAGAGCCCCGATGATTGGATCCAGCGATTCGAGGACGAGACCGGACGTCGCGGCTGAAGGCACCGCCCCGGCGTCGGAGGTCCGAAGCTCAGCTGTCCTCGAGGCGCTCGGCCTGCAAGGCGTCGACGGGGAGCTCGGGCAGCCCGGGGAAGAGCCGCGCGCCCGCGATGTGGCTCGGATTGAAAACGGTGGCGACGCCCGTCCCGCGCGCATGCAGGAAGCTTGCCTCCAACAGCCGCCCCAGGACTCCTGCGCGCAACACCGGTGCGATCGACTGCCCGTGCACCATCAAATGGCTGCGCTCGCCGGTCGAGTCCTCGAGCTCCAAGAGACCGTCGTATCCGGAGTCAGCTCGGATGCGGTTGTCCTCGCGATCCAAGTCGGCTCGCGCTCGACGGAGCTGATCGAACTCATCGATATCGATCAACTCGGCGCGCTCGATCATCGGCCCAAAGGGCCACTTCGGCAGCGTCGCAGCCCGGACCTCGATCCGGCGGATCTCGCTCGCCCGAAAGGCCGCTTCCTCGTGATGGCCGGCAACGACCAGGATGTCTCGGTCAAACACGCGCTCGGGATCCAGCGCTTGCAAGAGGCGCTTGGCCCCTTCGGCATCGCCCGCTTGAAAGCCGTGAGAACGACCCGATGCGAGGCACAGGCGAATGGAAAGGTCGGTTGCGTTCTCCGCCATAATGCGGGTCTCACCTCATCTCGAGTGACGAAACGGTTGATGGAAGCCCACCGAGGGCCCCGGCAGGCTACCGACCACGGACGCTCGTCACAAGGCACCGTCGGTGCCGAATCGTCGCCTCAGTGTGGGCCCGACCTCCGCCGAGTGGCCCGCCACTCGGCGAGGAGGTCCTGGATCACGGCTGCCGTGATGGCGTAGCTGGAAACGCGGCTAGCGCGGGCGATGTTGATGCCGATCACTCGCCCTTCGAGGTCGACGAGAGGGCCGCCGCAGTCTTGCGGTCGGATGGCGCTGTCGTGCTGAAGGGCGCGAGGAAAGCCCGTTCGCACCCCGCTCAGCGCGGTTCCCATGTTCGAGACGTTGTCGCTGTCGGCTTGTCCGGGCAGCTCGAGCTCGGCGCGGCTCGCCAGCGTCACTCGGTAATCTCGGACTCGGCCTTCGCGGCGCACCTGCACACGAATGACCTCTCCGGGAGAGCGGCTCGAGATCAGACGGATCACTTGCGAAGGCGAGTCGCAGCTCTCGTCGTCGATCGCGATCACGATGTCGCCCTGGCTCAACCCGGCCTGTGCGGCCGGTTGGCCGGCCACGACATTGGTCAGTCGAACGCCCTCCTCCGCATCACCGAGCGCGACGCCGAAGTATCCGCGATGCTCCTCCGACAGGCTACGCTCCGAGGCGCTGACGACGCCCACGGCCACCGGCTTGCCATCGGCATCCGCCGAGGCGACGAACGTACCCGGAATGAGATCGGCGACGTGCCATCGCACCGGCTTGCCCTCGGCATCCTGGATTCTGACGAGCGCGAGATCGTGCTCACGGAACTCGTGCACGAGCACGCCGCTGGCGTGGACCGACTTGCTCAGCTCCAGCTCGAAGGCTCGCCCTCGGATCTCGCTGGCCTTCGTCAGAAGGAGGTTCGGCTCGACGAGCGTTCCCAGCGCGACTGGTCGATCCTCGACCTTCACCTGAACCGTCTGTGAGGCGAGGCCGGCGACGATGGGAGCGTATGGCGCGAGGCGCTGCCGATAGACCGGCTCCTGCTGGCGCTCACGGACGCGGCCGGAGTCGCCGCGGCTTCGCCGACCTCGACGATTGCGGCGCGGGGTCTCGGGCTCGTCTTGGCTCTGGCTCCAGCTTGCCGAAGCGGCCGGCGCGCTGGCACGCGCCGTCTCCGACAAGTCTCCCATCCCGAAGAGCAGCGTCAGGAAGACGAACGGCGAAAGGAGTGCTCCCCGCCTGGCAGCAGCTCGAGTGTGCCTTCGATCCACCATCGACTGTCCCTCCGCCTTCATCGGTCTCGCCCCTCATCCAGATCGTCGCTCGAGATCAGCTCGAGCTCGAACTCGAGTGTCTCTTCACCTCGCAGCACCCGCAGCTTCATTCGATCACCCGGGGACTTGTCTCGGAGCGCTCGGCTCAGCTGGTCGATGTTCTCGAGCGCGGTCTCATCGACCGCGAGTAGCCAATCGTCGTCCTTCATGCCGACCTCGGCGGCGGGCGTGCCCGGAATCACCTGACGGATCTGGAACCCGTGCTCACCGGGCTGACGAGAGATTCGGAATCCGAGGAGCGCTCGCTCGCGCACGAACCCGCGCAGCCGCCCCCAGGTCTCTCCGGCCTGCATGCGAACCCAATCGGGCCGGAAGGCCCCGACCAGGACGTGGTTGTTGTTGGCAATCGACTCTCCGATGCTCGAGTGGATGCCGATCACCTTACCCTCGAGGTCGAAGAGCGGTCCCCCCGAGTCGCCATTGGTCAACGCGCAGTCGGTGACCAGGAATCGCCCGAGCCCCAGGACTTGCCCCAGGCGGATGGGCGGAGGACGCTTGGCATCGAATCCACCCGGGTGGCCGAGCGCGAGGCACCAGTCACCGACCTCGCCCGTTTCTCCCAGCGCGACGAAGGGAAAGGGCCCTTCGGCTTCGAGCTGGATGAGGCCGGCGTCGGTCGAGCGATTCGCACCGAGTGCCTTTCCCGGCACCTCGAGCCCATCGGAGAAGAGGATCACGACCTGGTCGCCGGTCGCCTGCGTGACATGAGCGGCCGTCATGACGAGGCCCTCGGCGCTCACGACGACACCGGAGCCCCCCCCGTTGCCGCGCAGCGAGCGAATCCCGACCGTGGCGGGAAGGGCCTTCTCGAAGGCGCATTGCACGCGAGCCTGCCTCGCCTTGAGCGCATCGAGCGTGTCCTGAGCCGAGGTCTCGGCCACGACCGAGAGGAGCAGGAGGGCCAGCCAGGTCCCTCGCAGAGTGAGCGCCGGTCTCATGAAGCAGATCCCCTCGCTGAGGAAGCTCGGATCGCGGGGCGATACCGAGGATGTGCAGATGCTGTGGAAGGAGGAGGCCATCCCATCACTTCTTGCATCCGGATCACAGGGCGCAGAAAAAGTGCCGGGAGCCACCTCGAGCCAGACGCCGCCGGTCGGCTGACGAGCCGGGCGCAACGACATACGGGTCTCGAAGGTCGATGGCAGGCGCGTTTTCGGGACGAGCCCTCGAAGAAGCGGGCGTCCCGTTGCAGGACTTCGACGGTTGCCGTACTTTCGATGCAACGCGGAAGTGGCGGAATGGCAGACGCGCTGGATTTAGGATCCAGTGGGGTAACCCGTGGGGGTTCGAGTCCCCCCTTCCGCACCACCTTTTCCCCCGTCAAGGCGAGCGTTTTCGGCACCGGCGGCAGGTCGTTGTGCCGGTATTGTGCTCGGCGATCGAACCACGGAGCCCACCGCTTCGGTGATGCCGGTGAGCCTCTCTTGCTTCGGCTTGACGTACCGTTCGAAGTGATCTGCGGGCTCGAATGATGCGCCTGATCTTCCCGACCTTACCAATTAGTCAAGCTGACCACCGATCGCCGGTGGCGATGTTCCGCCACGCCGCCAGGAGTAGAGCGATCTGCGTTGGCGCTGCAGGAGTTTCGCGGCAAGCTCGCTGACAAGCTCGCCAGAGAGGCGAAGCGTGTGTATCACGATCTGTCTCGATAGGATTGGGTCACGAGCGATCAGATTGCTGGCACGGGCGGGTTGGCTGGGTGATCGGCCCGGGCGAGAGCGGATTCTGCGCACAAGCGAGAGATCATGAGCACCTGTTTCGCAACACGCTGCGACCACACACCGGAGCGCGGCTCCGAAGTCGATCAACCGATCCTCCGTGGCCCCTCCTCCCCCGCCGGAGTATAAGATTCGCATGAGCCGGAGGAGGGCGAAAACGCAACTCCCACCCTGTGAGGAGTTGGTGGGTGGAGGCGGCGGGGATCGGACCCTCCGACCGCCAGCTGATCGAGGTGTCGCCTCCCGGACGGAGGGTGTCGTAGGCCGGACTCACGGGGTCGCATCCCGGCCACACGCGCGTCGTTGCGCAAGGCCTGGAAGCGCTACACCAAAGTTGACCCACCTGCTTGCTGAAAACTGACCCACCCCGAGTCCCCCGTTCCGGGAGACTGCTGTTTGAACAAGACGGCGGTCACCCGGAGGGAAGGATGATCGAGGTGGATCAAGTCAGAGATT
>JAJDCO010000142.1 GCA_029260795.1 Planctomycetota bacterium | reverse complement strand
GGTCCAGCGGCGCACGAAGCCCTGATTGATGCGGCGGCTCGTGATGAGCTCGCGCGCGATGGCGAGGAGGAGAGCCGACTCGCTGCCGGGCCAGGTGGCGATCCAATGATCGGCGTGGGTGACGGTGTTGCTCAGGCGAGTCGAGCTCTGGCGGAAGCCTCCGCCAAGGGCCCTCGATGCCATCAGCGAAGCTGGCGTGATCACCGTGACGGGCGATCTGCTGCGACCATCGCGACCTCGACAGGAATGGTGGAATTCAGAGGCGTGAGTCGTCTAGAGGACGCGATGGCTGAATGCTGAAAGCCGCGATCCGCCCGGCTCCTTCGTTGCGCCTTCCCTCTTGAACACGAACGCGCCCGGTGGATAACCTGGTGGAGACGCCCTCGACGATTGGGAGAGTGAGATGTCAGCGTCAGAACTGCGATGAGACCGTGAGCTACTCTCGGGCAACGAAACTTGGCGACGTGGCGTGCCGGCTCGGGCTTCTCGCAAGCTTCTCGTGCCTCGTCAGCGCCGGATGCAACTTGGACGATGATGGCAGTGACCTGATCCTCAGTAGTGCTCTCGACGGAAGCACGGCGGTCCTCGAGTCTTCCCCGTCGGACGGAGAGCAAGACGTTGCCGTGAACGAAGTCGTTTCGGTCCGATTCGATGGAGTGGTGCGAGCCGCGACCGTATCGCCGAGCAGCTTCTTGGTCCGCTGCGAGGGAGAGCGCGTCGTCGGCTCCGTGGCCGCGAGCGGGTCGTTGGCGCGTTTCATTCCTGCGGGTCCGTTTCCAGCTGGGGCGCGCTGTGAGGTCGAGCTCACTCGCGACATCCTCGACGTGTCTGGGCAACCGATCCGCACGTTTCGATTCACGTTTCATACCTTCGTCGAGGACAGCTTGGAGATTGTCGAGCGATTCCCGGCGCCGGGCGAACGGTTCGTGGATTCCCGCTTGAGAGTGGAGGTCACCTTCAATCACTCTCTCGCCGAATCACAGGTGTCCCTTCGACCGATCCGATTAGAGTGGTCCGGAAACGAGGTGGCGGGGGCGTTCGAGATCGATCGCCGAGTACTTCGCCTGATCCCGAACAGCCCCTTGGAGTCGGAGGGTTGGCATCGCGTGGTCATCGACGGGGCCGTCGAAGACGACCGAGGGAACCGGCTAGGCGGAGAAAGAGCGTGGTGGTTTCGGGTGGGCGTTCCTCCGTGCGTCACCCAAACGTCGCCGGAGCCCGGCAGCTTGGCCGTGCCCAACGCGAAGATCTCCGCTTCGTTCACCGAGAGCCCGGATTCGAAATCGGTGACCGCGGACACCTTCTACTTGATCGACGTCAGTCGCTCGCAAAAGGTCGAGGCAGTTGTGTCTCTTCAGGGGCGAATTGCAGAGCTGGAACCGATGTCCGGACGCCTGCGGGCCAACACGACGTACGAGGTCTGTATCGAGCCCTCGATCAAAGGCTATGGGGGGCACTCCCTCTGTGACGGGTACCGCTGGCGTTTCGAGACGATTGGGGCGGACGAGTTCGGCTCCGTACGATTGTACGTTTTCTCTGACTCCGATTCTGGAGGCGTCGTCACCGGTCTCGAGCTCGGCGATCAGGGCGCCCTTTCCCACCTTGCCGGTTCGCCGTTCGAATCGCAGGGGCAGAATCGTGTGCACGGCCACGTCGACAACGCGCTCGTCGATCCGAGCGGGCGTTTTCTGTTCGTCACCAACGAGCTCGATCCGAGCATCTCGGTCTTTGACATCGAGGGGACCGGCGAGCTGAAACCGATTCCTGGCTCTCCTTTTTCGGTGAATTGCTATCCGGCGGCTTTGGCAGTCCATCCCTCCGGTAGGTGGCTCTATGTCGGCTACGCTTCGGGCACCTGTCTGCAGTCGTTGGATGTGTTTCGAGTCAAGCGGAACGGAGCTCTCGAGCCTGTCTCCGGCGACACCGAGTCCCGGTTGTTTGACCTAGTCGACGTCGAAGTGGACCCAACAGGCCGGCGATTGGTCGCTTCGCAGAATGGTCAGCTCCGGCTTGAGGTGTTCTCTATTGCGGCCGATGGCTCACTGACTCCCACTGGCTACCTTCGGAATCCCGATGCCTGGTCGTCGTCATCGATCGCATTGAATAGCTCAGCGAGTCTTGTCTTCTATCCCGACTCTCGCCTGAACGGAGGTGTGCGTGTTTTCCGAATCGATGCTGGCGGAAAACTGCGCGAACACGAAGGCTCTCCCTTTGAAGGTGGCCACGCGAGGTCGCCGCGAGTGGCGCGCTTGAGCGCGAATGGAACGACGCTGTTTGTGCTCAATGCGGGGTCCGACGATGTCTCAGTCTTTGACGTCGAGCTGAATGGAGCCCTCCTGCCAGTACCAGGATCGCCCTTCCGAACGAATGAGCAGGAGAGAAACTGGTTCCCTGCGGCTCTGTCGGTTTCGAGGGACGGACGGACGCTCTTCCTCACCAACGTCTCGACGGTCGACTACGCGCAAACCGTGAGTCTGCTGCAGGCTGACGAGGATGGCCGGCTGACACCAATTGGCGTCCCGTTTCCGATCGATAGTCGGGGGCGTGTCGGGTCGATCGTCGTTCGCGAGCGCTGAGCACAGCCGAGCCCCCTCGCTCAGTCCATCCGATAGGCGTCGGGCGTCGGCTTGAGTGGGCGGTTCATCCAGAGGGGGCGGCGGAGGCCGCCGGGGCCGGGGGCGGGCTTCGTCTTCTTCAGCCACTCGGCGTAGACCTCTCGCGACTTGTCCGTGTCGACGAAGACGTCGCCGTACTGGTCGTCTGCGTCACCCGGCATCACCGTGACCTTCTGGTGCCAGCAGTGCATGCCACTCGCCGGGTCGGGCTGGACGGGGAAGGTCAGGTTCTGGTTGACGCCGACCTCCTTCCACCAGATGCGCTCGGTGTCGCGGTCGCGACTCTTGAACGGTTCCAGGCCGTGCTTCTGACGGAAGAGGAATCGGCTGCCGTCACGTTGAATGTCGACCAGCGACGTCGACGAGCGCTCGCCACCGATCGCCTCGTGAATGCGCCAGCGGCCGACGTGGTGCGAGCAGCCGACGATGCCGGGATGAATGCCTTCGGTGACCCAGACCCGCGGTACGAAGTAGCCGATCCTCGTCTGGACGCGCGCC
>JAJDCO010000141.1 GCA_029260795.1 Planctomycetota bacterium | reverse complement strand
GTCCAGCGAGCCACGGGGTGAGAACGCTGGCCAGGTCCGCATATCCCGTCGTCCCGAGCTGAGGCGCGCGGCGTTGTCGAATCCGAGCACGTGGGTGAAGATCGGGACGATCAAGGAGCGCCAGTCGTTGAAGTCGCCGCCCACGAAGCACGAGGTCCGGGGGTCGAGGTCGTGGAACTCGTCGGAGTGCACCAAGCGACCGATCTGCTGCTCTCGCTCAGCGGCCGACAGGCCGAGGTGGAGGTTGAAGACCTCGAGTCGATAGGAGCGGCTGCGGGGCTTCTTGACGTCGAGCGAGGTGTGCTGGCAGCCGCGTCGCTTCTTGCGCCCGATCGTGAGATCGATGTTCCGCTCGCGAACGATTGGAAAGCGGCTGAGGGTCGCGTTGCCGTAGCGGCCCTTGCGCAAGGAGACATTGTGCCCAACGGCGAGGTGCGGGTACTCGGCATCGCGGGCGAGCACTCTTGCGAGGTCGAGCTCGCGGGATCGGCGTGCGCCATCGTCGACCTCTTGCAGGAGGACGATGTCGGCATCGTGATGGCGGAGCACCTCGACGATCCGCTCGGGCCGAAAGCGTCGATCGAGCCCGATCGCGCGATGGATGTTGTAGGTCAGGATTCGCAGATGCACGTGCCACCTCCTCGGGCACACGACCGCCTTGGGTTCGAGGCGCAATCGTAAAGACCTCTACCAACGCTGTCATCCACGCATCACTCGACGGTGCTCCGTCAGGAGTCGTCGAGCCTGCGGAAGCTGGAGGTGTTGGAGCGTCGGAGTGCGGCCGGGCTGCGATCGCACAGATGAAGGTTTGGTGGTTTGAGTCGTGGCCTCAGGTTCTTCGGTCGTCGCCTCTGGTGAATCAGATCGACGGTGCGTTGGCTCAGGCCCACATCGGGCGAGCGGCTCGACGAGAGTCGCGGGGTGGCGACGCGACATCGTCCGCCCGAGAAGCCCCATGGAGTGGGAAGACTCGGCGGCCGGGACAAAAAGCTCCCCGCCTTCGGGATGTCGAGGCACACCCCTTGCGATCTGGCTCCTCGTGAATCGAACGGAGCAGACGCCCACTCGACCCCGGTCGAGATCGGGCAAAAGGGGAAGCTGACGTGAACCACGGGAAAGGGAGAGGAGCCACTGAGGCAGTGGCTCCGTTCTGACGGATCCCGCGGCGAGCCCGGCCACCGTGACAGAGGGTTGTCAAACCTCGAGTCGAGAGACTCGAGAACTCCACACGACTCGGACAGTCGCTCGAACCGTCGACGACCTCTCCACTTTCCGTTCCCACGATCATTCCTGTGCAGCATCACATCACTGGAGGCATACAATGCGTTTCCTGAAGACCATCCTCGCGTCCGCCGCGCTTCTGGTCGCCTTTGGCCCGATCGCCGAGGCCGCCGGCCGTAATCCTGGCAGCCTGCTGATCTACCCGTCCTACGACTCGGATCCGGGCAGCGGCACCGTCATCAGCATCACGAACACGAAGGACGATCCTTCCTTCAACCAGAACACGAACCTCAACGGCGTCGTCGACGTCCACTTCATCTACATCGATGGTGAGTACTGGACCGAGTTCAACCGTTTCGAGCGCCTCACGCCGAACGACACCTTCACGGTGCTCGCCGGTGTCCACAACCCGAACAGCGAGACCGGCTTCCTTTACTGCGTCGCGCTGAACCCGACCACGCAGGCCCCGATGTCGCACAACTGGCTGATCGGTGACGAGATCGTCGCTGACGGTGGCGGCAACTGGCTGTACGGCTTCGAGGCGATCGCCTTCAAGGCCATCACCGGCGAAGGCGCCGACACCGACCTCGACCAGGACGGAATGCTCGACCTCGACGGCTCGGAGTACGAGCAGGTCGCTGACGAGATGATGATCTCGAGCTTCATCGCTCAGGACACCGCCAACGGCGTCACCTCGACGCTCATCCTGGTCGCCCTCGTCCCCAGCTCCGACTACGAGAGCCGCCTCGACTTCAAGGTCTACAACAACAACGAGTACGAGTTCTCCGCCACCTACAAGCTCCGCTGCTGGGCCTTCGTCGAGCTCGGTGACATCGACGCTGTCTTCGAGGACAGCTTCCTGAGCGCCACCTGGGTCGACACCCGCGCCAACGGTCTCTCCGTCGGCACCACCGGCTGGGCCCGCATCAACGGCGACCGCGCCATCGACATCGTCGGCAACGAGCCGATGATCGACGATCCCGCCTTCGTCGGCGCCTTCGCTCAGTCCCTCGACGGTTACGCTGTCGGTCACCTGCTCCACGAGAGCGATGCCCTCAACGCCACCGACGGTGTGCTGGACTCGCTCCAGTAAGACTGACTGAGAGTCTCACGACACTCACTCCGAACGGGGAGGCCAAACGGCCTCCCCGTTTCTCTTGGTTTCGACACCCCTCCCCCTTTGCCCACCACTCACTCCTCCCGTAACCTCGAATCCTTCTCCAAGAACACTCTGCCTCCCGCCACGCCGCGATACCGGATCTCCACTCGAGAGGAGCCCCGTCATGCCCAGTGCCCTCCGCGGCCTTGCGCTCATCGTTTGCCTCACCTCGGCCGCCGCCTCGGCGGAAGCCCAGACCCTCTACGTCGACGTCAACAGCTCGACCTGCCCCGGCGACGGCACGATCAACGATCCCTTCTGCACGATCCAAGAGGGCATCCAAGCCGCCACGAACGGTGACGAGGTGCTCGTCGCGCCCGGCACCTACGTCGAGAACATCGACTTCCTCGGCCAGAGCATCGTCGTCCGCAGCGCCTTCGGCGCCGATCTCACGATCATCCAGAGCCCGGGCGCACTGTCGGCCGTCACCTTCCAGAGCGGTGAGCCGTCGACCGCCCGGCTCGAAGGATTCACCGTCACCGGTGCCTCGGGCCCCTTCGGGACCGTCGGCATCACCTGCGACCGCGCCTCGCCCACCCTGCGCGCCAACACCGTTTCAGGAAACGGCGGTGGCGGCATCCGAGTCCGACAGGATGCCTCCCCGCTCATCACCGGCAACCTCATCCGCGACAACTCCTCGCTCGACGGGGGCAGCGGGATCGGCCCTGGTTTCAGTCGCCGAGACCCGATCGATCGTGACGCAGTGAGCCGCGCGGCCACGGGGCGTTGATGCGCGAGGGAGCCCGAGCCCGACGGGCTCCCCGCGCACCCTTCAAAATGTCGCCGCAGGCTTGACCGATCCGCGGGTCACAAGTAATCTATCAACAAATCTCGATACAAAGATTATTGGTCGCGCGCGACCCCTGCGGCGCCCCTTCTCGCCTTCGGGCACACAAACGCTGGATACTCTGAAAGTTAGAGAACAACATGAACACTCGTTCCACCACGACCGCCGGCACGAAGCTCGAGTTCAAGGTCGCCGACCTCTCACTCGCCGAGTTCGGACGCAAGGAGATGATCCTCGCCGAGCACGAGATGCCGGGTCTGATGGCGCTCCGGAAGCAGCACGGTGCGAAGAAGCCGCTCAAGGGCGCCCGCATCAGTGGATCGCTCCACATGACGATCCAGACCGCGGTCCTGATCGAGACCCTCACCGCGCTGGGTGCCGAGGTCCGCTGGGCGAGCTGTAACATCTTCTCGACGCAAGACCAGGCCGCAGCGGCCGTGGCAGTGGGTCCCCACGGCACGGTCGACAAGCCGCAAGGCGTCCCGGTCTTTGCCTGGAAAGGCGAGACGCTCGAGGAGTACTGGTGGTGCACGAACGAGGCGCTCACGTGGCCGGACGGTGAAGGCCCGAACATGATCCTCGACGATGGCGGTGACGCAACGGTCCTCGTGCACAAGGCGGCCGAGTTCGAAGCCAAGGGAACCAAGCCGAGCTACGACGCCAAGAACGATCCCGAGGATCTCGTCGAGCTGTTCAAGCTCATCGAAGCCGAGCTGGCCGCCCATCCGGGCAAGTGGAGCAAGATCGCCGACGGCATCCAGGGCGTGACGGAAGAGACGACGACGGGTGTGCATCGTCTGTACCAGATGCAGGAGCAGGGCACGCTGCGCTTCCCGGCGATCAACGTCAACGACTCGGTCACCAAGAGCAAGTTCGACAATCTCTACGGTTGCCGCCACTCGCTCGTCGACGGCTTGTCGCGTGCGACGGACGTGATGATCTCGGGCAAGCTGGCCGTGATCTGCGGCTACGGCGACGTCGGCAAGGGCTGCGCCCAGGCCCTGGCCGGGCAAGGCGCCCGAATCGTCGTGACCGAGATCGATCCGATCTGCGCGCTGCAAGCGGCCATGGAGGGCTTCAGCGTTCTCCGCATCGAAGATGTCATCTCGGATGCCGACATCTTCATCACGACCACGGGCAACAAGGACATCATCACCGTCGATCACATGGCGAAGATGAAGAACAACGCCATCATCGGCAACATTGGCCACTTCGACAACGAGATCGACATGGCCGGCCTCACCAAGTTCAAGGGCGTGAAGCGGGACAACATCAAGCCGCAGTACGACAAGTGGACCTTCCCCGACGGCCACAGCGTGCTCGTCCTCGCCGAGGGCCGCCTGCTGAACCTCGGTTGCGCCACCGGTCACCCGAGCTTCGTGATGAGCGCCTCGTTCACCAATCAGGTGCTCGCCCAGATCGAGCTCTTCGCCAACAGCGCCGAGTACGGCAAGACGGTCTCGGTGCTGCCGAAGCACCTCGACGAGATGGTCGCTCGGCTCCACCTCGATCAGCTGGGCGTGAAGCTCACCGAGCTGACGCCGGAGCAGTCGGACTACCTCGGCATTCCGATCGAGGGCCCGTTCAAGCCGAGCTACTACCGCTACTGAGACACGAAGGCGGCCTGAAGAGAAACGGCGGCACCCTCCGGTGCCGCCGTCTTCGTTGGTTTCGTCGTTGTTGGTGTTAGCTCCACTCGCCCCGGCAACTGCGGGCGTCAGCTCCGCTCGCTCCGGAGCAAGCGTCTCCTTCGGAACCGACGAGCTCGCTTCGCGGACCTACTCCTCGCTTCGCACTCCTTGCTTCGGTTCTCACTCGCCCGTTCGCGTGTCGCTCGTGGAGCGGATGAGGGGCGAGAAGAAGAGTGCATTCAGGAAGACACGATTCGGGCCGTACCAGAAGGCGCGGAAGTTCGGGTCATCGGCGATCTGAACGACGACGCCGCGCCCGAGGCGCCGCGCGATCACCGCCGCTTTGCCCGCGATCTCCTTTTGATTCTCGGCTGAGCAGTAGCCCGCCAAGAGCGGCGTCTCCACGTACTGGGCGACCGTGGCGTACGGGTCGTCACTGATCTCCCACGTCGACGTGCCACGCCGGAAGACCGGCAGCCAGTCGTATGGGTACCCATACCCCAGCGGGTGCGTCGTATCGATTCGGGTCTCGAAGATGGCGCCGCTGACGAGGTTCTTGGCCTGATTGGCGCGGTACTCGGCGTAGGGGATCCGCTCCTGGGGCTTCTTCTCTTCCTCGTCCTTCTTCTTCTCCTTCTCGGAGTCGGACGCCGGGGGAAGCAGCTCACGGCCGGCCCAATCTCCCGCTCCCTGGGTGGCGATGACGGTCCCCCCCCCACGCACCCACGCCTTGAGATCGTCGAGCACTCCGCCTCCGATCTCGCCGGTGCTGCCCGAGACGAGGATGAGGTGGGTCACCTCGCTCCAGTCGAGGCGCCCCAGTCGATTACTTTCGACGAGTGCGACAGGCATCTCGAACCGCTCATCGAGGAGGTGCCAGAGCTCCCCGGCCGCGTAGGGCGAGGTCCCTCCGCCGACGACGAGCACGGGCTTGGGATGGGCCGGCTCGCCAAGGCTCGGGCTCCCGAGGTCGATACCGACCGGTGTGAGACCCGAGCGGATGCCGTAGACGTCGACGCCATCCCGACGCGCGATCTCATCCATCAACGCGGGCACCTGAGCTGCCTTCTCGCGTTGGATGCCCATCGCCACGATGATGGCTCCGCGGTCGAAGGGCCGCCGCCCGCCGTCGGTGTCGCATTCAAAAGGCTCGGTCGCCGCGCGGACCTCCAGTCCGGCCGCCATCAAGCGGTGGAGCGCCCGAGGGGCGAAGTACTCGCTCCACTCGAATGCATAGAAGTTCGCGCCTTCGCTCGGAGGACGACGCCCTTCCGGCAACGAGCCGTCGAGGATGCGCTCTCCCAAGAAAGAGGACCTGTACTCGGAGGCGAGAATGGTCGGGCTCGGGAGACCGAAGGCGAGGGGCAAGGTCCAAGCCGAGACGTCGTAGAAGGCATCGTCTTCGAACGAGGTCCGACGCTCGAAGACCGATTTGACCAGCCGGTACTGGGGCTGCTTGGCCGGCACGATGTACGCGACTCCCGGCTCGAAGACGCGCTCGCCACGCGTGAGTCGTTGACCCAGGCGATGAACCTGG
This sequence comes from Planctomycetota bacterium, assembly GCA_029260795.1. GTDB lineage: Bacteria > Planctomycetota > OFTM77 > OFTM77 > OFTM77 > OFTM77. Next base: position 47,847 of record JAJDCO010000141.1, on the reverse strand, counting down.
ATGTCGTGCCCGAGAAGAAGCTGGACGAGGCGTTGAGTGCGTCCGCGATCCGAGGCTTCGCCGAAGACATAGGCCTGAGTCGCGTCGTTGGTCGCCTCCTCGAGCGCGGTTCGATAGAACTCGTGCTGATAGGACAGGAGGTCGGCCCGGAGATCCCGTGCCGCTCGGAGCGTCGACAGCGTCGTCAGGAACTGGTTCTTGATCGTGAACGGAAACGTCAGCGGGCCATTCTTCGTGTCCTGCAAGTGCCCTCGAGAGCTCGCCTGCTCGAACAGGATACCGACCGCGCCGTGGACGTCCGGGTACGTGGAGCCCTTGCCGTAGTAAAAGTCGTCGAAGCTCTCCTCGGAGTAGTAGAGGCTTCCGTTCTGGTCGAGGATCTCGGCATGATAGGCGCCGATCTTCTCGGTCAGCTCGACGTTCTTGAGCGGGGTATTCGGGTTCTTCCGGCTGGGAATGCCGGGCTGAAAGAAGAACGTCGAGCCGCTCCCCATCTCGTGGTGATCGGTCAGAACGTTCGGGCGCCAGCGGTGGAACTGCTTGACGCGAGCGCGCGACTCGGGGTGTTGCAGCAGCAACCAGTCGCGGTTGAGATCGAACCAATAGTGATTCGTACGTCCCGCCGGCCAGCCCTCGGTGTGCTCTCGGCTCGCCGGATTACCGACCAGCTGCTTGCCCTTGTGCATGTTGGCCCACTGCGCGAACCGACTCAAGCCGTCCGGGTTGAGAGAAGGATCGACGAGGATCACCGAGCCAGACAGCAGGCTCTCGATCTCAGGTCCTTCGGCGGCAGCCAGGTGGTAGACGGCGAGCAACGCGGCGTTGGAGCCACTCGACTCGTTCCCGTGCACGCTGTATCCCATCCAGGTCACGACCGGCAGGTCCTCGATCGGAGGCAGGCCCCGGCTCCCGTTGCACAGGGCGCGGTGCCTTCGCTGAATGTCTTCGAGGCGTCCGAGGTTACTCGGCGACGAGATGGTCAGCAGAAGGAGCGGCCGCTCCTCGTGCGTGCGACCGATCTCCTCGATCTGCACGCGATCCGAGGCCGCTGCCACGGCGCGCATATACTCGACGAGCTGATCGTGGCGGACATGCCACTCCCCCACCGTCCAGCCCAACACGGCTTCCGGCTTGGGGATCGCCGCGTCGTACTGCACGCCTTCCGGCAAGTAGTACGCGAGGTCCTCGCCTCGCACCGACACGGCCCACCCCAGCATCAGGACTCCGGTCGCCAGCCAGGCTCGTCGCATCGTCGTCTCCTCGTGTCAGTGGGGGGTTCTTCGAAGACAGGTGTTTCAATCCGCGGCCCGCCGGGACCGCGGAGGGGCACACTCCGAGAGAGCCCACGACCGCCGGCGAGTGCCGTTCGATTCTGGGAGCTCGGTCTACTTCAGCTCGCGGATCTGTAGGTCCTTGTACCAGACGACCGAGCCATCGTGATGCTGCTGCAGCGCCACGTGACCCTCGGAGTGTCGTCGCTCGCGGTCGATCTGATCGACGACGGTCACGCCGTTGACCCGAATCGAGACGTGCACGCCTTCCGCGACATCCTGGCAGGTGAGGTGGTAGTCGAACCAGGTGTTCGGGGGCACGAGAGCCGAGCGAACGGACGAGAGGTTGTACAGGCTTCCGGTCCGCTGAGGATCCGGGTGAGAGCTGTTGACCTGCGCTTCGTATCCCGGTGGCCAGCCGGCGGCGAACTTGGTTCGAAAGCAGAGTCCCGAGTTGCCGCCGTCGTTGATGCGCACCCGTGCCTTGAGCTCGAAGTCGCGATAGTCTCCCCGAGCGCTGAAGAGATGGCTGCGAGATCCACGACCGACGATGCTGCCATCCTCGACCGTCCATCCTTCCCCCTCGTTCGCCTTCCAGCCGGCGAGCGACTCGCCGTCGAAGATCCGCTGCCAGTCCCCCTCAGGCTCGGAGCGGGTCAGCTCGCGGCGCTTGACGCGGACATTGCGAATCGCGACCGGGCCGTGATCGCCTTGGATCCGCAGCGGACCGAGCGCCACCTCGGGACCGGGCAAGGCTCCGCGCGTCGGGTGTGTGACCTCGACGTCTTCATGCAGCAGGACGTCATTGATCTTCACGCGCAGGAAGCGAGCGTTGGCAATCTTCTTTCCACTCGCATCGAAGCGGGGCGCCACGAAGCTGACGTCCAGCGAGTGCCACTGGCCGGCGCCGCCAAAGGCGTTGAACATCGGCGGACGACCCTTCCACCCAGCATGCTCTTCCCAACCCTGGTAGATGCCGCCCAAGTCGCCAAAGCCCAGCTCGGTCTTGCCCAAGCTGTCGAGGAGCTGGATCTCGTAGCGACCCATGACGTACACGCCCGAGTTGCCTCCCTCGGGGAGCATGAACTCGACATGGAAATCGAGGTCGCCGAAGTCGTAGCGAGAGACGAGATCACCGGCCCCCGACTCACCGAGGTCGACCAGCTCGTCCCCTTCGGCTTCGGACACCAGCTTCCGCCGATTGGCCCCGTCCAGTCGAGCCCGACCGGCTTTCCATCCGTCCCCTTGCCAGGCAGCGAGCGGATCGCCCTGCGTCAGCATGAGCATGCCCTCTTCCCACCGATCGCGGGTGGGCGGAGGCGCCACTCGGTTGGCGACGTGCTTGTCGCTCCAAGGTCCGTCGGGAAGCTGATTGATGGTGTAGTCGAACTCACCGTGTCGGAGCGGAGAGCCGTCGGCCGAGGTCACTCCCGTCAGGACCACCCGGGCCACCATGCCGGGCCTCAGGCCAGTGGTCTGAATGCGCGCCGTCCGGCGATCGTCCGAGAGCGTGACGTCGGTCACGGGAACCTCGGTCCGATTCGTCTCGGGCGATCCGTACTCCCACCAGTAGCTGTAGTCGAACTGCTCGACCGCGATCTGGGCCGCCTTCAAGCCGGTCGCCCCGAGTGGATGCGTGAAGGTGACCTCGAAGCCCTTCGGCAAGAGGTGCACCTTGCCCATCTCCATCGCCACCTGCCCATTCCAACGCAGGCGCGCCAGGCCGTCCGCGGGCGCTTGCCCGCCCCAGCCTCGATTCGTCATGCCGACGAAGAGCGACCCGTCGGGTGCGAAGCGCAGACGCGTCGCCGAGCCCACGTGCTCCCGAAACAAGAAAGCGGCCCCCTGATACTGCCCCCGCACCTTCTCGAGCTGGACGCGCATCAGCAGCCCATTGGTCATCTCCGAGACCAATGCTTGACCCCCGAACGGACCGAACCTGCCTCCGGTCTGATCGAAGACGATGTTGCCGGTCGATCGCGACCACTTGTACGGCAACCAGACGGCAGCGGGTGCCCGCTCCCTCTCGGGCGGAACCGTATCCGTCGAGCGCCGGCCCGAAGCTCGATACTCCGGAGACCAATCGAGCGAAGCCGGGTGGCCGTAAAAGCGCCCCTCCTGGACGTGCAGGATCGGGCACGCCGGCACCCAGTCCCCCTGGTTGTCGGTGACGAAGATGTCTCCGTCGGCGTTCGAGCTGATTCCGCACGGGCTCCGGAAGCCGGCGGCGAAGGGGGTGACCTTTCCCTTCGGCGAGATCTGAAGCACCCAGCCCCGGTAGGGAACGGGCGACTTGCCATGCCACCACTTCGGGCTGAAGAAAGACACGTTGAGCGAAGCGTAGAAGTTGCCGGCCGCGTCCCGCGGCAGACCGAAGGCGAACTCGTGGTAGTTGCCGCTGACGCCCCAGTCGTTCGTGATCGTGTCGATGTCATCGCAAACGCCATCGCCATCGACGTCGCGCAGCCGCGAGAGCTCACCGCGCTGGAGCACGTAGATCTCGCCATGGACGATCTCGAGACCCAGTCCTTCGCGAAGGCCTTCCGCGAAGAGCGTGAAACCCGCCTCGGCCGGATCCGGCGAGAGGACGTTGTCGAGGATCCACACTTGGCCGCGGCGAGTACTGACGACCAAGCGGCCATCGGGCAAGAAGTCGAGACCGCCGACCTCGAGCCGTGCCCCATCGGGTGGCGTGAGATACTCGAGGCGATAAGGCTCGCTGGGATCGTCCTCCGCCTCGAGGGCGGTAAAGGGGAGCGCGAGCAAGCCGAGCAGCCAGAGCCTCTTCATCGCACGATCTCCTGAATGGCCGCTTCGATTCGCGCGCGCGCAGCATCATCGACGAGCAGATAGGTCACCGAAAGCTCCCCCGAGGCAGGCACTCGCAGCCAGATCTCGGTGTCCGTCACTCGCCAACGCGTTCGTACATGGGGAAACACGATCAGCGTTCCGGCGTCGGTCGCACTCGTCGCCCATCGGGGTGTCTCCGTCCGATCGACCGTCCACGCTGAGCCCTCGCCCCCCGTCAAGCCCACCGCGAGATCGCTCGTCTCACCCCGCGCCCTCAGGCGACGCGTGAAACCCGTCACCGCCTCGACGGCCAGCTCCTCCTCGACGCTCGCCAGCGAACGTCCGCTCCAAAGCTCGGTCCGGAGGCCCGAGCGCCGACCACGAATCCAGGTCCCACGGAAGCGCGCTTGGAGAGTCTCGGGCGGCGAGTCCGCCCCGAAGTCGCGCGCGAAGGCCGGACCCGGGTCTCCACCGCCGAAGGTCACCAGTCGTTGACCGAGCGGTACCAGAGGATCACCACCGCGTCCGTTCCAGTCCCGACGATCCGCAAACCGTCCCATGCGGAGCGCCACCAGCCGAACGTCGTCGGTTCGATACTGGAAGCTGAGTCCGTCGGGCGAGCCGATCAAGAGGCCGCGGGGCCAATCGGGCAGGTCATCGCCCAGAGAAGGGAGCAACCCCCTCGCCACGACCGGGCGATCGAGAACTCGCAGCTCGGTGTCTCGAGCGGAGACCGTCTGCTCCTCCGGCATGAGCGTCCGCACGTGGTCGACGACCAGCCAGCGCTGGTCCTCGGTGAGGTAGGACTTGAAACCGGGCATCTTGGAGCGGCCGGGCAGGCCCGAGGTGATCGTCTTGAACAGTGCCTCGCGGCTATTGCCGAACGAGAAGCCACCTTCCTCGAAGCTGCGCGCGGGTTCCTCGAGCACGAGCGGCCCCTTCCCATCGCCTTGAGCGCCGTGGCAAGTCGCGCAATGCTGGAGGTACAGCCCCACACCGTCCTTCGGCTCTTCGAAGTCGGGAGGGAAGATGTCGTCCTCCTCTTCCTCGACCGGAGGGTCCTGCCAAGCGAAGGTCGGCGTCGCGACGGCGGTAGCGAATAGCAGCCAGCTGATGATCGAGAGCGTCCGCATGGAGTGTCTGCCCGTTGCAAAATGACAAGGGTTTTCCGACATCGGAGCGGGTCCCGTTTTACCAAAGCGACGCGGCGCGTTCACGCTCCGGCGGCGGGAGTGTCGGGAGTGCCGCCTGTGCGGGATGCAAGGCTCAGGAGCTCTGAAGAGGCGTCAGCTCCATTTCGCCCCGGGGACGCTGTCGTCACCACGAGACATGGGCTTCACTCCGCGGACGCACTCCGAGCTTTGCGGAGCGTCAGCTCCATTTCGCCCCGGGGACGCTGTCGTCACCGCGAGACATGGGCTTCACTCCGCGGACGCACTCCGAGCTTTGCGGAGCGTCTGCTCCATTTCGCCCCGGGGACGCTGTCGTCACCGTAGGGCATGAGCTTCACTCCGCGGACGCACTCCGAGATTCACTCCGCTTTCGCGGGACGAGCCGTGAGCCGAGAGTCTGGTCGCCGTACAGACGAACCGATTCGAGGCGCGTGACCGACCACCCGAATGAATTCGGGCCTCCGAAGGGGAGTCGGGCCTCCGAAGACGAATTCGGCCTCCGAAGGGGGTCCCGATCACTGCCCTTGCACGGGGCGCTCGTCGAGGACCACGGTACGTTCGAGGCGTTCGCCGTCTCGCCAGACCTTGATGGTCGCGCGTTGTCCGGGCGGCACCTCGGCAATCGCGTACTTCAGCTCGACGTCATCGCGCACCGGCTTGCCATTGAACGTCTCGACGATGTCGCCCACCCGAAGTCCGGCTCGCTCGGCCGGCTCTCCTTTTCGAACACTGGAAAGACGAACGCGGCTCGGGCCGGCGTACGTCTCGTCTTGATGGAAGGTGCGCATCTCGACGCCGAGGAATCCCCGCCGAACTCGTCCATGGCGGAGGATCTGCTCGAGAACCGAGCGCACCATGTCACTCGGAACGGCCAGGCCGATACCGGAGTAGCGGCCATCGATGGCGGTGTTGAGCCCGACGACCTCTCCACGCAAGTTGACCATCGGACCGCCACTGTTGCCGGGGTGGATGGAGGCATCGGTCTGGATGAAGTTCTGATAAAAGATCTCGTCGACCTCGAGATCGACTCGCCCGGTTGCGCTGACGATACCGCTCGTCACGGTGTGCCCGAGGCTGCCGAACGGGTTGCCGACCGCCAGGATCCACTCGCCGACCTCGAGCGAGCTGGAGTCCCCGAGCTGGGCCGGCACCAGATCCTCGGCGTCGATCTTCAAGACGGCGACATCGGTCTCACGGTCGCGCCCGAGCACCCGCGCTCGGAAGCGCCGGCCGTCGTAGAGCTCGATTCGAATGCGGTTGCTGTTTCCGATGACGTGGCTATTCGTCACGATCGTCCCGTCGTCTCCGACCAGGACTCCGGTTCCGCCTCCGCTCCAGGCGGCATTGATGTTGACGACCGATGGCGCGATCGTCCGGCTCGCCTCTTTGAAGGCCTGCGAGACGTCGAATGCCGAGGCGATCGGTGCCGGTTTGGCCAGCACCGTGGGAATCGGCTCACCTCCGCGGGGGAACGACCACCCAACGATGAAAGCCGCTCCGACCAAACCCGTCAGGATACCGGGACGCAGCCAGAGCGAATGCCTCATCGTCATCGAGCCTCCACGAGTCGAGCTTCGAAGGGAGCTTGGCCGGGGCGCCGACTCCTGCCCTCCGATTCTAGGCTCCTCACGCGTCGCGAACAGGGTCTCACTCACGAGAAAATGAGCGGGTGCCTCACCAGCCGACGCCCCGGGCCGTCCGAGCGGGCGCTCGTGACGGCTCGGTGGACCGGAGCCGAGGGCTCAATCGCCCCCGCTGCTACCCCTCGCGCTCGACCTCCGAGAGGATGCCCTTCAGCCTCTCGCGAAGCTGGTCGTCGCCGACGGCCGCCTCGATCAGGCCGCGCAAGGCCTCGACCTGCGCACGGTTCAGAGCCTGACTCGCCGGCACCTCGATGCGTGGCTCGACGCCCGTGCCTTCCCAGTTCGTCCCCGTGATCGGGTTGATGGCACGACCCGCGGGCACGAACATCTGGAAGTGGGCGTCGATCCAACGCGTGTCTCCCGGATCAACTCCTCAGACGGAGATCTCACGTCGACGACGATTCCTCGGAAGGACTCCCGAGCTGCGCTGACGCTCTTTCGAACAGGGACCGTCGCTGGATCTCGACCTCGAGCTTTCCGAGCCCCCGAAGCAGGTCGACGCTGACCGCGGCCAGGATCTCCTCGGTCGCGATCCGAATGGCGTCCCAGACCGGCTCGAGCCGGGTGATCTCCCTTCGACCGCGCGCCGAGAGCGAGAGCCAGCGGCGCCGACGATCTTGGGGATCGACCGCGGCCCGGAGCCAGCCCTTGCTCTCCAGCGATCGCACCATCTGGCTGGCCGCGGCGTGCGAGACGGCCAGCTCCTCGGCGATCTCGGTGACGGAAGCACGATCTCGTCGCGCCAACAACGCGATCACCGGAAAGGTGCGGGGCTCGAAGTCGACGCCAACCGCCTTGTAGAGCTGGCCCGCGTCGCTCATCAAACGCTCACTGATCCGCCGCAGGCGGCTCGCGAATGCTTGAGCTCCGAGGTCTTCGATCAGGCTCATGGCCCCTCCAGGGTCGCGGCCGGCCCAGGCACCTTGCCAAAGCCGCCGACGACCGTCTCGGGTACGTAAGAGCTTACATGATGTGAGGTCGAATCGGGAAAGCCGCTCAGTCACCGCCCGTCGCGGGGGCCGGCGTCCTCGACTTCAGGTGCTCGAGGAAGTACCGGAGCTGAGCCACTGAAGCGTACTGCTGATTCTTGCCGCGCGGCCAGTGATTCGACTCGGGAAGCACGATCAGGTCGTGCGGCTTGCCGGCCTCGATCAGGGCCGCCACCATCTTCATCGTGGCGGAGAAGGTCGCGTTGACGTCGCTGGTGCCGTGAATGAGGAGCAGCTTCCCTTTGAGCTGATCGGCGAGGAGCAGACTGGACGCGCGGCGATAGTCCTCGGGATGCTCCTGTGGCAAGCCCATGTAGCCTTCGATCGGCGACGCGGCGTGGTCGTGCAGGTCGGCGACCGAGTTGGTCGCGACTCCCACGTGATAGACCTCAGGATGCGTGACGAGTGCGCGAATCGTCATGTAGCCGCCCCACGACCCGCCGAAGATTCCCACCCGGCTCGTGTCGAGGACCGTGTCGCGCTCGGCCAGCTGGCGAAGTGCCGCCGCGTGATCGGGAATCTCGTTTTGTCCGAAGCTCCGATAGACGACGTCCTGAAACGCCTTGCCTCGCTCGGGTGTTCCGCGGCCGTCGACGATCAGGACCGCAAAGCCGGCTTGCGCGGTGGCACCCGCCATCCAGCCCCGACCATCGCCGAAGGTCCGCGGGACCCAAGTCGTGAACGGTCCGTTGTAGATGTAGTCGAGCACCGGGAGCTTGCCGTTCGGGTCGAAGTCCTTGGGCTTGTACAGGAGCCCGTGCAGCTCGGTCTTGCCGTCCGCGGCGAGGACCTGGAAGGGCTCGGGCGGCACGAAGCCGGCGTCGGTGAGGGTTTTCGGGTCGACCTCGGCCAGGGTGCGGATCAGAGTGCCTTCGACCCGACGCAGCTCGGTCCGAGGCGGGCGTGCGGCCGTGGAGTGTGAGTCGACGAAGAACCGCTTCGACGGCGAGAAGCTGGCCTGGTGCTCGCCGAAGCCTTCGGTCAAGCGTCGGTGATCCCGGCCATCGAGCCGTACCCGGTAGAGGTGCGTGTCGTAGGGATGCGGCTCCCCGTGCGCGGTGAAGTACACCCAGCCACGCTCGGCGTCCACCTGGTCGATCCGGAGCACGTCGAACTCGCCTTGGGTCAAGGTCGCCAGCAGCTTGCCTTGGCGGTCGTAGAGGTAGGGACGGAACCAGCCGTCTCGCTCGCTGAGCCAGACGAAGCGCCCGTCGTCCCCGACGGGGGTGTAGCGCCCCTGCCAGGTCGTGTTGAAGTGCAGCGCGCCAATGAAGGTCTGGCTCGACTCGGTGAGAACTGTTCGCGAGCGTCCGGTAACGCGGTTGGCCGCCCGCAGCTCAAGATTCTGGAAGATACGATCCATGGTCATGAAGAGGAGCTCACGACCGTCGGCACTCCACCCGATCCGGAACACGTATTGGTCGGGGCGATCCGTCGCCTCGACGAGCACGCGCTCTCCGCTGACGACGTCGAAGAAGTACAGCGCGCTTCGGGGCATGCGCCCCCCCGCCTTGACGTAGGGAGCGAACTCGACGGTCTCGATGTTCTCGAGCCAATGCACGATCGGCACGCGCGCCACGCCACGCAGGTCGGCCCGAGCGGCGGCGAGGACCAATCCGTCGGGCGACCAGCGAGCGTCATCGACTCGCCAAGGCGTGTCCACGGTGCCGTCTTCGGTCAGGCGAACGCTCTGATCGTCGCGGGAGGATCGCAGCCACAGGTCGGTGTCCTCGTCGCGGGCGAACCAGTGCCCGTCCGGAGAGCGAGCTTCCATCGTGTCCGGCGATCCGGCCGCGAATCCCTTACGCACGAAGCGCGGCTCGTCGCGCTTCGCCTGATCCGGATCCTTCGCCGGCAGCGGTGTGAGCTTCTCGCCGTCGAAGGTGTAGCGGAAGCGGCGCTCCTCGACCTCGAAGTCGAAGACGCCTTCCTTCGGGGTCGCGATCTCTGCGAAGGGCAGGCCCTGGTACGGCGGCTCATGTCCGAGCACCTTCGTCAGCTTCTCGCGAAAGCCCTTCGTCTCGACCAGAGGCTCCTTCGTGTCGGCCTCGGGATCGATCACCCAAATGATGGTCTCGGCCGGCGCGCCTTCGGCGAACCAGAATCGATTCCCGTCGGGCAGCCAATGCGGCGTCACCTCACCCGCTTTGCCGAGCTCACGAATCTGGAAGTACTTCCCAAAGGCGGCGAGGCGCTCCGCGTCGTCCTGGACGAGGGGAGCCAGCAGCAGTGAGACGGTGGCGAGGACAGTGCGCAGATCCAGCATCGAGACGCTCCAGGCGAAGAGTGGGTCGGAATCGTGTCCGGCAGCATAGCTCCGACGACCACCGGGCCTCGACGATCTTTCTCGAGGTCCTTCGGCGAACCGAGTCGAGCCCGAGATCTCGCCGGGTTGCCTTGACTTGCCGCGACCGCTCCGGTAAGCCTGGCCCACCTCATCTCCGGAACGAAGGGACACCGGCATGACTGCCCTGATCACCGCGCTCTGCCTGATCGGGTACCTCCTCGGCTACTTCGTCTACGCACACTTCCTGTCGGACAAGATCTTCGGCCTCGACTCGACGCGTCGCACGCCCGCCCACACTCAGCGGGACGACATCGACTACGTGCCGACGAACCGCTTCGTGCTGTTCGGACACCACTACGCGTCGATCACGGGTCTGTCCCCGATGCTCGGCCCGGCGGTGGCCGTGATCTGGGGATGGCTTCCCGCCATGCTCTGGATCGTGCTCGGGGCGATCTTCGTGGGCTGCGTTCACGACTTCGGGGCACTCGTGATCAGCATGCGCGCGAAGGGCATGTCCATCGGCAAGGTGGCCGAAGGGATCATGGGCCGCCGGGCCAAGTCGCTGTTCCACGCGATCATCTTCTTCGGCGTTGCGCTGGCGATGGGCGTGTTCGTGTACATCATCGCGGTGCTCTTCTCGATCACCGATCGCTGGGACCCCGATCAGCCACTCGCCGACCCCGCATCCTTTCCGACCGCGGTGCTGCCTTCGGGATTCCTGATCGTGCTGGCGATGATCATGGGATACTTACTTCATCGCCGAGGCTGGCCGCTCGGGCCGACGACGGTGGTTGGCTTCTTCTTGATGCTGGGAGGTGTTTGGGCAGGCATCGAGCTGCCGCTGTTGGGCCTCGAGCGCGATGCCTGGCCCGGTCAGTCCAGCTGGATCCTGATTCTCCTCGGCTACGCCTTTCTCGCCTCGGTGCTCCCGGTCTGGAGCCTGCTCCAGGCACGCGACTTCTTGAACTCGTTGCTGCTCTATCTCGGGCTCGGGCTCGCCTACCTCGGCCTGTTCGTCTGGCATCCCGATTTTGCGGCGCCGGCATTCCAAGCACAGCCCGAGGGCGCTCCGTCCTTCTTCCCCTTCGTCTTCATCATCATCGCCTGCGGAGCGGCCAGCGGCTTTCACTCGCTCGTCTCGTCCGGCACGACCGCGAAGCAGATCGACCGGGAGTCGGACGCACGCATGGTCGGCTATGGCGGCATGATCGGCGAGTCGCTACTCGGGCTGCTCGCCGTGCTGGCGTGTACGGCCGGCCTCCTCGGTCAAGGCGACGTGACCGCGTCGGCGTTGTGGCAAGAGACCTACGCCGACTGGGGCAAGGTCGGCAGCCTGGGCGCCAAGATCGGCATCTTCATCACCGGAGCGGCTCACTTCATCGAGAAGCTCGGTGTCGACTTTCAGATCGCCACCGCCCTCATTGCCGTCGTCGTCGTCTCGTTCGCGCTCACGACTCTCGACTCGGCCACGCGCCTGCTGCGGTTCAATATCGCCGAGATCGGTGAGACACTGGGGCTGAGATTCCTCGGCAACCGCTACCTGGCGTCCCTGCTGGCGGTCGTCGTGATCGGGTTCTTCGCGTTCTACAAGGTCGATGGACAAGCCGCGGGTCTCGCGCTCTGGCGCCTCTTCGGCACGACCAACCAGCTCTTGGCCGGGCTCGCTCTGCTGACCATCAGCCTCTACCTCAAGCAACGGGGCCGGAACCCCTGGTTCACAGGGGTCCCGATGATCTTCATGCTCGTCTCCACCTTCATCGCGCTCATCTCGAACCTGATCGATTACTGGCAAGAAGGTGCCACGCTGCTCTTGATCGTCGGCAGCGTCTTGTTCGTGCTCGCCGCCTGGCTCACCTTCGAAGCCATCGCCTGCCTCAGGCGAGATCGGGGCGCTCCCCCGATCGAGAGCCTGGATGTTCCGATCGACGGCCCTTGACCGATGCGTCGAGAAGCGTTCGGGTAGGGATTGCCGAAGCTCGAACCCACTCCTCGATACACACCGAACGGCTCGACATGATTCAAAGACTCCTTCCCCTGACCCTGCTGGTCGCCTGCTCCGGTCCCGAGCTCGTCCCCACGGTGACCGACTGGAAACCGAGCGCACCGCCGACCTCGACCGAGGCCTTCGCTCACGATCCCGCTGACGAAGCCGTCGAAGAAACGGACTTCGAGACCTCGTCGATCACGTCACCGGAGCTCTCAGCGGACGACTTTGCTCGCGCCATGCGGGTCTTCGGAACGTCCGGAGGCGCCGGTCGTCCGTCCTCGGGACGAGGCGGACCTCCTGGGGAAGGCCGCCCCTCATTCGGTGGGCGAGGCGGTCCACCCAGCGGCGGCCGGCCCAGCGGCGGCGGGCGACCTTCGGGCGGGCGTCCCGACTTCGACAACGACGACTGAGCTCCCCCGACAAGCTCAGTTGGAAGACGAGGACGCGGCGATGACGGCGGTCGTCGCCGCGACCGAGCTGGCGATGGCGGCCTGCTGAGCAGCGAGGATCGCCTGAACCTGTGCCAAGACATTGATGTCCGTAATGACCTGGAGTCGGTCATCGAGGCGGACGAGGTCCAAGAAGGCCGTTCCGCAGGCGAGGCTGAACGAGGTGTCGGCGTCCGGCGTCGGCTTGAGCTTCTTGATCTCGGCCCGATGCTCTAGAACGCGCGTCGCGATCGTCTGCACGTCGTGGTCCAGGAAGGTCAGGATCGCGATCTCGTCCCAGTCGCCTTGATGGATCCAGAGGCCGATCTCTTTGAAGGCGGCGTGGATCTGCTGAAAGCGCGCCAGGACATCGAACTCGCGATGCGGATTGAAGTACAGGATGTGCGAGATCATCTGAAGCTTCTCGCCTCGCGAGAACCCCAGGTTGCGAAGCCCGTCGTAGAGGAGCTCGACCCGCCGTGAGATCTCGCCCACCGTCTCGTCACTAGTCGTGAGGAGAGCGCAAGCGGGATAATCATCGGTCCCGGTCAGCCACCAGTGATGCCTCTTCATCTCCTGATAGATGTCACGGAATCGGATGAGCCTGTTGAACGAGACGTCTTTCTGCAGCTGATTCAGGATCAGCAACGCCATCGTCTCGTAGATCGATCCACTTCGGAGCTTCAGCTCCCGCATCTGCGCGCTCGCGGACTCGACAAACTCACAGAAGACGGCCGGATCATCTCCGTTGCGCACCAGCATCGCCGAGACACAAAAGCGGATGGGAGAGTTCAACGGTCCAAACCACCCAGCACGCTGACGGAGGACCTCGGCAACCTCGAAGAGCTCGTCTGCCAGCTGGTCGGCAGGTCGAGCGCTGGCGGCCAGCGTCAGCGCCGAGTAGCGAAGCGGCGAGACCTGAGTCGACCACGACCGTCGAGCATTGAGGCAGGTGTAGACTTCGGAGAAGGTGACGAGGGGATCGGAGGGGATCTGAAAAGGCTGCATCTGGGTCTCCGGCGAAGCGGCGGAGTGGGAATGTCAGAACGGCGCGTCCCTACCCCATGACTCCGAGGTTATTCTGAGCGGGCACTGACGACAATGCTGCACTCCTTCTCGTCCGAGGCGAGGCACCGATCGCGATGAAGCGCCGAATCTTCGTGGGAGACATTCAAGGCTGCCGGGAGGAGCTCGAGCGGCTCCTCGAGCGAGTTCGCTACGACACGGCTGCCGATGATCTGCAGCCCGTCGGCGATCTCGTCAACCGCGGCCCCGACTCGCTGGGGACGCTTCGAGTCCTGAAGCAGGTGAACGCGGGAGGGGTACTCGGAAACCACGACCTCCATGCCCTGCGCGTCGCGCGAGGCTTGCGCAACCCGGGCCGCCGGGACACCCTCTCCAAGCTCTTCGCGTCCGAAGACGCTCCGCTCCTGCTCGAGTGGCTGGCTCGTCGGCCCTTCGTGCGTGTCTGGCCCGACGGGGTGTGCGTCCATGCAGGCCTCAACCCGGCCTGGCGAGATCCGGTCGCGACGCTCTCCGAGCTCGATCCCTACACTCCTTGTGTGGAATCGGACTTCGCCACGCGCGCTCGATACTGCACGGTCAACGGCGAAACGCCGGAGACGGACTGGCCGGTGCCGCCGTCCCGATTCAAACCCTGGTGGCGATTCTTCAAGGAGGACGGCTGGCAAGGTCGTTGGATCGTTTTCGGTCACTGGGCCCGTCAGGGGCTACTCGACCGGCCCATGCTGAAGGGACTCGACACCGGCTGCGTTTGGGGCAAGTGCCTGACGGCCTGGATTCCGGAGGAGGATCGCTTCGTTCAAGTCCCGGCCGTCCGCCCGTACGCCGAGCACGGATCCTGAGCCTGCCGATCAACCGAGCGAGATCTTCGTCAGCGGCTGTCCCGATCGTCCCGGATTCGCCGATCGCCCGTCTGCCTCGAGCAAGGTCACCGCGATGGCACCTTCGAAGCAGACCGCCGTATCGCAACCCGCGCGCCGGGGACGATGATGGTAATTAGAAACGTACCGAGCCACCTCACCCCGCAGCTCGTAGTCGAGACCGTGCGGGCTCGGATCCAGCTCGCATAGCACCAGAGTGAGCTCGGTCTCCGGGTCGTCGACGTGCGGGAGGTTGATGTTCCAAAACTGTCCGGGGCGAATCGGATGGTCGGCCAGCGCCTCGAGCGCCGCCGCCGCCCGGCGCGCGATGAGCGACCAGGCGAGGGTCCGGTCGGCCGCGAAGTACTGCGAGACCGCTGCCGCACGTCGCCCGTGAAAGGCGGCTTCGCGCGCCGCCGCCACCGTCCCCGAGGTGAAGACGTCGACGCCGAGGTTGGCTCCGTCGTTGATTCCAGAGAGCACCCAGTCGGCTTCGGGGACGAGTTGCGCCAGCGCCACACGCACACAATCGGCCGGAGTGCCGCCGATGCGATAGCCCCCGGGGCCCTCCGAGACGACCGGGATCAAATCGGCGCAGGTGACCTGGTGCCCGACACCCGATTGAACGTCCTGAGGAGCGACGATCACGTACTCACCGAGACCGGCCGCGACCTCGGCGAGCGCCGCGATGCCTGGAGCATCGAATCCGTCGTCGTTCGTCACGATCAGCTTCACGGGCCCATCCCTCGTCCGAAGACCATCGGCGACCGGAGCCAGAGACCGACGTGAGCGACGCCAACCCGGTCATGAGGTCGGGATTTTAGGAGACGAGCCCCGAGATCGTGAGGACAATCCTCTCTGGCCGGAAATAATCGACTCGATCCCAGTGTCTCACCCCGGCCGGTCATCGGCCGTTGACCGGGAGGATCGCCAACTGATCCGGACTCCGTCTTGGGCGCCGGACTCGATCTTGGCCGAGGAGAACGCCCCTTGTCCCGAAACGCATCCGCACGTCGGTCCGCCGCCTCGATGGTCCTCGGCCTTCTCCTCGCCTCGACCGTGCTGGCTCAGACCGAGCCGAGCCAACGCTTCGCGGCTGTCCTCGACCCTTGGAGGACCGACGACGGCCCGGGCCTGGCCGTGGCGATCGCACGAGATGGTGACATCTTGTTCCGAGGCTCCGTCGGGCTCGCTCAGCTCGAGCATGCAGTCCCGATCCAACCGGAGACGATCTTTCACGTCGCATCGGTCTCCAAACAGTTCACGTGCTTTGCCATCTCGCTGCTGGCCGAGGAAGGCAAGCTGAGCTGGCAGGACGACATTCGGAAGCACTTGCCCGAGGTGCCCGACTTCGGGAACCCGATCCGCCTCGAGCACCTCGCCCATCACACGAGCGGCCTCCGCGACCAGTGGGAGCTCCTCGTCCTCGCCGGCTGGCGGATGGACGATGTCATCACCGAAGCCAACGTCCTCGAGCTGGTGCGACGCCAACGCGAGCTCAACTTCGAGCCCGGCAGCCAACATCTTTACTGCAACACCGGCTACACGCTGCTGGCGCGAGTGGTTCAGGTCGTCAGCGGGCGCCCGTTCACCCGATTCTGCCGCGAGCGCATCTTTGCTCCTCTCGAAATGCGGCGCACACACTTCCATGACGATCACCGTCACCTCGTCCCTGGACGCGCCTACTCGTATGCACCGACGTCGGGAGGAGGCTTCGAGAAGAGAGTCCTGTCGTATGCGATCGCCGGTCCGACCAGCCTGTTCACGACCGTCGACGACCTGATGATCTGGAACGCGAACCTCGCTCGCCCGCGCGTCGGCTCGGCCGCGGTCCTGGAGACGATGCTCGAGCGCGGTCGACTCAATGAGGGTCGCGAGCTCGAATACGCCAAAGGGCTCTTCCACGAGGTCCATCGTGGGCGACGGGTCATCGGGCACTCGGGCGGAGATGCCGGCTTCCGCAGCCACCTCTTGAGCTTTCCCGACGAGCGGATCGACATCGCCGTCCTCAGCAATCGAGCCGATTGCCCGACTCGCCACATCGCGCTCCAGCTCGCCGACGTCTTGCTCGAGGGCGACGGTCCTGCGGAACGTCCCGCGACCGAGGTCGGCTCCCCTCCGATCGTCGCCGAGCCCGCGGTCGCACCAGAGCTGGTGAGTCGGCGGACGGGGCTCTACCTCGACGCCGACACGGGAGTGTGCTGGAAGCTCGCCGCGAATGGGTCACGGCTGGAGGTGTTCTCGGAGCGGGAGGTCCGCCTCGCCGTGCCGATCTCCGAGCAGCACTTCGTGTCCTTGCCGCCCGGTCCGGCCTTCGAGATTCAGTTCATTCAAGGCTCTCGCGGACCCGAACGATGCGAGATTCACGAGCGCGGCCAGTCGCCTCGCAGTCTCTTGCGCGTCGGTCCGCCCATTCGGAGCCGGGATTCGTTCCGTGAGCTGGAAGGGGAGTATCGCAGCGAAGAGCTCGACCTGAGCTATCACATCGAGCTTCGTGGCGCGGCGCTCTTCGTCCGTCGGCTGAAGTATGGCGCTGAGCTCCTCCAGCCTCGCTATGAGGACGGGTTCACGACGGGTTGGATGAACATCCGCTTCCTGCGCGATGACGAGGACCAACCGCTCCAGATGCTCGTCAGTACCGGTCGCGTACGCAACCTCCGCTTCCACCGCCAGGCCGACTGAGCGAGTCGGTGCCGGGCCACCGAGGTGCCGGATCCGAGGCTCACCGTTTTTTCGTGCGGAGGTCCTCGTCGATCGAGCAGGGCGGTGCGAGACCGATGTGTCGCCAAGCATCGATCAGGGCCATCCGATAGCGCACCGCATCTACCATGGGTGCTTTGAGGTGGGCGGCGCCTTCGATCACGTGCAACCGATGCTCATGAGGGAATCGCCCGAGAAGCTCGCCCAGCTCCTCCGCCGGAGTGAAGCGGTCGTCTCCGGACCCAATCCCGACCAGCAGCAGATCGGAGCGATCCGAGTCGGCGAAGATCCTCTGTGCGTCGTAGCGCTCGTCCCATCCCGGGACGAAGCGCTCCAGCAAGCCGGCCCCCACTCGCGGAAGTCGCCAATGCCGCCACCCGTCTCGAAAGGACCGCGAGCAGTTCTCCAGAATGACCGCCGCCCCCTCGGGGAGATTCGGAACGGCGAGAGCGACCTGGTACGAGCCGAAGCTCAGTCCGTGAACGAGCACGGGCGCCCCTTCGCTGCCCAAGAAGCGGGCCGACTCCGAAACATCACTGGCGTAGTCCAGATCGATGCGGTCCGACTCCCCGAACCCGTTCAAGTCGAGGAGCACGACGTCGCATCCGGCTTCGAGGTGCCAGCTCGCTCGTTGGCAAGTCGTGAAGAACAGCTTGCTGCGCCGGCTGCGCGGATGGACGAGGAGTGCTTTCGGCCGGGCTTTCGACTCGTGGCCGGCCCGAATGCAGAGAGCGGCCAAGCGCCGTCCTCCCCGAGGGATCTCAAGCCGCTCCCAGCTGCCCCACGAGGTCAGGATCGCCTCCCAGCCTGGCTGGGGCGGACGATGGTATCTCGGGAAGAAGAGGTTCTGCAAGCCCCAGACGACCAGGCGGTTCACGCGTCTCCGCCTTCCTCCCCCCACCGAAACCCGATGCGTGACGGGCTAGGCGGAAGCGGGCTGCCGGGCAGGTCCGAGTGCACCTCACCGCGGTGATAGACAGCCGGCGCCACGTCGTTGGGGGCGTCGGGATGATACAGCGACGCCAAGTACTGGATCTGCCCCCGTCCCACGCCCAGCTCGAACTGTCCTCCGCCGTAGCAGCCGAGGCCTTCGTTCTCACAAGTGGCGTAGACGTCGAAGAGCTCGGCGAGTCGGCCGAAGCGCGACGGCTTGACGTTGATGGTGCGGGGCTGGAATGGACTGCTCCGGACATCCGCGACGGAGTGCAGCGGAGCGTCCCACGTGATGCGATCGCGGTAGGGTGCCAGCACGCGATCGGTCTCAGGGTTCAACGCAGGATCCTCGATCCACGCATCGGGAAACGCCAGCGCGATGCGTTCATACAGAGCGGCGTCCGCCGGCTGATCGACCGGCGTGTCGTGGTAGGCTCCCTTCAAGTCGAGCGTAACGACGCCACCCAGCTCGACGAGTCGCTGCACGAAGGCATTGTCCCAATCCGAAGTGGGGTCGAGCTTGAACTGCAGCTCGGGGTGCACGGCTCGCAGTGCCTCCAAGGGCGCGGTGTCGGGCGGCGAGCCGATGCGGCGCGATACGACGAAGTTCACGGGACGAGCCTCTCGTCCCAGAGCTCCCGCCAACGACAAGTTCGATTGGCGCAGGGCCAAGTCGAGGGCCGCACTTTCGAAGGCCCAACGCCGGTAGTGGCGCGAAGCTTCGCCTCGAGGCGGCTCGGGAAAGAGCGAGACGTCGTCGAGTCGTCGCGAGAACGCATCGAGCGAGGCCTCGTGTGCCCAGGTTCCCTTCAAGCCACTCGCTTGAAACAAGTCTTGATCGACCGCCTCATAGGTGACGTCTTCGCCGAGTCCCTCATGGCCGGCCCCGAGCAGGTGCACGATCGTCGAGACTCGCACGAAGCCGCTGCTCACCACCAGCTCTCGACGCTCGAGCTCGATACGCTCGACGTGCACCGGAAGCTCGGCCAGTCGATGATAATCCGAAGCAAGCATCACGCCTCGTCCGAGCGACTGCTCCGGCCCAGCTTGCGGTCGATGGACAGCCAACCCGCACCCTGAATCGTGAGCAGGAGTGCCAACCCCACTGCCAGGATGTGGTACTCGAAGCCCTCGCCCTGTCCCGGCTGCTGTTCCCAGTTCATGAAGAACTGCGGATAGTGCATCTCGGCAGCACCGGCCATGATGATCGCCAGCCCCAGCGCGGCGAAACGCGTGAGGAAGCCGAACAACAGGGCGATCGGCCCCAGGAACTCTCCGAAGATGACGAGCATCGCGACCACGTTGGAGAGCTCGGGACCCGCTTGTGAGGTCAGGAACTGGAGGGTCGCTTCATAGCCACTGCCGCCCCACCAACCGAGCACTTTCTGTGCGCCGTGTGGGAAGATGGCAGCGGCCAGGGCCAGACGTGCGATCAAGGCTCCGAGTCCACCCTCGGTCCGAAACAAGAACTTCATGGTCACCCTCGTCGTGAATGATGGAGCGCAGTGTCGTTCCCGCTCGGTTCTGGCGATTGAAGTCGTGTCTCGGGACGACCACGAGCCCCGTTCTAGAGCTGGGCACCGAGAGCGTCAAGTCGCGGCAGGAGCTGAGCCTAGTGCTCGTCCAGAGCTCGCTCCAACGCGCGCTCCAGTGGAAGCTCCTCTCCATCCACCCAGACGCGCACGTCGCGATCCGATCCATCGCTCCGAATCTGGATCCGCCGGTCGCCGATCCCGATCGTCGCGCGCGAGTCGCTCTCCCACTCATCGACGTCGACAAAGATCGACTCCTTCCAGAGCTCTCCGAGTCGTGAAAGGCGAATGTCATCGTCGGTGGATATCTCTCCATCCGGTCCGGCGCTCAGCAGATCGAAGCCGAGCTTGGCTCCGGGGATGATCGAATACTGATAGGGCTGTCCCCAAGGGTCGAGGCCGCGGCCCTCTTCGATCCAGAGCGCATCGAGACTGTCGGGGAGATGGCCGACCTCCTCCTCGTAGGCCTTGACGCGCACGACGAGGTGGACGAAGTCCGCGGTCACCTCCAGCTTCTCCGGCCCCGACAAGAGCAGGAACGCGACGCCGAAGAAGGCGAGGAGAGCGGCACCGGCCACGATCAGGATCAACACCCCGACCATTGTCCCGAACGCGCCGATCAAGGCGCCGGCGATCGCAAAGCCCCTTTGTCCGGGCCGCCCGAGTGCCACCAGGCTGAGCACCAGGCCGATCGGGCACAGCAGACCTGCCGAGAACACGCCGACCAAGGAGCAAACGAAGCCGGCGACGGCCAGGCCGTTCGGCACGTCGGCCTCGACGGGACCAGGCGACGGTGAGCCAGCGTGCTCGGTGACCATGACGCGAATCCTCTTGAAGGCCGGGAAAGGGAGCGAGACCCGGGGAAGCGCGTCATTATAGAGGAGGGGCAGCCCGATCTTTCAGAGGGCGTCGGGTGCCCCACCTCGAGCTCGCCCATGATCAGAGCAGGCGAGGCAAGGACGAACGAGCCGCCGTCCACTCCCTGGCGGCTCGTGCCCGGATGCGCCGACCGTCAGCGCCGCTCGTTCAAGCGCTCCAGCAAGGCCTCGATCCGGGCCAGCTGAGACTCGATCTCCTCGAGCCGAGACTCCACGGTCTGCTCCTCGGCGGTCAGGTCGATCGTCGCATCGACTTCAGACGCCAGCAGCTCGACCATCGCTCCCCTCACCAGCTCACCTTGTGAATCGACGACAACTCCGGTCACGGTGTTGGCGTTTCGCGATAGGATCTGCGGATGAACCTCGAAGGTCCCGTCCGCCCGGGTCGCGAAGACGAGGTTGGTCAAGAGGGTCTGACGATTCGGGATGGACAGCTCGAAGTTGCGCCGAATGACAGTGCTGAAGTCGATCGTCTGGGGAACGACCTGGATCGAGAGAGTTCCGCCCCGGCGGCGGACAGTCAAGTCAAGCGGGTCGTCCGCTCCGGACGTCGTCAAGACCTGCTCGAGGACCTTCTGAGTCGCGACCTGTCCGTTCTGCAGATGCGTCACCACGTCGTGCACGAGCAGTCCGGCCGCTTCTGCCGGCATGCCGGCCTCGACATCGAGGACCAGCAAGCCCGTCTCGACGTCGAGCTGCGCGGCCAAGGCCAAGTCGACCGGCTGGACGACGACGCCAATTCGCTGCACGTGTCGCTGAACCGGGGGCGTGAAGCGAGCGATGTCCGGCTCGAGATCGACGACCGCCAGCTCGATGTCCTCCGAATCGCGAAGCCGCAGAGTCGCCCCCTCACGGGTCACGTGGTCCTCGGACAGCAACACATCTCCGCGCCTCCCCACAACGGCCTCACCTTGGCAGAGGATCTCGATCACCTCGCCATTCAGCTCGAAGCGAATCGAGATCGGTCGATCCGACGCGGAGACGGGCCGCTCAGCCTCCTGGGCGCGAGTGGGACCGGTCAGGGTGGCTGCCATCAGGAGGCACGCGACGACGCTTGATGGAATACTCATGACTGCAATTCCTCGAGAGGTGAGATTCAGAAAGAAGAAGGTCCGTCCCGTCGCGGGATCGCCGCGGGAGCGGCCGCCAGCCGACCCAGCTCATCGCGGCCTACCGGGTAGACACCGTCCACCCGCCGGCGCTCGATCGATCGACGCAGCAAGAGCAGCTCGACACCGTTCTCACTCGGCCTGTGCCGAATCACGACATCGGGCAGACGCTGCAGCACCTCGGAATCGGCGAGGCGCTCTTCCGGAGCCGGCATCTCCGACGCCGGGCCGGTCTGCGCGAGAGGAGCAGGGTGGCGGGACGGGGCCTCGGGTACCGAGCGCCGTCCCGCCCAGAACGCACCGATTAGGAGAGCCGCCACACCGGCCGCGGCCGCCAGGCGGTGAAGGCGAAGGCGGCGGTGCTCCTTCGGCAGCGGCGGAACGGCTCGGGAATCTCCCAAAGCTCGTTGGAGGGCACATTCAGTTCGAAGCCCGTGGGCGAGCCGCGTCCAGACGGTCGGGTCATCAGTCGCCCACAGCTCGAGCGCATCCCAGTCGGTCAAGTCCGCCTCGCGATCGATGATGCGCGAGATCAGGGCGTCTTCGGCGTCGAAGTTCATCGGGGTTTCCTCTCTAGACTCGCTTCTCGACGCGGACTTCCAAGGGGCAGCCGGTCCCGGAGGGCGCGACGGGCTCGGGCCAGACGGGACTCGACCGCACACTCCGTCAGGTCCAAGATCGCGGCGATGTTCCGTTGGCTCAGCCCGTCGACGGTCTTCATTAGCAGGGGCTCCTTGAGCTCCAGAGGCAGCCGCTCCACTTCACTCAGCACTCGCTCGAGCCGCTCGGCTTGACGCGACCGCTCGAGTCGACGGGGCTCGGCCGGGTCGGCGACCTCTCGATCGGACTCGCCGAGTGGATGCCAGCCCTGTCGCCGCCGCGAGTGCCTGCCCGCGGTCCGCGCCGCGTTGATGGCCACTTGACGTAGCCAGCCCGGCAGGGCTGCCCCAGAGCGGACGTCCGCGAATCGCGCGATGAACGTCACAGCGACCTCCTGCAGAAGGTCGTCGCTCTCGGCGCCCATGGTCCCGTGCGCGAGAATCACCGCCCGCAGCCAAGGTGCGTGTCGCTCCCAAAGATCTTCGAGAGCGCGCCTCTCACCGCGATGCGCTGCTTCCAGCAGAGCCTTGTCCTCGGTTTCACTCATGCGTCGCTCTCCCAGACGGCGGCCACCCTCCGATCCGTCAGGAAAAAACTCTCGTGACGGCCCGAGCTCCGAAAGAGCCGAAACCGGCTGCCCTCGCAGACGGTCTCGCGCCAAGCTAGAGTGACGTCCTGTCGCTCGGCCAACACTACGAGAAAAGGCAAGACCATGAGCCCGGTCGATCCCGTCTGTGGCATGTCCGTTCTGCAACCGGATGAGGCATCGAACGCATCCGGCCTGCGCGCTTCGGCGCACGCCGCGCACGCAGGGCGAGACTACTACTTCTGCTGCGAGGGATGCCGGGATCAGTTCCTCGCCGATCCGGAGCGGTTCCTCGCCGCCGACCGCTCGGCAACGATCGCCTGCCCCTCTCAGGAGACGGATCCCGTCTGTGGCATGTCGGTCGCCCCGGAGTCCGCGGCCGCGACACACGAGCACGCGGGCAAGCAATACTTCTTCTGCTCCGTGAGCTGCCACGACCGCTTTCGAGATCGACCCGATGAGTTCCTCACGGGTGCTGTCGCTCGCCCCCGGGCTGGCGAGCTCCCGCTCGGGACGAGTTGGGTCTGCCCCATGTGTCCCGAGGTGTCGAGCTCCGAGCCGGCGGCTTGTCCGAGCTGTGGCATGGCGCTCGAGCCCGATCGCGTCACGCGCGCCGCGGAGCGGGTCGAGTACACCTGTCCCATGCACCCTGAGGTCATCCAGGACTCGCCGGGCACCTGCCCGAAATGCGGCATGGCGCTCGAGCCTCGGACCGTGACCGCCGAGGAGCCGGCTTCTCCCGAGCTGGTCGATTTCACGCGGCGCCTTCGAATCTGCCTCGTCCCCACGATCCTCGTATTCTTCAGCGCCATGTCATCGATGTGGCCCTCCCTGGCCGTCTCGCGCTGGCTCGGCCACGCCGGTCAACGTTGGCTCGAGCTCGTGCTGGCGATGCCGGTGGTCGTCTACGGCGGCTGGCCTTTCTTCCAGCGAGCGATCGCCTCCGTTCGACACCGCTCGCCCAACATGTTCACTCTGATCGGGCTCGGCACCGCCGCCGCTGCGACCTACAGCGTCTTCGCCACGCTGGCTCCGGGTTGGCTTCCCGCTTCGACACACGGCGCGGTCGGTGAGGTGCCCGTGTACTTCGAAGCTGCCGCCGTCATCATCACTCTCGTGCTGCTCGGCCAAGTCCTCGAGCTCCGTGCCCGGTCTCAAACCGGTCGAGCACTGCGCGAGCTGCTCGAGCTCGCGCCCAAGATCGCGCACCGCGTGAATCAGGACGGTGAGGACGAGGACATCGCCTGGAACCACGTGCAGGTCGGAGACCGGCTTCGAGTCCGGCCCGGTGAAAAGGTGCCGGTCGATGGCGTCGTCGTGGAAGGCATCGCCACCCTCGACGAGTCGATGATCACCGGCGAGCCCATGCCGCGTACCGCGCGGAAGGGCGATACGGTGTCGGGTGGCACCGTGAACGGAGCGGGTGCCTTCACGATGCAGGCCCAGCGGGTCGGAAGCGACACGCTCTTGGCGCAGATCGTCGAGGCGGTCTCTCGGGCTCAACGCTCCCGAGCCCCGATCCAACGCCTCGCCGACTCGGTGGCCCGCGTCTTCGTGCCGGCCGTGATCGTGTGCGCGATCGTCACGGCCATCGTGTGGGCGGTGTTCGGCCCCGAGCCGAAGCTGGCGTACGCACTCCTCGCTTCCGTCTCGGTGCTCATCATCGCCTGCCCCTGTGCGCTCGGCCTGGCGACGCCGATGTCCGTCATGGTCGCGACCGGTACCGGGGCCAAGCGCGGTATCTTGGTTCGCGATGCGGGCGCGCTCGAGGCCTTCCAGAAAGCAGACGTACTGCTGATCGACAAGACGGGCACGCTGACCGAAGGCCGGCCGGTCGTCGTCGAAGTGGTCACGACGAGCGGCGACGCGGCCGAGATGCTCCTCGGTGCAGCTAGCCTGGAGCGATCGAGCGAGCACCCGCTGGCGCGGGCCGTCGTGAATCACGCGGAGGAGCAGGGGATCACGCTCCAGGAGCCGCAGGACGTCGAGCCGCGCCCCGGTGCCGGCATTCGAGGTCGAGTCGAAGACCGTCTGGTCTTGATCGGCTCGCGTGCGCTGCTGGAGAGCGAAGGCGTGACCAGTCTCGACGAAGCGGACGCGGTGCAAGAGGCGCGGCGAGCGGGCGACGTGGTCGTCTTGGTTGCGATCGACGGGCGGTTCGCGGGCTGGATTCGCTTCGCCGATCGGATCCGCGAAACGACACCCGCCGCAATCGAGGCGTGGCGACGTCGAGGCGTCGAGCTATGGATGGTCACCGGTGATCACCCCGACACGGCGAAGGCAGTCGCTCGGGAGCTCGGTATCGAGGAGGTGCGAGCGCAGTGCTCGCCGGTCGAGAAGGCCGCGCTGGTCGAGGAGCTGCAACGGCAGGGACGGACGGTCGCCTTCGCGGGGGACGGGATCAACGACGCGCCGGCGCTCTCACAGGCTCAGATCGGGATCGCCGTCGGCGGTACCGAGATCGCCGCCGAGTCGGCGGGGCTGGTGGTCCTGCGCGCCGATCTCAACGCGCTGACGGACGCGCGCCGGCTGAGCGAAGCGACCTTGAGGAACGTCCGCCAGAACCTCTTCTTCGCGTTCGGCTACAACGTGCTCGGGATTCCGATCGCGGCCGGGGCCCTGTACCCCCTGTTCGGAACCTTGCTCAGCCCAATGATTGCCAGCGCCGCCATGAGCCTCAGCTCGGTCTCGGTCATCGGCAACGCCTTGCGGCTTCGGCGCGCCCTCGACGACTGAGGCTCAGTCGTACCAGCTCATCACTTCCGACAGCTCGTCGCGAATCGCCTCGACGATTCGGTCGCGATCCGCGTCCTCGAGCTCGAAGCGCCCGAGGATCTCGTCCTCGAGACCTTCGGGAACGTCACGAGCGTCGAGCGTGCCGAGTGCTCTCTGGGCGAAGACGTCGGAGAGGAAGACCGCGTCGCAGAGCGGGTCTCCCTCTCCCGGTGTGGCGTGGCGAGGATCGTGGTGGAATGAGATCCCCCACACGATGTGCTCGGGCAGCCCCCAATCCTGGGCGACCAGCCCCCCGATCTCGGCGTGACTGACTTCGATCAGCTCTTTCTCGGCCTGCTGGCGGGAGAGCTTGCCCTCGCGCTGCGCACGGTCGAACCACTCGCGCAGCTCGTTGCGCACGAACCGCCCGAGAACGAGCTTGCCGACGTCGTGCAGCAGCGCCGCCGTGAACGCAGCCGGCGGGATCTTGCGGGGGCGACTCTTGCGCAGAAGCTCGGCACCTAGCGCCGAAGCCACCGAGTGTCGCCACAGATCTCCCTCTTCCAACCCATAGAAGGGGATCGCGTCGCCGAGCTGTGCCTGAACGGACGAGCCAATCGTGAGCGCCATGACCATGCCAGGACCGAGCCTCGCGATGGCTGCATCGATCGTCTCGATCGGAGCCCGGGCACCACTGAGAGCGGAGTTCGCCGCCCGCAGCACCCGCGAGGCGAGCGCCGGATCGAAAGACACCACCTTCACGATCTGGTGCAGGGGTGTGTTGATGTCCGACAGCAGCGAGGCGAGGCGGCTGGCACTCGCCGGGAGCGGCTCGAGCTCTTGTGCACTCGCGATCAGCTTTTCGATATCGATCATGGATCCGCTTCCCATCCGCCGAGTCCCGCACGGCGATTCTCACCCTCGGCGAGGACTCGCCCTGTCGAGGGTTATCGGCCGATCCGCACGCTCAGCCGAAGCAGAATCAGACGAGCGGGGAGGCTCCCTGAGGTCCGGCCGCTCGGAGCCCACCGCGGTGGGACATGCGGCCGATTCCGGCGCCCCAACGCACACGCATCCGAAGGTCATTCGGACGGCGGAGTGTCTTGGGTGGAGCCTGCTCGAGCGGCCTGCTTGGCCTCGTGGAGAGCCTTCGCGGCGCACTTTTGGCCGCAGCTCCCCGAACGGCCCCGCCAGAGCGCGATCGCCCGCGTTCCGAGGTATCCGAGCGCGATGCCGACCAGGAGCGCGACGACGAGGATCTGGACCCACTCGCTCATGACTCGGCCGCCCGAGCGATCTGGTAGACGGCGAATGCGGCCAGGTAGGCCAACGAGGTCATGTAGGCGAAGCTCAGGAGTGGCCAGCGCCAGGAGGCGGTCTCTCGTCGCATGGTGGCGAGAGTCGCCGCGCACTGTGCGCAGAGCGCGAAGAAGATCATGACCGAGAGCCCCGTTGCGAGCGTGAAGAGCGGGCCGCCATCGGGTCGCTTGGCATCCCGCAGCACGTCGCGCAGGGACTCCGACTCCTCGTCGACATCGCTCAGGTGGAAGATCGTGCCGAGGGTCGCCACGATGACCTCTCGGGCCGGGAAGCTGGCCAGCGTCGCCATGCCGATGCGCCAATCCCAACCCAAGGGCTCCACGATCGGCTCGATCAGGCGGCCGGCTCGTCCCAAGTAGCTGGTCGCCAGCAGCTCGCCTTGCTCATCGCCGTCGAGCTGCACGAGGCGGCCGTCGAGGTTGTCCCGAGCCGCCTTCAGCCGCACACGGGCTCGGTCCGCCTGATCGGACTCGGCGGCGGCGGTCTCCTCCATCACGGTCTCGGGATCGCCCTCGCGACCTGGGAGACCGAGCTCCTGCACGCTCGTCGCGAGCGAGGATCGATAGGTCTCTCGTGCCTGTTCGCGGCTCGTCTCGAAGCGCTCGAGAACCGTCTCCGAGCGGGGAAAATAGGCGAGCGCCCAGACGACGATGCTGACCGCCAAGATGATCGTACCCGCCCGGCGCACGAAGGCGCCCCCGCGCTGCCAGAGAGTGAGGGCGACGGCCTTGATCCGGGGCATCTTGTAGCTGGGCAGCTCGAGGAGGAAGGCGCTGCGGTGACCCTTGAGCCAGAATCGTTGCACCAACCAGGCGGTCGGCACGGCGGCGGCGATGCCGACGAAGTACATCGCGAACAACACGATGCCTTGGAGCTCCAAGAAGCCCCAGACCGTGCGCGCGGGCACGAAGGCCCCGATCATCAGGGTGTAGACGGGCAGACGCGCCGAGCAGCTCATGAAGGGCGCGAGGAAGATCGTGGTCAAGCGCGTGGCCCGATCCTCGATCACACGCGCACCCATGATGCCGGGCACCGCACACGCAAATGATGAAAGCAGTGGAATGAAGGATCGGCCCGAAAGCGAGAACTTCGCCATCAGGTTGTCCATCAAGAACGCGGCGCGCGTCATGTACCCGAGGTCCTCGAGCACTGCGATAAAGCAGAACAAGATCAGGATCTGCGGCAAGAAGACGACGACGCCTCCGACACCCCCGATGATGCCGTCGACCAGCAGCCCTCGCAGTGGCCCTTCGGGAAGCCCGGCTCCGATCCACCCGCCCAAAGCTCCGAACAGGCTCTCGATCCCGTCCATCAGAGGGCTCGACCAGGCGAAGATCGATTGAAACAGCAGGCCCATCACGACCACGAACGTCAGCGATCCCCACAGCTTGTGCGTCAGAACCCCGTCGATCCGCTCCGTCCAGGTCGTTCCCGTCTGCTCGGTGACGCGGCGACAACCGCGAGACCAGAGCGCGATCTGGCCATAGCGAGCCTGGGCCTCGATCAACGAGGGCGCCCGCTCCTGGCTCGCCGACTCGCGGATCGAGCGATAGCGGCTCAGAAAGTCGCCACCAAGCCTCTCCTCGACCTCCGAGAGAAAGGGACCGTCACCGTCCACCACCAGGCGCAGCGCGTCCGACCGGCAGGGCGTCCAGCCCAGGCGCTCGGCTCCCGACTCGAGCTCCGCGAGCACGGTGTCGACCGCGTGCCGCAGCTCCTCGGCGTAGGAAATGACCAAAGGTGGCCGCGCCTGCTCCGCGACGGCCTCCAGCGCCGCCACCAGCTCTTCCAGGCCTTCGCCCCGAGGCGCGTTGACCGGAACGACCGGCGCACCCAAGGCCTCGGACAACTGCTCGACATCGATCTCGATGCCGCGGCGCTCCGCCACGTCGACCATCGTCAAGGCCACGACCGCCGGCAGATCGAGCTCGAGCACCTGGCTGGCGAGGTACAGGTTTCGATCGAGACTGGTGGCGTCGACGACGATCAGGACACCGTGGGGAGCCGGGATCCCCTCGAGGCGTCCGAGCAGGGCCTGGAGGGCCACCCGCTCGTCCGGCGATCGCGCAGCCAGGCTGTAAGTCCCCGGCAGATCGATGAAGGTCGACGACCCGCGAGCCGTCGTCCGTTGACCGAGCTTCGCCTCGACCGTCACACCGGGAAAGTTGGCGACCTTCTGACGAACCCCCGTCAATGCGCCAAAGAGCGTGCTCTTCCCGGTGTTCGGGTTGCCCAAGAGAGCAAAGACGCCCACCGATTCAGCCGGAGTGCGGACTGCCGACGGCTGTGAGCTCATTCTGAAAGGGCCTCGATGCGCACGACCTCGGCTTCCGAGCGCCGGAGGCTCAAGCTGTATCCCATCACCTGCACCTCGAGCGGATCTCCGAGCGGTGCCGTGCGAACGACCTTCAGCTCGATGCCGGGTAACACGCCCAGCTCCAGCAGCCGTTGCTGCAGGCGCTCGTCCCCACCGACCTCGATGACACGCGCGCGAGCTCCGACCGACAAGGCGGCCAAGGTGCCCGGAGTCGTCACGTCAGCCGGCCGGCCGGCTGAACGAGGACACGCTCGAGAAGCTCGGCTCCGATGGCGAAGCGAGGTCCTCCCAGGTCCACGATCGAAGGGCGTCCTTGACGCACGACGCAGACCGTCGATCCGGTTCCCATGCCGAGCTCCCGCAGACGCCGAGAATCGGCGTCGTCGCCGAGTATCTCGATCACCTGGAGAGGGCCGTCCGATGGATTGAAAAGGGAGAGGGGCGCGATCATGCTGGTTCTCTCATCTCGTCTTCAGGAGCCATCGGCCGGGACGTCGCTCCCACTTGAGAATGCTTCTCAACTGCCCGAGGAGTATAGCCCTCCCCTCGCCGATGTCAATCGCCCGAATCCCTGCCCCCCAAGGATTCTTCGAGCCACGCTCGCTCGCTGGCCGCCAATCTCGTCAAGCCCTCACCATGCTCCCGGTCGAAGCGATCCCGCCCCTCCGCTCCCGGCCAGAACGAGCGTCGCCAGATTCGAACGTGCCGCTCCAAAGCCGCCGACACGTCTCTGCTTTGCGGCACTCGATCCCGGGGAAACGGCCCGCCCCAAGAGCCGTAGTGGCACCAGAACGAGACGGCATTGCTCACGCCCCACGCCCGCACCGCCCAGTCGAGGAACCGATTCCGCGACCAGCCCCCTCGCCCCGAGTCCCCCCTCAGGACGAAGTCGGCCCAAGCGTCGATGAACGGACAGGCCACCTGCACCGAGTCCAGCGGCTGACGCGTGGCGTTCAGGTAGAGCAGCCGATCGGGTCCGAGCTGCGTCCGGATGCCACGCACGATCCGATAGGCCTCGGGCATCGTGTCGGCCACGCCATCCAGGTAGAGGCCATCGACGTCGTACTCTTCGAGAACGCGGGCGACCTCGTCTTCAATGTCGGGCGCGTGGCAGTAGTACGGGCTCAGGTAAACGACCAGCTTCAAGCCGTGCCGACGGACGCTCTCGCGAAATGCCCAATACCGCTCGGGATGCTCGGGCTCGTGACGCGGCGTCAGCCAGGAGCAGCGTCGCCCGGCATAGCGCCCCCACCGCGGCCGCAGCTCTCGCGGCGCCGCTTTCCAGAAGTACGCGTGCAATGCGAGCACGCGGCATGTCTTCGCCGACTCGGCCACGACGTCCGCGTCGGGAAAGACGCTCTCCGGAAACGGCTGCGGCCTCCCCTCGTGCGCGATTCCCCAGTCGAGATGCTCGGCGCGCGGCCAGCGCGGCGGGTAGGTCCCGATCCATGTCCTTCCAACACCCAGCTCGAGGCCGTCCCGATGCCATCGCACGCGCTCGGCCCGTGACGAGCCTTCGGGCTGCACGCTGAAACCGCCCGCACGATCGAGAATCAACCACCGTCCTCGCGAGCGTGCGATCGACAGCGGCTCGAACTCGACACCGGGCGTCACTCGCCAACCCCGGCTCGTCCGAAGACGCAGCACACCGTCCTCGGTGACCTCGGCCTCCCCTCCCCCTTCCCGCTGAAGGCAAACGGGTGGCCCAGGTGTCGTCACGACCCAAGGCGCGGCGGGGCCTTCGACCGGGTCGGAGACCCAGAGCGTGCGCTCGACGGGAATGCGCGCCCGCCCCTCGATCTCCCCCTTCGACGAGAAGCGAAGCCGAACACCGGTCGTGACGACCTCGACGCCTCCGTCTCGCGAATCGATGCGCTCGATCTCCATGCGACCCACCCGCCGACGACTACCGACCCTGGGCGCAAGCGATCAACGTTCGCCGAACGTCATCCTCGTCGTTGCCCTTCACGACCTCCTCCAGCGCCGTCAAGTCGCGGATCAACTCTCGATCCACACCGAGCGCTCGCCGCCGGAACACACCGGGGACCGACTCGACCGGCTCGAAGGCCGCGCCCTTCTCCCAAAGAGATTCCTGCAGTCGATCACCCGGTCGGAGACCGACCAGGCGGCACGCGGTGGCCGGACGACCGGTGTACTCGAGCACGCGTTGCGCGAGGTCGACGATGCGGGTGGGCGTCTTGGGAAGCAGGGCGAGCAGCTCGCCGTCCTGACCGATCTCCAGGACACGAGAGACGAAGCCGGCTCCTTCCCGGGCGGTCACGAAGAAACGTTCGGCGACCTCGTCGGTGATCGTGAGCTCGCTGCCCGCCCGAGCTTGTTCGAGGAATCGGACCAAGACGCTTCCGGCCGAACCGAGGAGATTCGGCAGCCGAACGGCGAGGCGCCGAAGACCCGGCTCGGGTGGCGAGCCGAGCCACAATCGCTCGGCGCAGCGTTTGGACGCCCCCATGACGGCGGTCGGATCGACGGCCTTGTCGGTCGACACGAGAAGGCAAGTGGAGACCTCGGCGCGGCGACAGGCGTCGAGCACCGTCCGGGATCCGAAGACATTGTTTCGAGCGGCTTCGGCGGGGTGCCGCTCCATCAAGGGCACGTGCTTGTGGGCGGCGGCGTGTATGACGATGTCGGGTCGCCAACGGGCGAAGAGCCTCTCGCAGCTTCGGGGCACGGCGACATCGACGACGAAGGTCTCCAGCCGCGCGTCGACGTCTGGCCGCCCTTCGAGGGCAAAGAGGCCGCCCTCGGCGCGATCGGCGGCGGCCACCGCCGTGGCACCGGACTGCAAGGCGGACCGCGCTACGAGGCTGCCGAGGCTGCCTCCTCCGCCCGTCACGAGCACGCGGCGATTCCGCAGGGCCTGGTCCGACTCCCGAGTCAGCTCGTCCAGAGGCTCGCGCGCGAGAAAATGCCTCACCTCCTCGTGGGTCAGCTCGAGTGCACTCATCGAACGACTCTGGCTCGAAGCTGCGGCGCCGGCCGGCCTCTCACGATCGCGCACGGTGTTCTCAGCAGCAGCCCGACATCCGAGCACCAGGTCGCCCGATCGAGGTAGCGACGCGACAGACGCAGCTTGCGCGGCAGGATCTGCTCGCGATAGAGCTTCGCGGGATCGGCCGCGCCGCGCAGCATCTCCTCCTCGCGCCGAAACGCGAGCGTGGCCGGATCGACCAGTCCCGGGCGCACGCAAAGTACGCGGCGCCAGGCCTCGTCGTCGGTCTCCACCAGCTCGGGGAGCTCAGGTCGCGGTCCGACCCAGCTCATGTCGCCTCGGAGCACGTTCCAGAGCTGCGGCAGCTCGTCGAGCTTCGTCCAACGAAGCCAACGGCCGACCGGCGTGACGCGGACATCGTCGGCCGCGGTGACTCGGGCGCCGCTCGCGACGACCCGCATGCTTCTCAGCTTCAAAAGATGAAACCTTCTTCCGTTCTTTCCCACTCGCTCCTGAGAGAACAGCGCCGGGCCCGCCGAGCTCAGGCGAACGAGAATCGCCAGCGCGATCACCAATGGAAGGAGCAGCGCGCCGACGCCGGCCGCCAGGAGGATGTCGAAAGCCCGTCCGCCGGCACCCGTCATCTCGCACGCTCCCGAACGACGGCGAGCACCGTCTCGATCACGCGCTCGACCTCGTCATCGCTGAGAGCCGGGTAGATCGGCAGCGAGACCACTCGCTGCCAGAGCGCGTCGGCGACCGGGAAGTCTCCCGGCGAAACGCCGTGGCGCGCTCGGACGCTCGAAAGATGGTGCAGTGGACGGAAGTGGACCGAGCATTGGATACCCCGCCGATCGAGCTCCGTCAGCACCTCATCGCGCGAGCATCCGAGGCGGTCGAGATGCAGACGCGCCATGTAGAGGTGCCAAGCGTGCGTCCCTGGCTCGACCGCGGGCGGTCGCTCGAGAAGCTCACACTCGGCAAACGCCGCCTGGTAGCGCTCTGCGATGGCATGGCGCCGGGCCTGCATGCCGTCGAAGCGCTCGAGCTGCGAAAGACCGAGGGCCGCGGCCATGTCGGGCAGATTGGCTTTGATGCCCCGTGCCACGACGTCATAGGCCCACGAACGCTCGCCACCGTCGCGGGACCACGAATCTCGGGAGAGCCCATGGAGTCGACGCAGGCGAATCGCTTCGGCGAGCCCGCGGTCACGGCAAGTCACCATGCCCCCTTCACCCGTCGTGAGGTTCTTGCTCGCGTAGAAGCTGAAGCAGGTCGCGGTGCCGAGGGCTCCGATCGCTGCCGTGGCCGCACGAGCCCCGAGAGCATGTGCGGCATCGTCGACGATCGCGAGGCCTCGGGCGAGAGCGAGCGCCTCGAAGCCTTCGAGATCGCACGGGTGGCCGGCGACATGAACGGGCAGGATGGCACGCGTGCTCGAGCCGACAGCGCGCTCGACCGCCTCAGGAGTGATCAGAGCGGTGTGCGGGTCGACGTCGACGAAGACCGGCCGCGCACCGCAATCCTCGATGGCTTCCAGCGTCGCGACGAACGTGTAGGGCGTCGTGATCACCTCGTCTCCGGGACCGATGCCGGCTGCCATCAAGGCGAGCTGCATGGCCGCCGTGCCCGAGCTGACCGACACGGCATGCTCGACGCCGACGGCGCTCGCGAAGGCCTCTTCAAATGCGGCCGCCCGGGGACCGGTCGTCAGCCAGCCACTCTCGAGGCAGGCGACGACCGCCGCGATGTCCTCGTCGGTGATCGAAGGTCGATGGAACGGGATACGGATCACGCGGTTCTCGTCGGGGGGGCGCTCGGGTTCAAGGGAACGATGTCCAAGCGATGAGTATGCAGCAAAGGGCACCGCTCCAACCAGTCGAGGACCGACGGAGTCCGGCGAGCCAGGCGGCGTCCGAGTGGAGGAAGGCACAAGAGGCTCTCCGAGCGCAGCGACCGGCGACCGAGTGTCTCTGCCACTTCATCGACCGACACGCGGTGGACCGCCGCGTTCCAGGGGCTCGGCCAGCGCAGATCGAACACCAGCGCCCGAGCATCCCGCCGAGCCACGCGCCGTGCTTCCAGACCCAGGTCGCGCCGGAGCTCTCGGCACTCGATCGAGCTGAGCACGGTCGAGAGAACGACGAGATCGAAGGACGCCGCCTCCCAAGGCAAGTTGCTGGCGCAGCCCACTCGCAGATCGGCATCCGGAAGGCGAGCCTGCGCCTCTTCGATGCGTCCCGGGACCAGGTCGATGCCGGCCAGTCGCCGAGTGCCGTGCTTCGCGAAGGCCGGAAGCCACCCGCCGCGACCACAGCCGATCTCCAGCACTTCCAACTTCACGAGCCGTCGCGCGTCGATCGTTTGCCAAGCTCGCTCGAAGCTGGCCCAACGAACACGCTGCTGATGATCTTCCCAGGCGAGGTCCTCCTGCCCGGGCTGCGAACGCTCTCGAAAGATCGCCCTGAGGCGCGCGCGCTCGTCGTCGAGCTCGCTCATCCCACCGGCGGCTCCGAGCGCGCCGGCAGATGGGGCGGCTTCGGCCACGACGTCATCCAGCGCGCGAGGAAGCGCACCATGCCGCACAGGAAGCCGCTGCCGTACGCGAAGTGCAAGATGAAGATCGCCCGCGCGACGTCCCAGCGACGCAGGCCCGCTGTGCCGCGCACGACCTTCTCGGTGACGGCCAATACCGAGATCACGTAGGTCGGCCACCAAATCATCGCTGCCGTGCTCGCCGCTCCGCGGAACGGTGAGGCGAACAAGAGCCCCACTCCGAAGCCGACCAACATACTGGGCGCGAAATGCCGCGGCCGCATCTGGGTCCGATGCTTCTGCCAGACCGGAACCTTCCAAAAGCCGTAGCCGAAGAATTGGCGCCACAGGGCGAGGGGAGTGGCGCGCATCGACGTTTCGGAGCGGATCGTGGGGCGGCACAGAATGCGGGCCCCCGCTCCCCGCGCTCGGTAGCACCACTCATCGTCTTGATTGCGTACCTGCGTCTCATCGAAGAGCCCGTATCGCTCGAAGGCCTCTCGGCGCCATGCTCCGAGATACACCGTATCGACCCACTCCTCGCTCTCGGCGAGATGGAAGCGTCCTCCGCCGGTCCCGAACGGAGACGAGATCGCGGCGGCAGCCGCTCGCCCGAAGGGTGAGAGCGCGCCCCCCGTGAGTCGCCCTCCGACGTCATCGGCCCCGGTCTCCGAGAGCGCCTCGACGCACAACCGAATGTAGTCGGGCGCGAGCCGAGTATGACCGTCGACACGCACCAAGATCTCGCCGTGGGCCTCGCGGAGCGCCGCGTTGAGTCCGGTCGCCGCTCGACGCCCCGGGTTGTCGATCCAACGGCACTGGGGTGCGCTCGCACACAGCGTCTCGAGCAGCTCGCGCGTGCCGTCGGTCGATTGACCGTCGGCGACAATGATCTCCAGCCGATCGGCGGGATAGTCTTGGGCCAAGATGGAGGCCAGGCAGCTCTCGATGTCGGGCTGCTCGTTGCGCACCGCCAGGACGACCGTCACTGGAGGTGGACACGACTTGCGAGTTGGGTCGGCTTCGATCGAGCTCATGCTGTCTCGCTCGGACGACCGATGATAGCCCGAGACCATCCCCGGACTTGCCAAGGCCTCGTCGCCGAGGTATACGGGGAAGTTCAGAACATGTCCAGTCATTCACTGTCGATCATTCAGAGGAGGCCCACTATGTCGAACGCGATCTCGAGCGAAGTGTCGAACCGCGCGACCGCCTCCTCGGAGCCATGCGCCTGACGCCAGGCCTCGTTTGACGAGCCGTTCCCGCCCACGAACCGCATGGATTCGTGAGGCCGGATCCTGACGTGTCCCCGGAAGCGGATCGCGCTCCCGTTCCGTCGATCGATGACGGGACCGGTCGTGTCTCGGGGTCTGTCCTTTGCCAAGCGGCACGGACGGACGCGAGACAGGGTCGTGCCCTCGCCGACCGTCGGAGCCTGTTGCCGCATTCGCCGCTTCGTCTCGGGAGCCATTCCACAGGGCTCCCTCCCGACACCCGGATCCGTCCCTTGGCGAAGGAACGCTCAATTGAACCGAGACCAGAAACGCCTGAAGAGAATGATGGCCCATTTCGGCCACCACGAGGAAAGCAAGCTCCGTAAGCGCGCCGCTCAACTCCGCAAGCAGTCTCGCTCCGGCCCAAAGCAGCGAGGCCCGAAGCTCAACCCTCGCAACTGGGAGAAGTGGACCGAGGAGAACGTCGAGACCTTCGAGAAGCTCGACCACGGGTCCAAGGACTCGCTCGACCAATGGGTCTCTCGGCTGCGCGAGACCGATTCGGCCGATGCCGAAGCCACGCTCACGGAGGAGGCCGACGCGCTCGTCCTGTGGGTCGGCCTGGGGCGCTGCCAGGTGCTCCTCGAGGAGGAGCTCGTCGATTGTCGCATCCCACCTGCGCTCGCGCGCAGGCAGCAAACCGACTTGGCGGTCGGAGACCGCGTCGCCCTCGATTGGCCCGAGGAGGGCAAGCCGGTCGTCGCCGGCGTCGGGCCACGAAGCACGTGGCTCGGGCGCCGCGATCCGCACCAGACGCATCTCGAGCGCGTGCTCATTGCGAACGTCGATCGCGTCATCCCCGTAGTCGCCTGCGGCTCTCCCCCACTTCGACCCGGCCTGATCGATCGCTTCTTGGTCGCCATTGAGCGCGGGGGAGCCGAGCCGATCCTCTGCGTCAACAAGATCGACCTGCTCGACGAGGAGACCGAGCGCGCTTGGCTCGAGGAGACGTTGGAGCCGTATCGAACGATCGGGGTTCCGGTCTTCGAGTGCTCGGCCGAATCGGGTCGGGGTGTCGCCGAGCTCCGAGAGGCGCTGACGGGAAGCCTGTCGGCACTCGTCGGGCACAGCGGCGTCGGCAAGTCGTCCTTGCTGAATGCCCTCCAACCGGACCTGTCGCTCCGGACCAACGGGGTGCGCTCGGGTGATGGGGGCGGACGTCACACGACGACCGCCTCGACCCTCTACCAGCTCGGTGACGGAACGCGCATCATCGACACGCCCGGCATTCGCGAGCTCGCACTCGGCAAGCTCAGTCGGGAAGAGCTCGTGGAGGCGTTCTCCGACTTCACACCGTGGGCGACTCGTTGCCGATTCAGCGACTGTCTCCACCATGTCGAGCCCGACTGTGCAGTGCGAGAAGCCGTGGAGCGAGGCGAGCTCTCGAAGGCCCGCTACGCGAGCTACCACCGTCTGCGCGAGTGAGGAGGACGGACCGGCGCTGCGAGCACGAGTCAAAAAAAGCCCGGGGATCTCGAGGATCCCCGGGCTGAAGCGAAGTCAGGGCCTCCCGCAGGAGGCCTTGCTTCCGTGTCGCGTTACTTACGACCTCGATAGGTGTAGGCGTTCGACAGGGAGCTCGAGCCGATGCAGCTCGAGACGGCGACGTCGACTGTTGCCGAAGGGATGTAGCCCTGCTGCGGGCTTGCCCCGCCGCCGATCTGAGTCGGTGGCTTCGGATACTTTGGCACGATGACCTGGAGCTCACCGTCGTTGATGACGGTCACACTCGAGGACGCCACACCACCGAAGGTGACGGTCGGCGCCGTGCCGCTGAATCCCTGACCGAACACCGAGATCGTCTCCCCACCGGGATACCCGCCTCCGTCGGCCGAGAGCGTGCTCAGGCCGATGCTCTCGCACTCGTCCGGGGTGCCGTTCGAGTTGCAGTCCTGGCTGGTGCCATTGGAGATGTCGGTCGCGTCGTCCTGACCGTTGCCGTTGCAGTCGTCGCACACCGCATCGAAGATGTCGAAATCGTCGATGCCGGCTTCGACGATCGAGCCATCCCCGAGGTCCGAGGCACGGAAGCGCATCCGGACGTTGGCGGTCGGCGAGAGGAAGTCGGCCACCCGGAACTGATGGAAGATCCAGCCGCCCGAGGTCTCGGGACCGGCGGGACCGATCGTCTCGACGGTCACCCATCCGGTGCTGCCGTTCGGCGAGATCTGGATCACGAACGTGTCCGTGTTCGGCGCACTGCCCTGGTCGTTGGAGTACCAGCGCCAGTAGCTGATGGACGGATCGTTGGTCGAGGAGAGATCGAAGGACGGGGACAGGAGAGTGGTGACGCCGCCATCGACGTCGTTCTCACCGATGCTTCCGCCGATCGAGCCCTGACCGGTGACCCAGCACTGAGTACCCGGGGTCGGCGTGTGATCGTCCTCGGGCTGGGCGCCCGTGCCGCGCGGGTTGACCCGTGTCCAAATGCCGGTCGAAGCGGTGTCACCCGCCACGCCCCCGGTCCAGCTCTGGTTGGCCTCCATGTCGTACGAAGCGATCGATTGGACACCGGCCCCCGAGAGCGCCTGATACGAATCGGTCGGCGCCGTCGGCGGATCGTTCCACTGGATACCGCTGGTGGCCTGCGCCGTCACGTAGTAGCTGATGGATTGACCACAAGGTGTCGCTGGCAAGGTGCCCCGATAGAAGCCGTTGCCGAGATCTTGCAGGCTGGCGGCCGTGTAGCCTGAGCCGTTGTCGTAGAAGAGCTGCGCGGTGCCCGGCACGAGCAGGCCCGGTGAGTCCTCGACCACCTGGAAGTCGAGCGTGTCTCCGGCCGGATCGAAGTTGGCCGGCTGACCGTTCGGGAAGGCGAAGGTGAGCTGCGGATTGCCGACCCACCAGATGAACAGGCCGCGCTCGAGATCGCTGCCGATCACGATGCCGCTCGGGAAGTACGGGTAGTTGCTCCACAGGCCGTTGAACTCGGCCGCATCGCTATCCGGGTAGGTGTCGAAGTAGGCGACCTCGGTCGGCGAGGTCGGGTTGGTCGCATCGAAGATGCGCAGTCCGCTCCGGTAGTTCGCCTCGTAGATCAGGTTGCCCTGGGTGTAGAGGTTGTGACCCACCGAGCGCGAGCCGTTGTTGAAGGTCGAGGCCTGCGTGACGTTGTTGAGATTCGAGACGTTCAGCACGTGCGTCCGCGTGAAGATCGAGCCGGTCTCGTCGAGCTCGTCGTTCAGGTACAGGAGCTGCTGGTCCTCGGACAGCCAGCACTGGTGCGAGTAGGCTGGGTTCGAGTACTGGAAGTTGTCGAGCACCTGGATGTTGCTCTTGTTGGTGACGTCGAGGACGTCGAGCCCGGTGCTGTCGAAGCCCCCGTTGAAGCCGCTGCAGGCGAAGGCGATCTGCTTGCCAGCGTTCGGCCCGGAGGTGTACGTCACGACCTGCACGTCGTGCACGTAGCGTGTGCTCCAGGAGGCGACGTAAGACGGGTTGGAAGGATTGGCCAGGCTGTAGATGCGCAGGCCGTTGCTATCACCGCCGCATCGATACAGGAAGCCGCTCTCCTCGTCGATCGCCACGTTGTGCGTCGCCGTGGTCCCGGGCGTCGTCACTTGGCGCACCAGCGTCACCGACCCGTTGTCGATGTTCGCCATGTTCATCACCTGGATCCCCGAGCCGCCTTCGCTCACCGCGTAGGCGTAGGTCCCGTAGACCTTCACGTCTCGCCAGAGGCTGGTCGGCCCCGAGATCTTGGTGACGATCTGCGGGCTCGAGGGGTTCGTGATCTCGACGAACGAGGTTCCGTCCGAGTCGCACATCAAGGCATACTCGCGACCCGACGGCGAAACGTAACCCCAGCAATCGGAGCCGCTCGCCGCGCCGCCGAGAGCGCTCAGCGGCAGCCAGGAGAGCAGCGTCACACCGCTGGCCGGGAAGTCGACCGCAGTCGTCCCGCCTCCGCTCCCGCCGCGACCCGCGGAGCCGGGCTGCGCCGCATCGGACGTCCGATAGGCGGGCCCTTCGAACGGGCCCTGTCGGTCTCGAATCTTCGGATCGTCTGGGTGCGTCCAAAGCAGCGTCGCGCCGCCAACCGCCACGATGGCGATCAGCACGCCCAACCGCATCCACCTCGGCATGGGTGACTCCTCCTGGATTGTCTGAACGGGATCGAGCTGAGCTCAGCTCGGTTTCGGCCAGTCTATACGAAAGCCCGGGCTTCGGTTCCCCCGGTTTTGTGGCCGCTTTTTTCGGACTCCGAAGCGGTCGCGGGCGCATTGGAGGGCTCGTCAGCGCTCGGGGGGCCTTCTGAGCGCGTCGGGGAGAGGCGCCCCGGAGAGCGTCTCGAGGAACGCGATCAGGTCGTGGATCTCGCCTTCCGTGAACTGCCGAGGTGTCAGCGTGGTCTCCTGGTGATGGCCGGCGTTGCTCGCCCCCTCGAAAGTCGAGTAGAAGGTCAAGACCTCCTTCAAGGTCGCGAACTGACCGGCGTGCATGTAGGGCGCCGTCTCGGCCACCTGTCGAAGCGTGGGAGTCTTGAACTCGCCCCAGGACTCGGGCGTGCGGCGCAGCCGCCGAGTCCGCGAGCCGCGCCCACTCTCGGGCGCGTCGCTGAACATGCCATCGGCTCGGAAGGGATCGGCGAGCAGACTCGCCGAGCCCTCCCAGCGTCCAGAGTCCTTCGGAAACCCACCTCCTGGCACCGGCAGGCGCAGTCCGTGAAACTCGCCATCGCTCAGGTTGGGGCCGTGATGGCAGAGCGTACACCCGCCCTTGCCGAGGAAGATCTTCAGCCCTCGCTGAGCCGCCGCATCGAGCAGGTCCTCCCCGAGCGGCTTCTCCTCGGCCAGCCGCCGCGCGAATCGATCGAAGCGCGAGTCGCGACTGATCAGTCGTCGCTCATAGGCGGCCAAGGCTTTGGCAGCCTCGACGAAGACTCGATCGATGCTCGCCCGCGTCTCCTCGGTCAGCGCCACCCAGGCCCGCGCGTGCGGATGATCGGGATCATCCGGCACCGGTCGAGCGTCGGCACTCGCGGGGAGCTCGGAATCAGGGAGCTGGCCAAAGATCGAGGCATGCTCGACGCGCAGCACCGGGTCCTCCAGGACCAGGCGAGCGACTCGCAATCGGCTTCCCCCCATCTCGATCGGGTTCTCGATCGGACCCAGCGCTTGGGACCAGAGCGAGTCCGATCGACCGTCCCAGAAGAACCACCGTCCATAGGCGAGGTTCCAGAGATGCGGAGTCTGGCGCGGCCCGCGCCCCAGCGTGTCGGCAACCGGCTTGCCGTCCGTGAAGGATCGCTCCGGGTCATGGCAGGTGGCACACGCTACCTCACCATTCACCGAGAAGCGCTTCTCGAAGAAGAGCCGATGACCGTAGCGCGCCGCGGCCAGATCGTCGGCGACCCGATTGGTCGGGTCCGCGGGCGGCTCCGGCAACGGCGACAGCCGCGCGATCGCGCGCCGCTCGGCCTCGGTGAAGGTCGGCGGGTCGTCGGTCGTGACCGGGAGCAACAGACCGAGCATCGCCAAAATGAGAAATCCGTGGCTCATTGCAGCACGACTTCCACTCGGGCATGCGACGTTCGCGCGCCTTCCCGGACCTCGAAGGTCAGTGCCCAGCGACCGAGCATGTGGAACAGCATTCCTTCGACGAGAAAGCTTCCGTCGGGACGCGCCACCAGCTCCGGCACCTGATTCATGCCATGCTGATGCTCGGGCATGCTGCCGTCGACGACCAAGGTGATGCGATCAGCGCCCAAGGGCGGACCTTCGGCCCCGGAATGAAAGACCCAGACCTCGAGCGCAAACTCGTCGTTGAGGGGCACGGCTTCCGCCGACAAGCGGTAGGCGATGCGATACCGGCCGTCCCTCGTCGTCAGCGTGGTGGCATCGGGCTCGGGCTCTCGCGCATACGGGCGACGGCCATTCGACCAGGTCGGCTGCACGAACGCGACCGGCCCGAAGGCGCGCAGAAACCCACCTTCCTCCGTGAGCTGAACGCCGCGGTGATTCCCCCAGTCGAGAAGGGTCCAACGGCCGGGCCGCTCCGACACGATCGCTCGCGGATTGCGGAATCGACCGGCCTCGATACCCGGACCGCCCCAAGCAGCGACGAGTCGACCGGCTGGCGAGAAGCGCAGGACCTGGTCTCGCCTCGAGTCCGAGATCAACACCGAGCCATCCGGCGTCACCGCAACCGCCGTCGGATGCTCGAGGTCACCATCTTCCTCCTCCAGCGTCGGCCAATCGAAGACCGCGTCCGCCTCGAGATCCACCACCGACAGCACCGACCGGCCGGTCTCGACGATGTAGGCTCGGCGACGCTTCGAGTCGATGGCGATCGATTCCGGTCCTTCGAACCCGGCCCATCGATCGACGAGCTGAAGGCGATCCCCGAGGATCCACACGCAGCCGTTCGCGATGTCGGTGCAGTAGAGGCGTCCGTCGTCGTCGGTGGCGAGCGCGGACGGCTCGACTGGCCACTGTGCGCCCGACTCGGGCAAGCTCCGGCGCAACGCTTCGAGATCGAGGGTCGCCTCGAGAGACGGCAGCCAGAGATCGAATCCCAGCTCCGAAGAGAGGTCTCGGTCGATCCGAAAGACCTGGAGGCGACCCTGGCCTGCATCCGCCACGATCAATCGATTGCGAGCGGCATCGCAGGCGAGCCCGGTTGGCCGAATGAACTGTCCCGGTGCGTCTCCGTAGCCACCCAATCGACTGATTTGGATCGGATCGAAGAGGCGAGTGTCATAGAGCAGCACCGACTGTGTCTCGGGCTCGAGAATCGCGAGGGTCTGCGGCATGGCTGCGGCCGTGCGGCCGAAGTGAGGGACGCCACCGGTGCCGAATAGGGCCTGCTCTTCCCGCAAGGCGATCTCGGCCGGATCGGTCTTGCGATCGAAGATCTGCGCGCGCTGCTCGAAAGGCTCGAGCACGACCGCAAACGAGCCGTCCGGCGCGATCGTGATGTCGTTCGGGTAGTGAAGGTGTCCTTCGCCTTCGCGAGGCAGCATGGCATGGAGCCCCCACTCGAACTGCCACTTGCCGTCGGAATCGAAGACCTCGATGCGGTGGTTCCACGAGTCGGCGACGAAGACCCGTCCCTCCGAGCACGCCAATCCGCCCGGTGAGGACAGAAGACCCGGGTAGGCGCCCGGTGCGCCCCAGGACTTCTCGAGCTCGTAGCCGGCGGCGCTGAGGCGATGGATGCGCGCGCGATCCTGGTCGAGCACGAACAGTCGTCCCGCCTCGTCGAAGGCCACGTCGACCGGACACAAGAGAGATTCCTGGTCGGTGAGGTCCGGACCGAGCACGGCCACGACCTCGCCGCTCGAGAGATCGAAGACCTGCACGCGCCGGTTTCCGCGGTCGGCAACAGCGACCCGGTCACCCGCTACCGCGAGCCGCCGCGGCCGAGAGAGCTGCCCCGGCCCGGTACCGACGCCGTCGCTCACGACCTTCCAGTCACCGTTCGTGATCGTCAGGATCTCGGGCAGAGCGCTCAGCGCCACGGTGGGTTTTCCCACGCCCAGCCAGGTCAGAGCGGACTCTGCAGGAGACACGAGCAGGCCGACGGGTTGACCATCGCGGTCGAAGCCGTGCACGTGGCCGTCCTCCCAGCCCGAGATCCAGATCATGCCGTCCGCATCGATCTCGACCGAGCGCGGCTGCTCGAGCTCGGTGATCGTGGCGCGATAGCGGTTGTACTCGACCTTCGGACCGGTCGACGTCGTTTCGTCTTCCTGCGCCGAGAGGGCCGGGACAAGGATCCAGAGCGCCACGAGGACGCCCATCAGAGAGGAAGCGCCGAAGAGGCGCCGAGACGTTCGAAGAGGCACTCCGAGGTTCTCCATCGAGGTTGATCATCTGGTACGTCATCGTTCCAAGGCGAGCACCCAGCGCCTTAGCTAAACCCGTGGAGGTTCGTCAAACAAGAGGGCCCCCGTCGAGCACGTCACGTGATGCAGAGACCCGATCGGAGGCCGACACGTCCACCGTTCAATCCTCGTGGCCCATCGGCGGAGTCATTCGCTTTCGAAGGACATGGAAGAGAGAGCGGCGCACCGGGCACGTGATTCAGAGACCCGAACGGAGGCCGACACGTCCCGCCGCGAAAATCCTCGTGGCCCGTCGGCGAGGCGGTTCGCTTTCGAATGACATCGACGAGAGAGCGGGG
Source organism: Planctomycetota bacterium (assembly GCA_029260795.1). Classification (GTDB taxonomy): domain Bacteria; phylum Planctomycetota; class OFTM77; order OFTM77; family OFTM77; genus OFTM77. Next base: position 3,821 of record JAJDCO010000141.1, on the reverse strand, counting down.
CGCGAAAAGCCAACGAACCACTGGCCAGGTCGGCTCCTCCGAGGCGCGGGCTCGACTCGAACGAGGTGACTCCTCAAGAACGGCTTCCCACCAGGCTGAAGCCCGGCCTCCAAAGAAGCCTGGCCTCCGAGCTCGAGACGCCAAGGGTCTAGTCGAGCTCGACGACGTGGCGCGTCGTCTCCCCCGCCACCACCTCGAGCCTCGGAACTCGAATCGGGTCACGGCCCGGGATCTCGACGCGCACCGCGTAGACACCCGGTGGCAGCATCAGCCCTGGCCTCCACACACTGCTCCAGATCGGATCGCCCTCCAGAACGATGCGGGCCCGAAACACCTCTGACCTCGGGAGCACGATCTCGAGGCTACCTGCCTCCACGACGTCGACCGTTCCCACATCGAATTCGGTCGAACCATCCGGGATGCGGATCCGCTCGAGGGAGCCCAGTCCGTAGAGTCCGTGAACGACGACGCAGGCATACTCTCCGCTCGGAACACCTTCGATCTCGAAGGCACCCTGCTCATCGATGTCACCTTCCAATGCCTGCTTGCCGACCCGATTCCCTTCCCACGGGAACAGGAGCGAATAAGACTCGCCCTGAGCTTGGAGCCCGCTCCGAATTCGGCCGACGACCCGACGGTCCGGGACCCGAAACTCCCGACGCCTGGCGGCGAAGTCGGAAACATCGACCTTCCAGTAGGCGCGCGGCTGCTGCGTTTGCCCTTCGCCTCGAAACAGTGTCAGCGTGCCGGCAGCGTCGGCCGGCAGCTTCAGGTGAAAGTCTCCCCTGCTGTCCGTGACCGCGAATCCCTCGGGATCTTGCTCCCACCAGACGCCTCCATCGGAGTGGAACACGATCGTCGCGCCTGAGACGGGCCCTTGAGGATCGAGCACGCGTCCGAGCAGCTCGACGCCGCTCTCATTCTGAATCGTCAGGGTGACGACTTGCTCGATCACTCCACGCTCGATGGTGATGTCTTGCTCGAGCACCGTTCGTTCGAGAGGGCGCTGCAAAGCGTCACGGAGCTCTTCCGACCGGACGACGACGAACGCTCGAACCGCTCCCGGCGGAAGTTCATCGATCGAGAATCGCCCTTGATCATCCGTCGCGGCATGGGGCGGCGGTCCGGGCTTCGCGACGTTCAGCCAGACGAGGCATCCGGCGACGGGCGCGCCGTCCGCGCCGACGACGCGGCCGAGTAACCGCACACCCACCTGAAGCTGCAAGTTGAGATCGAGCGTTTCCCCGGCATGAACGATCACTTGGTGCGGATCACTCGGCGCCACGCCGTCGTCCGAGCTCGCGACAACGCGATAGGTGCCCGGCCTCAAGGGGCCAATCTTGAAGGCATGCTCGCCCGTGCTCGCCGTGGCTCCCGCACCCGGAACGCCCTCCTGCTCACTCTCGGCGACGACCTCCGCCCTCCCTTCCAGCCCGTCAGGAAACGACACGGTCCCTCGAATGAACCCGCCCGGGACCAGACGAAACTCGACCCCCGAAAGCACGGCGTTCTCGGCGACCTCGATCTCCTGAGTCTCACTAAAGTAGCCGCCAGCGGAGGCCGTCACCGCCACGAGGCCGGCGCCGATTCGATCGAGCTCGAATCGGCCTCCGTGCTCCTCATAGGTGATCCCGCTGCGCGAGAATCTGCTCAAGCCGAATGACGGCCGGGACGCGAGCGGCCACGTCGCACACACGTCGGCGACTACGGGTCGCCCGGTCGAATCATCCACGACAGTCCCGACGATGCGGCCCGTCGCCGTCAGCAGGATCAGCTCGATGCGGTTGCGATCCGACCGGAGCTCCTCCACGATCGTCGTGAAGCCCTTCTTGGCGGCCGAGATCTTGCAGGGACTTCCCTCCACGCGCACCAACTCGAACCGCCCCGCTTCGTCTGTCTTCACCGCCGACAACCGTACCAGGAAGGGGTCTTCGAGGAGCTCCACTTCAACGTCGGAAAGCGGTTGGCCGCGAGAATCCACGACCCGCCCAGTCAGGACATGGGCTTCGGCTTCACGGATCTCCACCTCGGTGGTCTGCCCCGCGAGCACTTCGATCGTTTGCCGATCGACGAAGTGGCCGAACTCGGTCTTCAGGTCGTACTTGCCTGCCGGCAGTCCCTCGACGACAAAGTCCCCTTCCACGATTTCGAGCGGGCCATTCTTGATCGCCGCGGCGTCCAGGTTGAACTCGGTCCTGCCATGAACGACGCGTCGATCACCGACCCGCGTCGGCTGGCCGCGAGCGAAATCCAAAAAGATGTCGAAGTCGAGGGGCACCGGAATGCCCGGAGCCCCTGTGGATCGAATCAGTCGCCCCGAGATGCGTCCTGGCTCCCTAAGCTCGAGCTGGACTTCGCGAGTCTCACGACCCGCGACCTGCACGTCGACGACTCCCGAAGCACTCCAGTCAGGCGAGCCTGCCCAGAGCGTGTATTTGCCCGGGAGGAGCATCGACAACCGACGGGCCCCGTCTTCGCCCTCCGAAGGAAACGCCAAGCGCTCCCACTCGTCCCGAGGCAGTCCCTGCTCATCGGATTGAGACTCCACGACCTCCTTCGTCCACTCGGCACGTGCGATGTGAAGCCGTGCGTCTGGGATCGGATCACCGTCCGGTGAGACCAGACGAGCTCGGATCTCTCCGTACGACCGCAACCGAATGTCGCCGAGAGCGATCAACGACCACTTCGTCAGCTTCCACTCCAGCCTGTGGAAGGGATGTTCGACACGCAACGTGAGGTCGCGAGGCATCGTACTCAGCTCGATGCCGAATCTCCCGGAAGCATCGCTCGCTCCCGAGAGTTTGCCGATCCACACGCGAGCCTCCGCGATGGGCTCGCCGGTCTCCTCGGTCACCAGGCGGCCGCGGATCGTCCAGCGCGGAAGCTTCCACTTCGTCTCGAGCACTTCGGGAACCTCTCGAGCTTCCGACGTCGGAACCTCGAAGTCTGCGGCCTCGGATGCCGCGCCGTCCGGTAGCCGCGAATCATTCGGCTGCCCCCCGGACGATTCTCCTTCGATGGGTTCGTCCGAAACGACCGCGGCGTCGTGCGCGGAGTCGGACGGACTGTCGTCTCCCATCCAAACGAAGACGATCATCACCAAGGCGACGATCGCCATGAGAACGACAAGCCAGATTGACTGGGGTCTCGCCATGTCCTCATCCTCCTCTCCGCCCACGATAGCGACTCGAGGCGCTGTTCGTCGACAGATGGCTGGTTGGCCGGTTCTCGGAGGCCCGGCGACTCAGCGGAGCTTGGCCTTGTCCCGATCTTCGAGGCGAGACGAGGCGTCGTTCGCCCGACGACAGCTCACGCGACCCATTCTCGGGCTCCCTACTCACCAGCGGACTGAAGCCCAAGGTTGCAAAAACCTAGGCCTGTCGGGGCAGTCTTGGCCAGCCTTGTCAGGGGAGGAGGCCTGTTGGCTAGCCGCCACCTCGACTAACGGAAGGCTATTCGGACCGACTTGGTAATCATATGATATTTACCTCATTTTAGTGCAACAAGAGAGCCCGTTCGGTCACGACGCTCCGCTCCCCAGAAGACACCGTCTCGTGTTGCAAAGCTGGGATTCAGTCGAGCGGGAGGGCTTCTCGCGCACCGCTCTCTCACCCACGCTCTTCGAAGGCAAATCGCCCCGCCGACAGGCCACGAGGATTAACTGGCGCGACCTGTCGAACTCCGTTCGGGTCTCTGTACCCCATGCACGTGCGAGAAGGCAGAGCCACCGACGGTAATCGTCACGCGAGACCGACTGCGAAGCGAAATGAAACCCGAGCGTTGAAAAAGCTCCAGCGCGCCGACTTGAAGATCTGAACGTT
>JAJDCO010000015.1 GCA_029260795.1 Planctomycetota bacterium | reverse complement strand
CTACTGCGGCGCCGAATCTACCCATGCCTGCTGCGTCAAGCTTCCTGCGCCGCCTCGACGACCTGCAGCGAGGTCGACTGCGGCGTGCTCGGTCGCTTTCCTTGCATCCACGGGCATCTTCGACGCCTCGCGACGATGTCTGGTGAGGAATGCGGGCTAGGGGCCCTCGAATCGATGCCGGCGACGATCGCTAGACGCAAACCACCCGGTTCTTGCCTTCGTGCTTTGCCTTGTACAGGGCGCTGTCGGCGCTGTTGAAGAAGGTGGTTCGGGAGCCGAAGTTTGTGCCCGAGAAGCAGGCGGCGCCGATCGATATCGTGATGTCGAGGCGGCTGTCTTCGAGCACCAGTGGGCTCTCGGCGATGGCGCGGCGGATCTTGTCGGCGACCTGGTAGGCCGTCTCGAGCGGCGTCTCGGGAATCAGGACGGCGAACTCTTCACCACCGTAGCGCGCGACGATGTCGGAGTCGCGGGTGATCGAGCGCACGATTCGGGCGACGTTGGTCAGCACCTCGTCGCCGGTTCCGTGCCCGTAGGTGTCGTTGAAGCCCTTGAAGTTGTCGATGTCACAGACGAGCAACGAGAGATCGCGTCCATAGCGACGAGCTCGCTCGAACTCCTTCTCAAAGGCGCGCTGGAAGTACGAGTGGTTGTAGGCGCCTGTCAGCCCGTCGGTGATCGAGAGCTGATGGAGGATCCGGTTCTTCGTCTTGAGCTCGTCCTGGAGCCCGACGATCCGCAGGCCGGCCTTGACGCGCGCGCGCAGCTCATGGGAATCGAACGGCTTCTGGACGTAGTCGTCTGCGCCGATCTCGAGACCTTGCACTCGCTCCTTCACGCCTTCCTTCGCGGTCAGCATGATGAAGTAGACATCCCGGGTGGTGTCGTCCGATTTCAAGCGGCGACAGAGCTCCAACCCGTCGATGTTCGGCATCATGATGTCCGAGATGACGAGCGGAATGCCCGGCCGGCTCTCCATGATCTGGAGCGCCTCCAGACCGTCCTCGGCCTCGAGCGTCTCGCAGCCCGGGATCTTGAGCAGGATGGTCAACGCCTTCCGGATGTGGGCGTCGTCGTCCACGATCAGGATCTGCGTCGTCTCGTTGGAAGACCCGTCGATTGCGGGTGCCTCGAGTTGATCGGTCATCTCGCGCCGCTTCACCGTTCTCGTCCACGGAATCTCGGGGCCCGTCGAATCGAAACCCTCACTCCACCATCGGATCGAGGAGGCCTCCGGGTTGACGAAAGAAGACCGAGTCGAGAAGAGTGAGATGGTAGGATCGGCCGGTCGCGGAGGTTTGGACGATCGCGGTGAGCTCTCGGGCGTGAGGTGAATGATGGGGAGTGGTCGCGGGTGGGGCGCCTGGTTCGCGCTCCTCTGTCTCGCCGGCTGTCAGAGTGTGGTCTCTTATCGACCCACGGCAATCGGTCGACCCGTGCCCTTCGACACGGGAGGGGTGACCTCGGTTCATGGCCCCGGCCTCCCGGCGCGCTTCACGATCGGCACCGTCGAGTTCGAGACCAAGGTCCAAATCGGAACCGCGCTCACGCTCTCGCTGCTGATCCGCAACAAGGGCGAACGTCCGCTCGTTCTCGATCCGGGCAAGGTCTACCGGGTGCTCGACGATGGTGAGTGGGTGCCGCCTGACGACGTCCTGAAGAGGACGGTCGGTCGATCACTGGGTGCTCGCCCCGAGCCTGCCGAGCTGCCGCCCGGCTCCTTCTCGGAGTGGACCTTCTTGTTCGAGGCGCCGATCTTCGCGCCCGATCAGCTCACATTCCTGGTCCAGGGACTCCGGGATGCCGACGAGGCGCAGTCCGTGCTGATCCTCGTCTCCGAGATCTGAGTCGAGCAGTGGCTTTCGGGAGCGGCTCAGATCTTTGCCGCCCGAGCCCTGGGTCGCGGCACCGTTCGGGGCTTCGGGTTGCACGCGAAAAAGACCAGGCGACGGCCCTGGCAGTGCGATCTCTGCCGAGGGCCGCGCCCGGTGCTCGTCGACGAAAGCCTTACTTCCCCTGCGCCTCTGCCAAGAGCGCTGCAAAGCAATCGGCGGTGGTCGACGAGCTCATCTTCTGCTTCTCATCGCTTGGGCGGAACTCGAAGCCGGTCAAGCGAGCTTCTCGGGGAAGTCCCCAAGCTCGAGCGACCGTGCGATACCAGCGCCGACGCTCCGGCAGGGAGAACTCACTCCAATGTTGGGGGGTGCCATAGACGACCCCCCATGTTTCACCTTGGGAACCGTCGGGCAGGAGGTAGGTCGCACAGAAGCGGGGAGGGCGGCTCATGGGGAAGCTCCATCGGCAGGCGGGGACCGCGAATCCGGCGGGGAGCCGTCTCGCGGTCGGTGGGATCAGGAGAGGAGGGCTTGAGCGGTCAGGGTGAGGATCACCAAACCGATCAAGAAGACGAGGGTCGCGCGAGTCGGCGAGCGCCGGGAGAGGAGGGAAGTGATGCGAGCGGATCCGCTCATGAATGGACGACCCTGTCGGAGAGGAGAAGGCGGTCAGCGTTTCGACGGGGGGCGCACAGTACAAACACCTTGCCAGCTCGGTGGCTTGAACTCAGTTTTCCAGATCACCGCATGCAAAATGATTGCGTGCATTGATTTAAGCCCAGTGCTCTCTCGGGACGCGGGTCTCTCGCCGAGTGTCTCGTTTCGAGCCGGATCTCGATCTGAGACTCACGCCGGCTGGGGGCCTGGATGCAATCGGTACTGCAGGGCCTCGGCGACGTGCTCCCGTTGCACGTCCTCGGCGTCAACGAGATCGGCCACCGTGCGTGCGACCCGGAGTAGTCGAATGCTCGATCGGGCCGAGAGCCGGAGATTCCGGGACGCTTCGACGAGCCACTCCTTGGCCGAGGGCCTCAGGCGAGCTCTCTCGCGGAGGATCGTGTCCGAGATTTGGCCGTTCAGGGCGCTCGCCGAGCCGTATCGCTCGTGCTGACAAGCCCGCCCCGCGATCACCTGCGCCGCCAGCTCGGCTGAGCCGACTCCGCCCGCGGTGCGATGCAGATCCTCGGGGTCGGGGACCGGTACCTCGAAGTGGAGATCGATCCGATCGAGGATCGGCCCCGAGATTCGTCCGCGATAGCGATTGATCTGGCCCGGATGGCAGCGGCAAGGTTGGCGAGGATCACCGAGGTGACCACAGGGACAGGGGTTCATCGCGGCGAGGAGCTGAAAGCGGGCCGGCAGTTGAACCGAGGCTTGCGCGCGAGTCAGGAGGATGCTGCCCTCTTCGAGCGGTTGACGGAGGGCTTCGAGGGTCGCCCGATCGAACTCGGGCAGCTCATCGAGAAAGAGCACGCCGCGATGCGCCAAGCTGATCTCGCCGGGACCGGGGATCGAGCCTCCTCCGACGAGGCCGGCATAGCTGATGGTGTGATGCGGAGCCCGAAAGGGGGGACAGCGAAGCAGCGCCGATTGTGCGAGCCCGGCAATGCTGTGGAGGCGAGTGACCTCGAGTGAGGCTTCGAAGTCGAGCGGAGGGAGGAGGGTCGGGAAGCGGCGAGCGAGCATCGATTTCCCCGACCCGGGCGGCCCGGTCATCAGGACGTTGTGGCCGCCAGTGGCGGCGATGACGAGTGCTCGGCGTGCCGCTTCTTGACCGCGCACCTCGGCGAAGTCGACCTCGGATTCGGTGACCGCGCTCGTCATGGGCTCCGCCGGCTGGGGACGCTCCAGAGAGCTCAGCACCTCGGCGGCTTCGGTCAGAGAGCCGACGCCGTAGACGTCCAGCCCGGGAACGGCTGCTGCTTGGCTCGCGTTCACCCGCGGCGCGATCAGCGAGCTCGCACCCGCAGCGCGGATCGAGAGTGCGATGGCGAGGACGCCGCGAACGCCCCGAACCGTACCGTCGAGTCCGAGCTCGCCGCAGGCAGCGACTCGACCGACCAGTCGCTTTTCGAGCTGCTCGCTGGCTCTCAGGAGCGAGAGCGCGATGGGAAGGTCGTACTGCGTCCCTTCCTTCCGAATGTTGGCCGGCGCGAGGTTGATGAGCACTCGTCGTTGCGGCACCTCGAATCCCGATGCCCGCAGCGCGCTCTTGACGCGCTCGCGACTCTCTCGGACGGCCGAGTCCGGGAGGCCGACCAGCACGGTTCCGGGGAGTCCGGCTTGGAAACCGACCTCGATGTCGACCGGCAGCGCATCCGCGCCGCTGACGACGGCACAGAGCATCCTTGCGTGGGCCATGTCGCCTCTTCTCGGGTGAGCGCTCGGCATCGCAGGAGACGCCGAGTCAGCTGGACCAACTCTCTCACCCAGATGGACGGGCCTCGCGATGCGAGGTTACGCGCCGGGACCGCGAACGAGGGATCAGGCCCGGCGGGTGCGCAGGAATCGTTCGAACTTGGTGCGCGTCTGCGGCTCGACCGGCACGTTGACGCGGCGCAGCAGAGCTTCCAGCTCGGGACGGACGACCTCGGGGTGGTCGGTCTCCAGCTCGAGCTCGTAGTCGGGCGTCCCGTCGGGCAGCGTGAGGCGATCGAGCTCGATCCACACTTCCCCGAAGGCATGGACGGTGCGCTCGTTCTTCATCGCGCCCAGGTAGACGACGTCGGCCACTCCGAGCTCGTCTCGGAGCTTTCGAATCGGCTTGAGATCGCTCGCCCACAGCGTCTGCGTGTCCGTCGGCTGCCAGTCGGGCGGGGGGAGCCAGGGAACCTCGATCTCGGTGCTTTGCAGCGTCCCGTCCGCTGCGAGCCGCGCACCCAGCTTGGCGCAGGCGAGCCAGACGTCGTTCTCTCGCCGGACACGAAACATCCCCGCGAGTCGGGCCTGTATCTCGCGGTCGGGAGTGTCATAGTAATGGTTGACCTGTCGCCGGACCGACAGCGGTTCCGGCAGTGCTCGCGCGATGCGGGCCAGGTCTTCGGCACTTCGAATCCTCAGCTTGATCTCGGTCTCGATCATGGCACGGATCTCCCATCAGCTCAGCTCGTCGACGGGGCGTCATCATAACGCGCCGAGCGGAGGACGTGCGTCGTGAGTCCGACACCACCGAGCCGCGATGACCTCGGGCTCCTGAGAGAGCTGATCGAGCTGCCGACGGTTCCGTTCGCGGAGTCCGCCGTCATCGAGCTTGCGGGTCGATACGCGATCGAGACGGGCGCGGAGCTGTCGCCCGATTCCGCGGGGAATCTCTGGCTCAGCTGGTCGGGACTGAGCGATGCTCGCCCCGGCTGGGTGCTGGCGGCGCATCTCGACCATCCCGGTTTCCGCGTCGTCGCCGCCGAAGATCGCGAAGCGGAAGCCCTCTGGCTTGGCGGCGTCGACCGTCGAATGTTCGAGGGTGCGCGCGTGCGAATCCTCTCGGCACCGCCGGTCCTGGGCCGCGTCGTTCGAGTCGTGGCGGGCATCGCCGGGGCTGTGCGCATGGGAATCCGATTCGAGCACCCGGTACCCGTGGGAGCGATCGGAAGCTGGGACCTGCCGCCATTGATGGTGGACGAAGATTGGATCGCCGCACCGGCGGTCGACGACCTCGCGGGGGTCGCCTGGGCACTGGGAGCACTCCGTTCGGCGAGCGAGCACACGGTCGAGCACCCGGTGTTGGTGCTCCTCACGCGGGCGGAGGAGGCGGGTTTCGTCGGTGCGCTGATGGCGGTGCGCGAGCCGCGAGGCCTCGAGGATGCGTGGATCAACTTGGACGCCAGCCCAGCCATCGAGGAGACGCCTCCCGGTGACGGGGTCGTGATCCGAACCGGAGATGCCTGGTCGGAGTTCGACGCGGATCTGGCGGCGCGCCTGGAGGAGATCGCTGCTCGAGCGCCGGCCGTTCCGACCCAGGTCGCGCGGATGCCGGGTGGTGTGTGTGAAGGAACGGTGTTCCGGGCCGCGGGCCGGCGTTGCGGCGCGCTCGCCCTCCCGCTGCGCTACCACCACAATCAGGGCCCTCGAGGCACGCCCATGCTCGAGCGCTGTCATCGCGATGACTTTCTGGCCGGCGCCCGGCTGACGGAGCGCCTCGTGCTGGAACCTCCACCGGTGGCGACCGGACGGGGGGATGGCAGGCAACCGGCGCTGCTGGCGAGGCTCGAGCGATGGGCGGCGCCGTTCGCACCGATGCTGGGCGGATCTCTGACGCCCGCAAAAGACCGTGAAATCGTTGATTGACAAGGGCGTTAGACGTCTCTAGATTGGCGAGTTTCAGGCGCAGGAAGCGGAGCGAATCGCAATTCCAGCCAGCCTTTGCGGTTGGAAACAGGGGGCATCCACACCCGACATGTCGAGGGCAGACGGGGTATCACGCGGGAGCCTGTCCGGTGAGCGTCAGTGGGCTGACGGTCGCCTGGGTGGCGTGATCTCGTTTCAGGGTGATCGTCTCTTGTCGCGAGTCGCTGAGGGTCTCGTTTCCTGATCGAGGTCGTATTCTGCCGAACCGGAGGCGTCGTCCATGGACCAGCAGCTTCTCAAGGAAGCTCAGAAGCGTGTCGGGGGCATCTTCAAGCTCACGGCCTTGCTTCAAAAGCGGTGTCGGGAGCTCGTCAAGGGGGCGAACCCCTTGATCAATCCGAAAGGCCTGAGCCCCATCGAGGTGGCGCTCAAGGAGGCTTCGCTCGGGTTGATCGAGCTCATCCCCGACGACGACGATGTGCAGGAGGAGTCCGACGAGGAGAAGCCAAAGCCCAACAGCCGGCTGGGCGCGACGTCGGCCATCTGACACCTCGATCGGCATACCGTTCTGAGAGACGGCGCCGCGGCCCCGACCGGTCGCGGCGTCTTCGTTTTTCAGAGAGCCGATTCTCGCCGTCCCCGGGGATGTGATCAAAATGAAGCGGATCCAGGATCGCTTCGAAAGCTACTCGGATCTCGGAGCTCGCTTCGGGCGTGACCCGACCCGAGGCTTCTGGCAGTTCGTGCTGGTGCGCTTGCACATGCGCGACATCCAGATCGGCGAGGAGGGTATTCGGTATCCCGAGTACGTGCCGCTGGAGGAGATCGTGCAGGAGGTGCTGCGAGGCATCGACGCCGAGGAAATCCTCTTGCGCCCGTGCTGCCGGTGTGGCGAGTATCACGACTTGAACGACGCCGAAGGCATCTTCGGCAACTTCGAAGCACTCGAGCGGTTCATCTGTCGCCACTGTGCGGAAGAGATGAGCGCTTGGGACTTCTACCAAGACTATCTGGGGAGCTAGATCGTGACGGTTCGGTTGAGTGGGAGCGCTGCTCTGCGTTGGATGTTGCTGCTGACGGTGTTGGCAGTAGGAACGAGCTGTCGATCCGTCGGCAAGACGCTCGGTGACCTTCTCGTACCCGTCGGCCAAGAGGTCGAGATGGGCAACCAATACGCCGCCGAGCTCAGCAAGGAGCTCAAGGAGCTCGACGATCCGACCGTGCAACGCTACGTTCAGGAGATCGGTCAAAAGATCGTCGCCGTCTGCGATCGCCAAGACATCGAGTACCACTTCACGGTCATCGATGATCCCAAGACCGTGAATGCCTTCGCCGTCCCGGGTGGCCATCTCTACGTCTACACCGGACTGCTACTGGCTGCCGACAACGAATCCGAGATCGCGGGCGTCATGGGGCACGAGGTCGGTCACGTCGTCGCCCGTCATTCGGCAAACCAGATGGCCCAGGCCCTGGTCGCTCAAGCCGGCGTCGGCGCTGTCCAGAACGCGCTCAGCACCGAAGGCGGCACCGATTGGCTCTCCCTCGCCGGTGGCATGATCGCCAACGTCGGGGCCCAAGGCTATCTCCTCAAGTACGGTCGCGACGATGAGAGCGAGTCCGACGCTCTCGCCGTCAAGTACTCGATCAAGACCGGCTACGACCCCGAGGGTATGGCCACGTTCTTGGAGAAGCTGTTCGAGCTGTCCGGTGGGCAGGACCCGAGCACCCTCGAAGCGATCATGTCCTCGCACCCTCCGACCCGCGAGCGGGTCGAGAACGTTCGCCGCCTGATCGCGGACGCCGGCAATCCGGGCGGCAAGGTCGGTCGCGACGAGCTGAAAAGCATCCAGGCCCGGATCAAGAAGCGCTGAAGGCGTCCCTCGACTCTCTCGAAGATCGCTTCACCGCGCCTCGATACGGAATGAACCTCGCTCGTCGGCGCGAAGCTGCCAGCCGGATCCCAGCGTCAGCTTCCAACCCTCGCCCGCGATCACGCGGTCGCTGATCGTCGTCGGCACACTCACGTGCATCGTGCGAGGGTCGCGAGTCATCAGCGCACCTCCATCGACCGTGAGGAGGCCCCAGGCATCGCTGACCTCGACCGTCGGATAAAAGGTCCCGTGCTCCCCCAAGGCCTCGAGGTTGTTGGGATTGAATGAGTATCGCATCACGTCCGTGAGAGGCAGTTCCAACACAGGCCCCGTCACGTAGCGCGCAACGAGCGAAGCGGTGCGCGCTTCCTGACGAGCCTGGCGCTCCTCTTCTTCGCGGCGCACTCGCTCTCCGTCGTACTCGACCGCTCGCTCCCAGAGGGCGCCGTCCGGAAGCGGCGCGGATTCGATGCCGAGAGCGTGGGCGAGCTGATCCGCAAGCGACGTTCTCAACGACAGGCGCGATCGCCACTCAGGTGAGAGATCGTCGAGCAGCCAACCATAGGCCGGTCCCGAGGTGTAGGCGAACGATCGCATGAGGGTGCCCGAGGACTCGGGGAGATGCTCCAGCGCATTCGCGAGATCGCCGGCGACTCGGTCCCGAGACATCCCGCTGAGTGCTCGGCCCGTGTACTCGGCGAGACCTTCGTTCATCTCGAGGGCTCGCTCCTGGTCGGCGGCGGTCGTGATTCGCAAATGTCGCTCTCGTCGAAACGTGACGGCATCGAGCGCGGCGAGTACTCGTGCATCGCCGGAGGCTCGGAGGGCCGATGCCAACGCTCGCCACTCGAGACGCAGCCACAATCGCCCATCGCGGCCCTCGAGATGGGCGTTGGACGGGTTGGCTGCCGGAAAGCCGATCTCGTCCTGAATCCGATGAAACATCTCGTGAGCGAGCAGGCTTCGGCGGGCCAAAGGATCCGAGGGAAGCGGCCACGCGACCATCGTCCACTCGACGCCGGCCCAGTGCGTCGCCGTGTTGGCAATGTTGTGAGCCGGGGGAAGCAGTCCGACGAAGAGATCGCCTTTCGGCTGCAGCCTTTCTTCGGCGTCGGCGTGGTTGGTCACGATCTGGCGAGTGCAGCGATCGGCAAACATCAGAGGACCGGCGAGGGATTGACCCCAGAGGCGACCACCGTCCGCCTCGGCGATCGAGGCGGCCTCGGCGAAGAACCGCGCGGCCAAGACGTGATCGATGCCGGCCGTCTCATCCGTTTGCCAGACGCTCAGCGTGCAAGACAGGAGGATTGAAGGAATGATCATAGTTCGATCCTGATTCGAAGGGAGCAACAGACGGAGAAGGACACCTCGCCACCCGGAGGGCGGCGTCGAGAGTGAAGCGGGTCGAGGTCACCAGTCGGCGTCAGGAGGGGCCCGGGCGGGGCGACCACGAGATTCCACCTTCGGGCTTCAGCTCGATCTCGAAGTCGAGCTCACCACTCTCTCGCAGGACGCGCAGTCGTGAGCCGTCGCGAAGCCAGCGATCGGGAGCCAAGCGACGACTCCCCAGGTACACCGCCTGAACACCTTGCTGGTCGAACTCGAGCGAGAAGCTCCCGGCCGGGTCTTCGGCGACGACGAACCGGCGCCGCGGGGTCTGCTTCAGGTCGTAGGCGAATCCATCGGGAGTCGTGCGAAGGAATCCCAGATCGTGTCCTTGAGAGGAGAGGAAGCGGACACCTTCGGGCTCGCGCAAGCGTCGACCCTCTGGGATCGGCTCTCCGCGATGAGATGCTGACACCACTCGACCGGCCTCGAGCCGAATCTCGAGCCCCGCGTCCGAGACCAAGAGTCCCGATTGATGACGGGCCGGCGCGGTCGCTTGTACCAGAGGTCTTTCGAAAGAGGGCTTCGGCTCACTGGGTCGGAGAGACTCGATCGATATCTGCGGGCCACTCGCGAACGCCACGGTGCTAATCAACGCGCCTCCCCAGAGGGCGGGGACGCGGGTTCGGCGCTCGACGGGCTCGATCAGGCGGCGGACGCGGCTCACGAGCAGGCTGTCCGGGGCAGCGAACGCGTTTGCCCAGAGTCGACGCGGCGGGAGCGCGATCCAACTCGCGACTCTCGAAAGGCATCGAGCTACCATCAGGGGATCCTCGATCTGCTCGGCCGCTTCCCGGTCGCAGGCAAACTCGGCCAGCACGCCGATCTGACGGCGCGCGATTCGAAAGAGTGGCTGAAGGAGGAATGCGCGCTCGACCAAGATTCCACACCACAACCAGAAGCGATCGTCACGACCCAGGTGCGCCAGCTCGTGCGCCAGCAGTGCTCGGATCTCGGAGCGATCGAGGGCCAAGGCTTGCACGGGGAGGCAGACCTCATCGCGCCCCCGCGTGACGGGCGAGGTGAGCCGACGGGTCATCGTCAGGCGGATCGGGCGCGCAAGCGCCATCTCGCATCGCAGCCGGTTCAGCTCGGTGACGATCGGGCCCTGGGTGATTGTTCGACGATCTGCCAGGCGTCTGCGCCACAGCCAGGTCGCTGCAGCGAGCCGAATCATCGACACTGAGCTGAGGGTGAGCCAAAGGACGACGAGAGCGAGGGGCCAACGGCGGATCACGACGACGGGCGTCAAGTCGGGCAGCCTCCGGATCGGCGCGACCGAGACGCGTGGGGGCTCGAGCGGGAGGGAGACCTTCGATTCCATCTCAGGTGTCACGGTCTTTGCCGGAAGATCGGCTACCAGCTCGAGGCTTGTGGCACCCCCGATCGCCGCCGTGAACAGGGGAGCGATCAACGCCAGCTTCCAAAGACGCTCGCGAGCGAGAAGCCCGAACGGCATCGACCGCGTGACGATCCAGGCGCCTCCGATCCAAGGCACGGCATGCAAGAAGACCGCGAGCAAGTACTCGGCGAGATGGATCGCTAGCTCGGTGTGATTCATCAGCGCTTCCTCCGTCGCAGCTCGCTTTCCTTGGCCGCGATCATCTCCCGCACCTTGTCGAGGTCGCCGGGCGCGACGTCCTGCGCTTCGAGGAAGTGGCTCACGAGAGCGGTGATGTCTCCACCGAAGAGGCGGTCGGCAAGTCCCTTCACCATCGAGTCACGGATGGCGTCCTCGCTCACCAGTGCGCGGTACACGTACTGGCGGCCTTCGGTGTCGTGCGCCACCAGCCCACGCTTCTCGAGACGAGTCAGGAGCGTGGCGACGGTGGTCGGGGCCAGCTCACGAGCAGCGAGTGCCGCGCGGACGTCCTGGGCGGTCGCTCCGCTCGACTGCCACAGCACGCGCATCACGTCGACCTGCAGATCGGTGAGCTCGTGGGTATCGGACATCTCGGATTCTCCGAGGAACGGGGCCGCGCGCTTGTCTACGCCAGTAGTACTACGACTGTAGACGAACGGCGAGAGGAAAATCTCCGGCAGGAGGAGCGCGGCGTTCGAGCAGGAGGACGGGCGCTCGTGGTTTCCGGGTGTAACACCTCGAGTGGTTTGCGGATTTGATCGCTTCGGCGAGCCCCTGCCTTCTGACCGTGGCAGCGATTCTCTTCATCGCCGGCTCCCCGGCTCGGGCGCAGGACGAGGACGCTCGACACTTCGAGGAGCGCATTCGACCCGTCTTGCTCGAGCACTGTGTCGGCTGTCATGGTGAGAAGGACGCCATGGGAGACCTGCGTGTCGACTCGCGCGCCGAGCTCTTGGAAGGAGGGGCGTCCGGTCCTTCGATCGTACCGGGCGACCCGGAGGCGAGCCTGATCCTGCGAGCCATTCGACACGAGGGCGCCAAGCTCGCGATGCCGATGGACGCGCCGCCTCTGCAGCCGCGTCAGATTCAAGACTTCGAGAGCTGGATTCGTGCGGGCGCCTCTTGGCCGGGGCCATCCTCGAGCACCCCGACGAGCAAGATGACCGAGCAGGGAAGCCCCGTGAGTTCGAGCGTGATGCGCCGGACGCGATCACGCGGACGCGCAGAGTCCGACGCGCCTCGATCGAGAAACGCGTTTCCAAACCCAAGAGCTCCGTGGATTCGAGGTCCAGCTTGAGAGGGACGAGGGCTCAGACGAAGCGACGGCTCTCTTTTTCTATCAACCCTTCGGACCGTTCCGAACACACTGTCGGCTGGAATCGAAGCAGCCCGCCTAGTCGCGCTCGAGCTTCGGTTGGTCCCAGAGTCGGTACGGGTCGCCGAGGCGCACCTGCTCGGCCAGCAGCAGCGCCTCGAGCTCCGCGCGCTTCTTCGCGTGCTTCGGGTCCTCGGCCAAGTCGACCTGATGAGGCTTGGGCGTGTGCCCGGTCAAGGCGATCACCCCAGCCGCCTGATGCTCGACCAAGAGCTCGAGCGGATTCGCCGACAAGTCGAAGAGCTGGGTCTCCTGGACCGCTCCGTCGAGGACGTCGTACTTGATGAGCTTCCAGCCGTCGGTCTTCACGCTGCGCTGACCGGGCTTCGTGCCACCACTGTAGGTGCCGTAGAGGACGTCGCGCACGCGCTCGGCCTTGCCTTCCAGCACCGGCCGGAGGCTGACGCCTTCGACGCCGTCGGGGATCTCGATCCCGGCGAAGTCACACAGCGTTGGCAGGACATCCATCAGGTACGCGTAGCCCGAGGCCGAGCTGCCGGGCGCGACGCCGGGGCCGCGCACCAGGAACGGCACGCGCCAGGTGTGCTCGTAGAGGTTCTGCTTGCCGGCCAGGCCGTGTCGACCGACCGCGATGCCGTGATCGGAGGTGAAGATGACGTAGGTCCGGTCCAGCTCTCCCGAGTCTTCGAGCTGCTTCAAGAGTCGTCCGACCTGCCGGTCGATGTTCTCGATGCAGGCGTACTCACGTCCGAGCTCGTTGCGGATCGTCGCCTCAGAGCGGTCCTTCATCACGCCCGACACCTTCTCCTCGTCCCGCAGCCCGGGTTGCCCGTGATGGAAGGGATGTGCCGGCAAGTAGGTGTGAGGCAGCTTCGGTGAGCGGGGATTCACTTCCTGCGGCGGCTCCTGGGCGTTGAAGGCGCCGTACTTTTCGAGCAGCTCCGGGGTCCCGTTCCGAGGATCGTGGGGATGCGAGAAGCCGACGAACATCAAGAATGGGGCCTCGTCCTTCGTCGCCGCGCGGTCCTTCAAGAAGTCCAGTGCTCGTTCGGAGTGCCAAGCGCTTCCGCTCTCGGCGCTCCCGCCTCGCTTGGTTTGATCGTGAACCACCGTGAACAGCGCGTTGGCCGCCGGAAACGAGTTGCCGCGCTTGCAGGTTCGAAAGGTGTCGTAGCCGGCCGAATTGAAGACGGCGGGCAGGGACCGTTGTGCGATCTCGGCCGCGCTCAGTCCCCCGAGGTCGCCGCCCTGCTTCTCGGCGCCCGGAATCCGCCACACGGAGCGGCCCGTCATGATCATGGTCCGCGAAGGCCGACAGACCGCGCCGCTCCACGAGCCCATGTGATGCGCATCGCGCAGCAGCATGCCTTCGCGCGCGAGTCGATCGATGTTCGGCGTCTGGCAGACTTGGTTGCCATAGGCGCCGAGCGTTTGGGGAGCCTGGTCGTCGGTCAGAATGAACAGGAAGTTCGGCCGATCCTCAGCATTGGCGATGCCCGCCAGCAGAGCGAGCGCAAGCGTGATTCTCAAGATCTGTCCAAGATAGTGCATCTTTCTCTCGATTTAACTTGAAATAGTCTGCCCCCCCGCCAAAGTATTTGCCCATTCGGGACGGGTCGCGAGAGTTCACGTAAAGGAGGGTTGCGGTGGCGTACAGTAGGATGGTCGTTGTCACGGTGGCTGCCATGTGTGTCTTTGGCGCCTTCGATCTCGCGGTGTCTGGGGCTTCGATGTCCCATCTTGGGAATGTGCCGAAAGCCCCGCTGGACCTCGGAGAGATCGACTGCACCGGGGGCGATTGTTACCCGAATCCTGCAGATTGTGGTACGGCGGTTTTGACCACTACGAGAATCTGGGGCTACTGCAAGCTCACTTGGAAGCGGTGCGCCGGCCAGTCTGAGGTTTGCTTTACGATCGAGAACGGTTCTGGTACCTGCGATCGAGTCCAGCTCTGCTGTGATACGGGTGATGAGAACTGCGCCGGTCCCTTCAATGGTTGCGAGACGGTAGATCGGGACGACACCTCGTGCACAAAGCAAGATGACAACTGTCTCTCTGTTCGCCTGAAAGATATTGATGGTACGGGCAACTCGATCTGCGAGACCTGAAAAGAATGAGTTCTCACCAGGTACGTGGCATTCTTACGCTACTCGTGAATTGGGGAATGAAAACCATGAACAAGACCGTCCTTTTTCCGCTGATTCTACTCGCTACCCTGTCGTGCCGAAACGTCGATGAGCTCGAACCCTCTCATGAATCGAAGAGTCCGATTCGTTCGTCACTCCATCAGGCAGCTGAAGAATCCTGGCACCGAATTGGTACTGCGGACGATGAGGAGCATCAGCTCACGGCCCTCTGGTACTCCAAGGGGCGTCTTCAAAGCGACGGCTTTGCATCGATGGTCTTCGAGGACTTCGTTCATGGCCAAAGCGTCGCTGCGGCCGAGCTCTACCATGTCGTCGGTCCGGAGGGCGACACGCCTTGGGAGGAGTGGGTCGATGACTTGCTCGCGAGCGGAGCGCCGGATCCGAGCCGCCTTGTCGTCGCGCAAGCAGAGGGCCTCCACTTCGAAGCGCAGGGCGATCGTGTGACGGTTTTGCTCGATGACTGGGCTTTTCCCGCAGACGCTCCCGTCTATCTCCGACTGTCGGATTCTGAGGGACGCGCCATCTCGGGGGTGCTCTTCGGGCCGCCCTACGAGGACTCGAACAACGTCCATGTGACGCTCGATTCCATGCGCAGTTACTACTTGGGGCAGTGACCGACCAGCTTGCTCGCACGGCCATCGCGCCGATCGGAAGCGATCAGTACGAGCTGAAGTTTTTCAGCGATCCGGTTGCCTCAGCTTGGCGGCCCGTTCTGGAAACGAGTCGAGAGCGCTTTGGAGGAGCTTTCGGGCCGCGTCGGCTTTCTCGTCGCTTCCGTTCGGAATCGGCCGCAACTCGTCGCGATCCGACAGCGCATAGAGCGTGCCGTCACGGTACAGCTTGAAGTCGTGATTCTGGGTCCACACGATCTCCCGTCGATTCACGCCCTGCCCGTGCTTCTCTGCGGCCTTGGCAAACTTGGGATAGTAGTACTGGTAGATCCAGAGCCGAGGGTCTCCTTCTTTCCCCTGGCACTGCGCCCAGAAGGAGCGACCGTCGAGCGGGACATCGGGAAGCTCGGCCTGCGTGATGTCGGCCAGCGTGGGCAGGAAGTCCGAGAAGTCGACCAGGTCGTCACAGACTTGGCCCGCGGGCACGATGCCCGGGCAGTTGACGATCAAGGGAGCGTGTGTTCCACCCGTCGTCGGGTACGCCTTCTCGCCCTTTCGGGTCTCATTACCGAAAGGATAAGTCAGGCTTCGATCGGTGCCGTTGTCGGTCGTGTAGATCACGACCGTTCGCTCGCGCAGCCCGTGCTTCTCGAGAGCATCGACGAGTCGGCCCACGCACCGGTCGGCGTAGGCGGTCATGTCGCGAAAGTGCCGAAGCGCGGCCGCTTGCTTGTCGGCTTGCTCCTCCTCGGTCCGGGGAGCGCTCAGGGGCGTCGGCCGAAAGGGCGCGTGGGTCAAGGCCATCGGGTAGTAGGCGAAGAATGGGCGCTCCTTGTTCTTCTCGAGGAACTCGATGAGGAAGTCGGTGAAGAGGTCGGGTCCGTAGTCCTGGGGCGCCGTCTCGAGGAGCTGCCCATCACGCAGCAGGCTGGGGTTCCAGTACCGCGCGCGCTTCGTCCCGGGGGCATTCCACAGGCAATGCGTATCGAAGCCACAGTCCGCGGCCAAGGAGCCATTCGGCCCGCCGTGGAGCTGCCACTTACCCGCGACAGCCGTCGCGTACCCGGCCTGCTGCAGCATCGTCCCGAACGTGACCTCCTCCCGATCGAGCGTGCCGAAGGCGACGTAGTTGCGGATGCCCTCCCGGCCCGTCATCAGCTCGACGCGGCTCGGCGTGCAGACCGGTGCCGAGTAGCAGTGGGTGAATCGGATCCCATCCCGAGCCAGGGCGTCGAGGCGAGGCGTCGGGAAGTAGGTGCTCCCGTAGCAGCCGTAGTTGTCGACCGCCGAGTCGTCCGCCAAGATCAGCAGGATGTTCAGCGGCTCCGTCCGGATGGGCGGTGTCGCCTCGGAAGAAGGCGAGGGTTCTTGGGCGTGCGCGAGGGACGCGAGCCCGACGCTCAGCAGGAGCGTGACGGGGAGCAGGGATCGAGCTCGGTGAGAGCTCCGTCGACTCTCGATCACTCCACGCGGACGGCCGGTTTGCCGATCGATCAGGGCCGCGGCGATTCTCGACATCAAATGAAGCTCCTCAGCTCTTTCCAAAGAGTCGGCCAAGGGAGGCGCGGGCGCCAGCAGAGGAAGATCGATTTCGCCGACGACTCATTGCGAATGCCGAGCGCGTTCGTGACCGGGCGCACCAGCTGGACCTCTTCGAAGACCTGTCGGAGGTCGGTCTCCGAGCGAGCGACCGCGACGATCACATCACGGTTCGGGGGACCCCACAAGAAGAAGCTGTCATGGCCGCTGGAGGGACGCGGCAGGCCAGATCGCCTCTTCGGTCGCTTCTTCTTTGGCAGCCTACCGCGCGGGCGTGACGTTCGCCACCCGCGTTCGGAGCTCCAATCTCAACCGGGTTGGCAGGCCGGAGCCATCTGGCTGAGCTGGATGCCGCCGCGCAGCTGGGCGGTATCGCCCGTGATGGTGAGCCGGTGGGTGCAGCTCTTCTGGCCGTGCATGAAGGTGACACGCTTGGGCGCCGTCCTCGCCTTGCTCACGTGCGCCGCGACGTAGTATCGACCGACCACGGCATGCGTGGCCTTGGCCAGGCGCTTGTAGACCCAAGTGATCCCGGGGATCCCGATGGTGCCTTTTCCCCATCCCTGATGGCGCACGCTGAGCGGGTCATGCTTCTCGGTCTTTCCGTAGCCGGCCTTCTCGTACTTCCCCGAGTACAGGTGAAGATAGGAGCCATCGAACACGATCTTCTCGGAGCCGTTGTTCTGGATCCAGGTCTGGATCTCTTGAAGGCTCTCCCCGAAGACGATCAGCGAGTGACCGATCTCGAGACGGCGGTCGGCGATGCGGAAGGCGCCTTCGGCTTTCATCGTGGGCATGGTGGGTCTCCGATGTTGGGGGGAAGAGGAAGCTGCGCTACCGAAGCTTGGGAGCAGCGGCACCCGTCGAAGGCCCGTTCCCAACTCGACCGAACCGTTTTTCTGGACTTTCTTTCAGGACCAAAATGGCGAGCCAGTCCGAACCGCTGGGCAGCGTGGGTCGAGGTGATGGCAGCGGAGGAGGTGGGCTTCCCACTCGGAACACGGAATACGAACCATGCAATAGGAACACGCGGTGCTCCGACTCGGCGGGATCGGGCGAGCCGATCGGTTGATCCCATTTCCGGTTCATATTGCATGTTCAGTATTGCATGTTCATTCAGCCTTTTCGATCAGCAGGAGCTGGGTCCGCTTGACCTCCTTCATGAGCGCGAAGTGGTTCTGCATCAGGAACCAGTAGCCTTTGGCCATGCCGACGCCCGTCATGCCGAAGACCGCGAGCACTGCGTAGAGGAGCAGCAGACCCGGGCTCTCGTCTGCGGGCGCTTGGAGCAGAAACACGATCATCACGATGGCGAGCGCGAACATGAACGCGACCACGAACCAGCTGAGGACCCGGACGGTCCACATCCGCCGGTCGAACTTCTGGAGCACCGCCTTCACGGCTTCGGCGCCCGGGCTGGGGTCGAAGCTCTCTTCACCGAGCAACGCTTCCTTGATCATCTCACCGAATTCACTCATCGATCGATCCTTTCCACGATGTGTCGAAGCTCTTCCCGGGCATGGTGCAGCCGAGACTTCACGGTTCCCTCGGGAATCCCGAGGATGCCGGCGATCTCGTGAACGTCGAAGCCCTCCAGGTGGCGAAGGGACAGGAGCACTTGCCGATCACTCGGCAGATACTCGAGAGCTTCGCGGAGGAGAGCCGTTGCGTTCGAGGCGGGAGAGCGCTTCGAAGCGTCCTTGCGTTGCGACAAGACGTTTCCGTCAGCGTCCAGCGGCTCGATCCTCTCGAGCCGTCCCCGGCTCCGCTGCCAGCTCGCCGCCTTCCGAGAGACGATCGTGTAGGCCCAGCGTCGGAACACGGTGGCATCCTGCAGTCGCACGATGCCTTGCGTGATCGCCAGCCAGGTCTCCTGGATCACATCCCAGGCGGCTTCTTCACGACCCGTGAGTCGGAAGGCGTGCCTCCAGAGGCGCTCCTGCCAGCGAGTGATCAAGACCTCGAAAGCCTCGGTCGACCCCGCCTGGCATTCCAGGACGATCATCTCGTCGATCAGCTGTCGTCGTTGGTTCGTCATCGCCCACCCAGGTCGCCCGAACCTCGCGAGAGGTTCAAAGAAAATCAGGACCGCTCACGAGAGTGGAACAAGAGCACCGACCCGGCGAGGGCCGCGGGCGCTCTCAGCGGCGGTCTTGCATCCTGTGCCCGTTCCCGATGGGATGGCCACATGGCGAAGCACGGTGCGGGAGCGGGAGATCGGTCTCCCACGGATCTCCGGCTACGATCGCGCGCCGGGTTGAGTGGAGTGGGGCAGTCCGATTGACAGATCCCGGAGCCGGCTCTCATGGATGATCGCAAGCGCCATGGCATTCGCGCCGTGAATCGCGACTTCGCGCGCTACGGTCAGGTCGAGAAGGACAAGCTCTATCGCCTGGCAGAAGGCGCCGAGGGAGAGGACCTCTCGAGCGGGCAAACTCGGGTGCCGGGCGCCTACTCGGCCACGAGGACGTCGACCTGTTCACGTTCCTGCCCGCTCCGAGTGTGGAGGGGCTCCAGGTGCTCCACCGATCCGGGAAGTGGGTGCGCCTCGAGGCTCCGCCCGGCTCGATCATTCTGAACACCGGGGACTACCTCCAGCGCATCACGAACGATCGGCTCCGCTCGACGACCCACCGCGTGAGCGCGCCCCGCGGTGCCACTCAACGCGGCCAGACGCGCGTCTCGTTCCCGATGGCGATCTACGTCTGGGATGACGAGCTCCTCGAGGTGCTCCCGGGTCTCGGCGATCCCCGCTACGAGCCGATCAAAGCGATCACCTTCCACACCCGCACGACGAGCAAGTTCTACGGCGACGACTACGCGGTCGAGTGAGGGCGGCACGTCATCTCGCGATTCTCGTAGTAGACTCGATGTCCAAAAACTGCTGCCGCAGTCGAAGGGTGCCCTGGTCTCCAGGCCTGAAGGGCCGGCCTCGAATAGCCCAGGGTCAGCCGGAGCGGAGCGGAGGCGCAGCCCTGGGTCCTGGGGCAATCAGGATCCCACGCAGCAGAGCCCTGAAGGGGCGGCATCGGCATCGGCATCGGCATCGAGGGGCCCGCCACGCCAAGAGATGCGAAGCTTTTACGCAGGGATTCTTCGTCCGTGATAGGGTCGCGGACCCGTGGTGTCGTGAGCCAGTGCCCTTCATCCAACCGCCGCCGAGAGAGGCTGTGAAAATGAACCGAGCGATCCTCCGCACGATGGCCTTGATCTGTTTGCTCGTGTCCCTGCTGGCCGGCTGCACCTCGGGCCCGCCAACGGTATCCGCCTTGGACGGGCTCCAAGGCTACTGGGAACAGGAAGAAGAGTCCGTGAACATCTCGGGCAACACGCTCTTCTTCTACGGGGGCGAGGATCACTGGTATCAAACCGAATTCACGCTACCTCCAGGTACGGACCCGAAGCAGCTCCACGCCACCATCGTCGAGGACGGCTCCAACAACGAGCACGGCCACGTTGGGCAAGTGATCGTCAACCTCTACAAGATCGAGGAAGGCGTCTTGACGTTGTTGCCACTGTACAAGGACGCGCCGACGGACTCATTCGATGTGTCGGGGCACGGCCTCTACGAGCTCGAGCGAACCGACCCTCGAGAGGGCAGGACCCGACCTCCGACGAGCGAGTGATCGAGAATGCTCCGCGACAGGGCCTGTGAAGTCCGCTGATACGGAGAGGCCCTGCAGGGTTCGCATGCTCATGACGAGACCCCGGCGCTCACGATACGAAGCTTTTACCCAACGGGATCTACTCGCGCTCGTTACCCTCGCGGACCTGCAATCTCACTCCGTCACTCGAGGGACGAAAAGTCGATGAAGCCAAGAGACTTGCTCCACCGCGCGCTGCCGCTCTGTGCCCTGCCGTGCCTTCTGCTGCCAGTCAGCTGCTCCTCGCCCTCTCCACCGATCGCCTCGACTACGTCGGAGAGCATTCAGGGGCACTGGGAGGCCGAGGACGAGCGCGGGAAGACGTCGATCACCATCGACGGGAGCTCCCTGCACTTCTTCGAGCGTGAGGACCACTGGTTCGAGACGAGCTTCACCTTGCCGAGCGGGACCGGCCCGCAGCAGCTCCGCGCCACCATCGAGAAGAGCTCGGGTGCTGATACCGCCGGGCAGGTGGTCTTGGCCATCCTCAAGATCGAGGACGGGATACTCACGTTGGCCACAGACGGCGGCCCCGATGAGCCGCCGGCGAGCTTTGAAGACGCCATGAACCACTATGAGCTCGCGAAAGTGCAGCCTCCACCGGGGAAGTGACCAAGCGCTGGGAGGATCACGCCATTCTGATGAGTGGGGCGGTCCGAGAAGCAGGTGGCCCAACGCCCCGGAGTTCGACCCGTGCGCGCGGATCGCCAACACAGGGCCCCGAGGGACGAGGGGCGGCAGATCAAAGCCTGGGGCGTGAAGCCGCCGGTCGCCACCGCGTCGTCGCTTGCTTTGTGCACGGTTTCGAGTGACCCTGCCCGTTCGGGCCAGCGTCCTCCGTGCGACCACGGGCAAGAGCGTGCCTGCAGGTGGTGACGCTCTTCGGGCGATTCCTTCTGCTTCACGAATGGCTTGCCGTTGGCGACGCGGGCGCTCGAACGATTGCACACCCTGAAGGCGGCAAAACATGGACTCGTGGTCCCTTCTGCCGGACGCGCCCTTGGCTGGTCGAGGGCCGGACTCCGCGGCCTTTCGGCGAATGGGCTGTACCTCCTACCGAACGGCCGCTCGATATGTGCATGAGCTTCCCTACGGTCGCAACTCCGACCGCGCCGACTATCGGCTCGTCCTGACGGAAGAACGCGGTACCTGCAGCACCAAGCACGCTCTCTTGGCGGCCGTGGCTCGAGAGCAGAATCTACCGGTCTCTCTGACGGTCGGGATCTACGACATGGCCGAGGCGAACACGCCGGGCGTGGGTCGCGTTCTTCGGGCCCACGGCTTGGAGAGCGTTCCCGAGGCTCACTGCTACCTGACCACCTCGGGGCACCGAATCGACCTCACTCGTTCCGGAGTGAACCCCCGAACAGCGATCGCTCGGTTGCACGGCGAGTGGACCCTCGATCCGGAGCAGATCGGAGCCCACAAGATCGAGCTCCATCACCTGGCCCTCCAAGAGTGGCTTCGGGAGCGCCCGGAGCTCTCCTTGACGTTCGAGGAGCTCTGGAGTGTTCGAGAGGCGTGCATCCGAGCGCTGGGGGAAGCGTGATCTCACGAGCGTCCGATCCCGTCTGCTGAGGCCGCCTTCTCGATTGGCCCATCCCATCTCAACGCAGGAGGAACGTCGATGACTCACACCGCAAGAGGCGAGTTTGTCGTCTCCATGAAGCCCTTGGAGTTCGAGGGCGTCGACTCGGAGTCCCAGCTCGGGCGAATGTCCATCGACAAGACGATCTCCGGCGACCTCTGCGGCGCCGACCGAGGACAGCTGCTCAGTGCGATGACCAGCACGAGCGGATCTGCCGGCTACGTCGCGATGGAGAGGGTGTCGGGTGTTCTCGACGGAAGGCGTGGGGCCTTCGTCCTCCAACACACGGGCAGCATGAATCGTGGCGCGCCTTCGCTCTTGGTCACGGTAGTTCCCGACTCAGGCACAGAGGAGCTGGTGGGTCTGGTAGGCGAGTTCGAGATCCAGGTCGAGGAGGGCAAGCACTCTTACGAGTTCTCCTTCCGCTTGTCTGAGCAGTAGAGGGCATGGATTCCTACCTCTCTGTGCTGACGATCGCCTACCGTGCCCTCCGTGATAAGATGGATTCATGGCAAAACGAAGGATCCGGCCGAACACGACGTCACGTATCTTGCGTCCGGGCCAAGTCACTCCTCCCGACCTCGAGTGGCTCGAACATTCCGTCGAAGAGCGCCTCGCCGCAGTCTGGGAGCTGACAAAGCTGTGCTACGCTTGGAGTCAGGAAGGCAACGGTGAACCGCGACTTGATCGATCTATTAGCCGCGTTCTCCGGAAACGGCGTTGAGTATCTCATCGTCGGAGCTCACGCGCTCGCCGTGCACGGTCACGTCCGGGCAACGAAAGACCTCGATGTCTGGGTAAGACCGAGTCCCGAGAACGCCCCCCGAGTCCTGCGCGCACTGGCTGAGTTTGGCGCTCCACTCCACGGACTGGCCGAAGGGGATCTGTCACAGCCAGGCCTGATCTTCCAGATTGGCGTGCCCCCGCTGAGAATCGACGTGATCACGGAAATCGATGGTGTCACGTTCGAGTCGGCTTGGCCGGACCGAGTTGAAGCGCGATTCGATCGGCTCTCAGTTCCCGTGATTTCCCGACATCACTTGATCGTGAACAAGAAGGCTACGGGAAGGCTTCAGGATCTCGCCGATGTCGAGCGCCTCGAGCAGCTGGAAGATCCGACGCATTGAGTTCGCAGAGCCTTCGGTCAGCCCCGAGGAACGAGAGGCGAACGATCGTCGGGTGTCGCACGACCACTCCTGCGGTGCTCGCGTGTGCGGTGATGGAATCATGGCATGCTCCGCTCTGAGATTCGAGGCCGGAGCTTGGATCTTGCGGCCCTCCGGGCTTGGCCCTCCGGGCTTCGTCGCTCTCATCGAAGGCGAGCTCGTCGATCCAGGTGATCGCTACTCGTGCCCGCGCTTCGTCAGGGTGAGCGTGTCGAAGAGACGTCCGTGCTCGTCGATCGCTTGGAGCTCGAGCTGGTTGCCGTGGATGCCCAGGTAGACGAGGTGATGGTAGCGGGCCTTCTTGTGGCCGAACCAAGTGTTCGTGGGGTCGAAGTCTTCGAGATGCCCGCCCCCTCCGGCGGCCGTGATGTAGATGACGCCGCCGTCTTCGTACTCGGTCACCTGCCCGCCGCGAATCGGGAACGTCCGCTCGTAGTCGTGCACGTGTCCCGAGAAGCAGATGTCCACGCCGTGGCGCTCCAACAGGCCGACGATGTTGCGCACGTTGCGGTCCCCGCGGAACGACCCCTCCTTCAAGGTGTCACCGTAGTCGTCCGAGTCCGACGTGTAGGGGGGCTGGTGCAGGACCGCGAATCGCCACTTGGCTTTCGATGCACGGAGCGCTTCGCCGAGCCAGGTCAGCTGCGCGGACCGATCGGCCAGCGAGCGGTTGCCGTCGATCATGAAGAACTCGGCGTCGCCATATCGAAACGCGTACCAGCGCTCGGGCTCGGGCAGGGACATGTAGCGGTAGTAATGGTCGGCGTCCTGCTCGTGATTCCCCAGCACCGGCATCAAGGGAACGCGACCGATGAGCGGCTGCATGCTCGGGAAGAAAACGTCGGTCCAGTCGCGCTTGTTGGTGCCGGTCTCGACGAGGTCGCCGGCCAGAAGGACGAGGTTCGGGCGATGCATCCAGGCCAGGTCGGAGACGCGCTTCGCGACGTCACCCTGGGTCTGGGTGTCCCCGATGACGACGAAGGTGAAGGGCTTACCCGCCGACGAAGCCGTTCGAAACGAGAGCACGCCCGAGTCGGTGAGCTCGCCGTCGTGGCTCTTCGCGACGACTTGGTAGAAGTACTTCTGATCGGGTGAGAGATCGGTCAGCCGGAGCTCGTGAAGCGTGACGGCCTCCTCGGCGGTGAAGGCATGGGCCGACTCGACCGAGTCGGTGTCGCGCCAGCAGCGGACCTCGGCCGACGCGGGGAACGTCGTCTCGAACGACACGCTCATGGCGGATTCCGTCGGCCAGGTGAGGAAGGGCGGAACGAGGAACTCGAAGACCAGATCGGTCCAAGGCGCGAGGGCGATGCGCTCCTTGTGGGTGTCGAAGGCCTCTCGCACCTGATCCGCGGTCCACGCCTCCGGTACGATCGCCGCTGAGAGAAGACGCCCATCCATCGGAAAGTCTTCGTTCGCATCGCGGTAGCTGCCGAGCACGAGGGGAGCGCTCGGGTCGTAGTCGATGAGGCCGGACTGCTCGTCCGTCTCGGCGTCGAAAGCGCCATCGACGTAGAGCCGGGCTTTCTTTCCGTCGAAGGTCGCCACCACGTGATGCCAGCGACCCCAGGAGATGGCGGTCTTCCCCTCGAGGTACGTCATCTTGCCATCCCCATCATCGGCACCGGTCGTCGCCAGCCCGAACGAGAAGACGCTCTCCGTGTATCCGAGAATGATCCCCCGTTCCGCCTCGCCGTTGTCTTGAAGACACGAGAGGATGCCGCCCCAACGTTCCCCTCGCTCGAGCGCCACCCAGGCAGACAGCGTGAGCAGCTTCTTCGGGAGACCGTTCTCCAGATTGGCGAGTCGAGTCGCGACCGTGAGGGCGTCTTCGCGCGTGTTCAGGATGAGTCCGCCGCCGTGCGCGTCCGGTGCGAACGAAGGTGACGTCGCGGACCGTGCTGCCGGCGTCGAGGCCGTCGATGCGTAGCCGCTCTCCGAGAGCGCGGGCTCGAAGAGCCACTCGAGCTGCGGCTCCCTCTGAAGCCCCTCCATCAAGAGGAGGGGGCAAACGAAGCCGATCAAAAGCGCGAGAAGGTTCTTGCGTCGCATGGTGTGGCCCGAGGGGTGCAGATGGAATGGGTGCCGCGAGAAGACTCTCGAAGCGTACCGATCCCCGCCCGCTCCCCGGCGCGCCAGTGCCCCTCGATCGAGCGCACCCAGCCGACCCGCGGCCGACTGGGTGCGCTTGAGATTCTTCTCTCTTACTGGATCGTGTCGGTGATGAAGTTGGACTTGACCGAGGCCTGACCGTTCACGCCGCGGATCGCGACCACCTGCGAGGAGATCGTGATCAGGGGCGCGCTCACCGGGATCGGCACGTTGAAGGTCGCGGTCCCCGTCCCGTCCGCCTGGATGGTGCCCAGGACGACGATCGGGGTGAGGAGGTCCAGGCAGAACTGGCCCAGGCAAGGACCACTGCCCGTGCCGGCCCCGGTCGCGAGGATGCTGACACTCTCGTTCGGCTCGGCGAACGTGATCGTCAACACGGTGGTCTGTCCGCGGACGAGTGGCGTCTGGACCAGGTCGAGCTGACACTCATCGGGAATGCTGTCATTGTTCGTGTCGCTCGAGGCGCCCACCAGGATGTCGCAGGCATCGTCCACACCGTTGCCGTTGCAGTCCGAGTAAGTCGGAGTCTGGGGCACGATTCGGAAGATGTCGCCGTCGATGTCGACGATGTACAGCTCGCCGAAGGCATCCTGGCCGAACGAGGAGATGCTGCCGATGGATCCGACCGAAGGCGCCAGCTCGGCGGTGCGGTCCATGAACTCGGTGACGGCGCCGGCGACCACCTTGAACGACCAGATCTCACCGGTGCAAAAGTCGGCGAAGAAGTACGTGCCTTCGAGGTCCGGGATGTTGCAGCCCCGGTAGACGTAGCCACCCGTGACCGAGCAGCGTCCGGCATTGTGGTTGTAGTCGTAGATGGGGAGTGTGAGCGCGACGCTGTTGCAGGTGCAGCCGCTCAGTCCGGTGCAGCGGAAGCCTTCCATGCAGCGCCAGCCATAGTTCTCGCCGCCCGTACTCGTTCCGAGCTGGTAGCTGATCTCTTCGCGCACGTTCTGACCCACGTCGCCGAAGTACAGATCGCCGTTTTGGCGATCGAAGCTGTTCCGCCACGGGTTGCGGAGGCCGATCGCCCAGATCTCGTCGAGGGGCGCTTGGCCGATGAACGGATTCGTGGGAGGGATGCTGTACGGGCTCCCGCTGTCGACGTCGATGCGGAACATCTTGCCGAGAGGCTCGGTCACGGTCTGCGCTCGATTGCCCGGATCGTTGCCACTGCCTCCGTCACCGAATCCGATGTAGAGATATCCGTCGACGGGGGAGAAACCGAGCCAGCCCGCGTTGTGATTCGAGAACGGCTGATCGACGACGAGAAGGGTCTGCTCCGAGGCCAGGTCGGCGATATCCGGATTGGAGGTGACCGTATAGCGGGCGATTACGGTGTCGCCATCGCTGAGGCGCGTATAGTTGACGAAAAACTGACCATTGCTCGCGTAGTTCGGATGGAAGGCGAGGCCCAGGAGGCCGCGCTCGCTCCCGTTGCGAATCTTGCTCGAGGCGTTCAGGAAGGGCGTCGGGAGCGTGACACCGTTCTTGATGATCTTGATCCGTCCCGTCTGCTCCACGACGAACAGCCGCTCGTAGTCACCGGGAGGCGACGTCGCGTAGATCGGGCTCGAAAAGCCAGTGGCCACCCGCACGGTCGTGAGCGCGGTCATCCGCTCGGAGCCGCTGGCCCACGAAGCCGGAGTGAAACTCACGAGAGTGGCGAGCAGAAAGGCGAGGAGTGGAAGACGACCGATCATGGATTCCTCCGGGACTGGGATCGGCACCGAGGCCGTCCTCGTCGAGGAGCGTGCCGGGTGCTCGAGTCATTTTGGGGTCTTAGGCTTGGCCCGTGGCCCGAATTCTAGGGCCTGGGTGGCGCCACGGCAACTGAGGCGATCGGGCGGGAGCCGGGCGTCTTTGACCCGGTGTACGACGGGTCGTGTCCGGAGTTCTCCGTTCCGAGCCTCGGGCGGGCACATTATGCTGGGCCCCGATGAAGCCGTGATCCGAGTCGTCCTTCCGCCCTCCGGAGCCTCGATCCCCATGGTCTCGATGCGCAATCTCCTCGAAGCCCAAGCCGCCCTTCGAAAGGTGGCACTGCGGACTCCGCTCTTGCCGATGAAGGAAGTGGGCCTTCCGGGCGACGTCTGGCTCAAGTGTGAGAACCTCCAGCGTGCCGGCGCTTTCAAGCTGCGTGGGGCCTACAACCGGATTCGGGCTCTCTCGCCGGCCCAGAAGGCCAAAGGCGTCGTGGCGCACTCCTCGGGCAACCACGCTCAAGGAGTTGCCCTCGCCTCGAAGCTCCTGGGCATCCGAGCCACGATCGTCACTCTGAACAAGGCGATTCCGACCAAGGTCGAGGGCACGCGCCGCTTCGGCGCCGAGGTGATCTTCGGGGGCGAAGCGTCCGAGGACATTCGACTGCACGCGGTAGCCCTCGCCGAGGAGAACGAATGGGCGCTCATCCCGCCGTTCAACGACCCGTTGATCGTGGCGGGCCAGGGGACGGTCGGCCTCGAGATCCTCGATGAGCTACCCCAAACGAGAGTCGTCGTCGTCCCGATCGGGGGCGGAGGCCTTTGTGCCGGAGTCTGCTTGGCGATCAAGGAGACCAATCCCGACATGCGAGTCATCGGCGTGGAGCCGGAGCAGTCGTGCGCGATGTCCCGCTCGATCCAGGCGGGTGAGATCGTGGCCGTTCCGGCGAGCGACACCATCGCCGATGGGCTCAAGCCCACGCGGGTCGGGGACGTGACTTTCGACATCGTGCGCCGCTACGTGGACGAGATCGTGCTCGTGAGCGACGAGGAGATTCTCGAGGCGACACGACACTTGATCCTCCGTGAGAAGCTGGTCGTCGAGCCTTCCGGGGCGGCCACCGTGGCGGCGATTCGGAGCGGGAAGGTCGCACTCTCGGAGGAGGGGCCGACGGTCGCGATCCTCAGCGGCGGCAACGTCGAGCTCTCGAGCGTGCTCCCGAGCTGACGGGTCGTCTTCACGCGATCTGGCGGCTCTGGCTTGAACCGCGCGCGTTCGCGGGGACAATCGGGCCACACGGGAATCCGACCGGCTGGGCGCCGGCGCCGCCGAGGAGGATCGCATCCTCATCGACGCGGGATCTCGAGCGCAACCGGCATCGTTCGACCACGGAGGAAACTCGTGCATCTCTTGACCCGCTTCGTCGCACTCTCTTCGTGGATCGCACTCGCCCTACCCCTCGCCAGTGGGAAGATGGCGCTGCAGGACGAGCTCGGCGTTCCGAGGCCCGCCTGGAAGACCGTGTCCGAAGGCCGGAATCACGAGCGAGTGCGGCAGCTCGACGTGCGTCACCTTCGGCTGGATGTCGAGGTGACCCTGGATGACGAGCGCGTGGCCGGCACCGTCACGATGGATGCGGCCGCCGCCTTGCCAGCGTTGACCGGGTTTTGGCTCGATGCGGTCGCAATGACTATCGACTGGGTCCGGATCGACGGCGAGCGAGCCGAGTTCGCCGAACTTCCCGAGCGTCTCTGGATCACGCTGCCCGTGCCCTTTGCGGTGGGGCAGAGCTTCGAAGTGCAGATCGGATACCAGGCACGGCCGGAGACGGGCCTGCTGTGGGTTCGGCGTTCGGCTCCCGACGGTGAGCCGATCGTGATGGTGCACTCGCAAGGTGAGTCGCGGGACCATCGCCACTGGTTTCCTTGCTACGACGATCCGAATGACCTGTTGACCAGCGAGGTCGTCCTCACCTTGCCGGGCGAGTACGTCGCGCTCTCTAATGGGACCTTGCTGGAGACGGGAGCCGACGGCTGGCCAGCTCCGGCAGAGAACGGTGCCCGCACGTTTCATTGGCGCCAGACGCAGCCCCATGCGAATTACCTGATCACGCTCGTGATCGGGCAGTTCGATGTTCGGCGCGGGGAGGTCGATGGCATTCCTCTCAACGATTACGCCCCTCGCGGGCAGGGGCACCTCCTCGAGACCACGTTCTCGCCAACAGCCGCGATGATGCGATTCCTGGCCAAGCGATTCGGCGTGGAGTACCCCTGGGATCGCTATGATCAGGTCGTCGTCCTCGGATACGAGTCCGGGGGAATGGAGAACACGGGGCAGACGACGCTCTGGGAGCACACGCTCATCGAGGCCCACGAGCGCCCCGAGCGTTCGCCGGACTTGCTGATCCTGCACGAGCTCGCCCACCAATGGTTCGGCGATCTGGTGACCTGTGCGACCTGGTCGGATCTCTGGATCAACGAAGGATTCGCGAACTACTCTGAGTACCTCTGGTTGACGGAGACCGAAGGTCGAGCGGCTTCCGACTGGGAGCGGTATCAGAGCGTCGACTGGTACTTCGAGGAGGATCGCGAGTCTCACCGCCGAGCGATCATCGAAGCTCGCTACGATGACCCCGACGACCTGTTCGACTCGACGATCTACCCGAAGGCTGCCTGGGTGATCGGCATGCTTCACGACTCGGTCGGCGAAGAGGCGTTCGCGAAGGCCGTGACGACGTTTCTCGAGGAGCATCGTCATCAACCCGTCCGCACGATCGAGCTGCGAGCCGCATTCGAGCGCGCCAGTGGAAAGGACCTCGGCTGGTTCTTCGAGCAATGGCTAGCGCGTCCCGGGCACCCCGAGCTCGCGGTGTCACAGACCTTTCACGAGGACTCGGGCGTCTTGACTCTACTCGTCGAGCAGAAGCAGAGCCGAGTCGACGGAACGCCGCTGTTTCGATTCCCGGTCGAGGTCCTGGTAGAGACGATCGCCGGGGAGACGGTCCGTCAGACGTTTGAGATCAGCGATGCTCGTCATGAGCTTCTGATTCGCTGCCCGGCCGAGCCAGCTCGGGTACGGTTCGATGTTGGGCACCGAGTGCTGAAGCAAATGGTGTTCGAGAAGCCGGTCTCCCAATGGCGACGCCAGCTCGCGGTCGATGAAGAGGTCTTGGCTCGACGGGAGGCTGCCGTCGCGTTGTGTCGCCTGGCGCCAGGCGAAGCGGCTGCGCGCGAGGCTCTCGAGGAGGCCCTTCGATCCGAGCCCTTCGGACCGCTCCGAGCCGAGATCGTCACTCGGCTGGCGGGGGCGATCGGAGGACGCTCCTGGTCGGGAAACGACTGGGATGGCGAACCGGAGGCGGATGTACTTGCCGATCGATCGACTTGGGTCAGTGAGCTGTTGCGGCCGTTGGCGGCGGGGGACTCCGATCCGAGGGTGCGCACGGCGTCGGTGCGCGCCTTGGTCAACTGTCCGCCGAACCGTTTGAATCTCGAGGCGATGCGAATGGCACTGGCGGATCGTCGCAGTGCCAGTACCCGATCCGCCGCGGCTCGAGTGCTCGGTCGCTGGCAGGTGGCTTCCGAGGAGCCCGCGCTTCGAGAGGCATTGGAAACGGACACGCCCCTCGAGCGTGTCGAGCGAGCGGCACTGCGAGCGTTGACAGAGCTGGGCGTCGCCGACAGCGCCTCCTTGGCCGCGGCTCGGCTCCAGCCGTCCAGTAGTCGCGAGGTTCGGGAGACGGCTCTCCAGGTGCTGGATGCGCTGGGTGAGGCGGGCGATCCTCAGATCGTCGCGCTTCTTCTGCCGCATCTCGAGGATGGCGACCGGCCGATTCGGACTGGGGTGGTGGCGCGGTTGAAGCGTTTCGGTCACCTCGATGGCGAGCTCGTCCGCGCCTTCTTGAGTCGAGCCGTGTCGGATCAGCGCCCGCGGCGAGCGGCGGGGTTCGCCGAGATCCTCGAGGCGATCGCCAAGAGAGAGTCGGCCTCGAAGGAGACCTCGAGCTCAGCGGAGAAGCAAACGACCGAGCCCGAGGAGGACACGTGAGAATCACGCGCTACCTCAAGGTCGAATGGATCGATCTCGACTTGAAGGCTCGGCCCGATCCCGAGATCGATGACTGGACACCCAAGAGAGTCCAGGAGCTGAAGGAGAATGTCATCTCCGAGCTGGTGGATCTGCTGGAGCGCTCCGACAAGATCGGCAATCCGACCAAGCTCAAGACCGAGATGTCGCTGCGTGAGCGCAAGGCGACCACCGCCCTCGGTCAAGGTGTGGCGATCCCGCACGTTCGCTCTCTTCAGGTGAGAGAGATGGTGATCGGGTTCGCGCGCAGCGAGGAGGCAATCCCCTTCGATGCGCCGGATGACGAGCCCGTGCGGATCTTCATCCCGATGGTCGCGCCTCCTTACGACGACAAGCTGTACTTGCAGGTCTACAAGCGACTGGCCGAGGTCTTGTCGGAGGAAGGTGCGATCGACGAGCTTCTGGAGCTATCGTCGCCGGGAGAAGTCGTTCGTCTATTGTCCGGGCAGCTGGGCTGAGCAGACCGGAGGAGCGTCGATTGAAGATCCGTTCCGAGACTCGCTCGGCGTGGAGCGACTGGTTCGCCGACTTTGGAGGCGAGGATCAGCCATGGTGCCTCTTGGAGGAGGGCGGAACGGCGATCCTCGAGGAGCCGACGGGCATGCGACACGTGTTGTCCGACCCACCTTCCCGCTCGCCTCGCCTGCTTGATGGTCGAATCGTGACCGCCACGGATCGGGGAGCCGGCCTCGCGCTGCGCGTGGGCGAACTCGTCTTGCCGCGTTGCGTGCCCCGCGAGGGGGAAGAGTATCGTGTGCCGCCCGTGACAGACTTGGAGTCGCTTCGGCGCCGAGCGGCCGCAGAATCGGGATCGGTCCCGCTCGGTCGTCCCGATGCTGCCCAGCTCGTGGAAGCCGTGACGATCGACTCCCGGCTCCGTCTCGATCTTCGCTACGCAACGGCGGCGAACTTCGTCGGAGCCCCGGTCTACTCGGCCGCTCGCTGCTTTCTGCAGGCCCCGGCAGCTCGGGCTCTCCGGAACGTCGTGCAGCGGCTCGCGTCGGACGGGTTAGGGCTGGTGATCTTCGACGCCTACCGACCCTGGCGGGTGACGTGGCTGTTTCGCGAGGTGACGCCGCCCGAGCAGCATCGCTACGTGGCCGATCCGGCGACGGGTTCGAGGCACAATCGAGGCTGCGCCATCGACCTGACGCTCTGCGATCTCGAAACCGGACGACTCCTGCCAATGCCGAGCGGCTTCGACGAGTTCTCGCATCGGGCGCACGCGGACTATCGAGGGGGAACCAGCGAGCGGCGAGAGAACCGCAGTCAGCTTCGGGCCGTCATGGAGTCGGCCGGTTTCTCGATGTACCGCTTCGAGTGGTGGCACTTCGATCATGAGAACTGGGAGGAATTCCCACTCTTCGATCTCGCACTCGACGAGATCGTCGGGCACGTGCTGCCGCTCGAGTGATCTCGGCGGTCGAGTGCGACTCGCTCGGTTAGGGCAGGACCAGGGAGCCGGGCGGAGTCACTGCCGAGATCAACGCGGTCTGGGGGCTCCAGAACAAGGCCGCGAAGTGAACGGTCAAGCCGCTGGGCAAGGACGACGGAAAGAAGATCGGGGGCGTCAGGCCAGTGCCGGATGCCGTGATCGTCGCCTGCAAGATCGGAGCCAGGCGGAGACCGAGCGACGTGCAGGCGTCGAACGTCAGCGGCAGCGAGAGGCCGCCGGGTAGCCGAATGCCGGACGTTCCCGAGCAGCTCAGAATGACCTGCGCGCTGTGGCTCGTCAGCGCCGACGGTGCCCCCTCGATCTCGAATCGCGTCAGGTGTCCGGGAAGAGGCTGGCCAAAGAACTCGACCGTCGGGCCGAGCCGGAGTCGGGAGACGAAGACGTCGTAGCTTCCTGAGTGCTGCTTGGAGAATGCACCCGAAGTGACGGGAAAGTCGGCCGACCGTGTGTAGCCTCCCACGATGACGGCGCCGTCGGCAGCGAGGTGGAGGCCGAGCGGAAAATCGTCGTCCTGACCGCCCAGGTAGGTGGCGTACTCGCAGCGATTGCCATCGGTGGAGAGACGCGTGACGAAGCCGTTCGGGTTCGCGTTGCCTCCGGGAGCATTCTCGGCGAAGGAGCCCGATGTCGTGGGGAAGTCCACGGAGCGAGTCATTCCGGTGACGATGGCTCGTTGTTGCTCGTCGAGTGCGATCGAGTAGACGAAATCGTCGCCCGAGCCTCCGAGGTAGGTGGAGTAGACGAGGCGATTGCCTGCGCTTCCCAGGCGAGCAACGAAGCCATCGGTCCCCAAGAACCCACCGCCGCCGTACGTGCGATCGAAGGCGAGGAGCGTCGTCGGAAAGTCCGGAGACTCCGTGAATCCGGCAAAGGTCACTTGTCCCGAGCCGGAGATGGCGATGTCGTCCGCCCATTCGACGAGGGAGCCACCGATGAACGTGGCGTATAGGAGCTGGTCGAGGTCGGGCATGAAGCGGACGACGAACGCGTCGGCTTGCCCATTCAGGGTCGTGTCATAGGCCCCGGGAGTCGTCGGGAAATCCGCCGACCAGGTTCGCCCGGCGAGGATCGGGGAGCCGTCAGGACCCAAGCGGACGACGTCGATCTCTTCGAAGCTCGAGCCACCGAGGTAGCTGCTGTAGCTGAGCTGATTGCCGGTCACATTGAACTTCGCGACGAACAGGTCGGTGCTTCCACCGTTGAAGTCGGCGTCGAACGCGTTCACCGTCACGGGCAGATCTGTCGAGCGCGTTTCCCCGGTGACGAAAGCGGAGCCGAACGGATCCAGGGCCACCGAGTGGATCGCGTCGTCCTCGCTCCCCCCGAAGAAGGAGCTGAAGACCAGTTGCGAGCCGTCGGCGGCCAAGCGCGTGATGAATGCGTCTCGGGCGCCGTTGATCGCCGTGTCGTAGGCACCGAGGGTCACCGGGAAGTCCGCGGAGTCCGTCCAGCCCCCGATCACGAAGGTGCCGTCGAGGTCGATCTCGAGTGTTCGAGCATAGTCGAAGCCCGTGCCACCGACGAAGGTCGAGAACAGCAGCTGGGAGCCCGTGGCGTCGAACCTCGAGACGAACACGTCCCAGCTCGGGTTCGCCAGCGAGACGTCCCAGGCTCCGGGTGTCGTCGGGAAGTCCACTGAGGCCGTGGTGCCGGCGACGATCGCTTCTTCGTTGGCGCTGATTGTGATCTGCGAGAGCCAATCGAGATCACTCCCGCCGAGCAGCGTCGACCACTCGAGCGGCGGATCGATCACCAGCGGCCACGGCGCCTCCTCGGCGACTTCGAATCCAAAGCGCAGGCCCTCGACGACGCGATAGCGGCAGGCGACCGGTGCGCGTTCGCCATCGGGCCGCTCGTACCAGGCCTCGGGGGCACCTTGCTCAATCGGGCCCCACGGCGTGATCAGGAGCAGGCCGCCCTCGTTCGTCGTCTCGATGGCCGTGACACCAGCGGTCGCGATCGTCACCGATCGCCAATCGGCGCCGGGAGCGGCCAGTAGGTCGTACTGCAACGCTCCACTTCCCTCACGAACGACGAGATCGATCCCGTCGTAAAGGTCCTCGTAGTGGATCTTGCCGTACCGAGGGACATTCCGGCGCCAGCGTTTCGAGTCGGAGCCGAGAAGGTAGTGGTGTACGCCAGGGAGAGGCTGCTCGCCGCTGATCTCGACGTCCGAACGAGCGTCGACGAACAAGAGGTCGACCGGAACGACGTGGCGATGCCCGCTCTCGTCGATTCGTCGGATTCGGAGCGCGACGTGATCGGAGTCGAACGTGGCCGAGAAGTCCGCCCCGCGCGCCGTGAACGAAACATCGGCAGGCCACTGCCCCGTGTTCTCGATGAAGGCGAGCTGGCTGCGGGTGTGGAGAGGCGGCGAGGGCTCGGTCAGTGATGAAGCGGCTGTCGTGGCGATCTCGAGGCGTGGCTCATCCGGAAGTGTCGGTCGAGGGCGAGAGATTCCGAGAACGCCGAGTGCTCCAAGAACCAGCAGCAAGCTCCAGATGGTGAGGAACGAGCGTCGGCGATCCGGGGAATCGGCTTCCAGGAACGGTCGATGAGCGGCCAAGAGACTCTCCTCGCTTGCCAGGGTGGGGGTAACCCTCCGGATCCGGATCCGGCAGGGACTCGCGCGGCGGAACGAACGCGGCGTCACGGCCATCACGCGCAGGCGGCGACATTCGAGCTGAGCAGGCCAGGTCGAATGAGCCGACGAGGCTCGATCGGGATGAAGCCCCGATCGATCCGGTTGACGAGGTTGCCGCGTTGATGTGTTCGGCAGAGGTGGTGAGGATTCCTTAGGAGAATATCACCTCCAACCTCCTGGCCGTGGGGGATTGCGGCCGGCGCCCTCCCCTGGATCCGGAATCGGGAAACGCCGTTTCAGCGTTTTTGGATTTTGCCGGCCGACCGGGCTCGCGAGCGGAAGACGCCCTCGAGCAGCTCATTCAATGAGCCGCCTGCCATCCCCCGCTCACCAGCCAGCTCCCGGGCGAGCTGCCGCGCTTCTGCGGCACTTTCGGTATCCCCGATCGCGGAGTGCACTTCGGCGACGATCGCCCAGGCCGCGATTCGGCTCCGCCCGCGAGACGCTGCGGCAGCTTCTTCCGCCAGTGCGACGGCGCGAGCCGGATCGCGAAGCTTCTCGGAAGGACATCGCGCCAAGAGGAGGGCCAGGCTCAAGTCGGCGCTGACGGGATGCTCGGACCGGGCCACACGCTGCTCGAAATCCCGCAGGAGGCCGGCCCACGATTCCTCGAGAGTGGTCGGATCGGGAAGTGCACCGACGACCTGAGTCCAGCGCTCGACGAGCGGCACCTCGTTGGCCCCGAGCCGGGGGGGGCCCGACTGGGCATCCGGCTCCAGGAGCCATCGTCCGACATCGGCGAGGGCTGACGTCGCCTGGGCAACCTGGCCGATCTCGACCTGGATCTCGGCCTGCTCGGTCCGATTGGCCTGGATGAAGAACCGGAGGTCGCGCGAGCCTTGCCCCATCGTCTCCAGCGATCGCTCGGCTTTCTGCAGGTGGTCGAGCGCTTCCTGTCGGCGAGTATCCTGAGCGTAGATGCGGCCGATCTTGTAGTGGTTGCGTCCGACGGCTTCATTCAGTGGCTCCCGCCGGAGACCGCGAGCGACCCGGTTCTGCGGGCGCGGAAGCGCCGATCGCGTTTGCTCGATCCGGACGGGTCCGGAAGAGGAGTTCCCTTCCCCTTCCGTAAAGTGCGGCGGGCTGTCGGGAGCCAGGCCGAGGGCCTCGATTTCTTCCGGCAACGACTCGCGAATGTCGAGGGCGACCTGATAGCAATCGAGCGCTCGGCTCGAATCGCCGCCATCGACGAAGAGGTCTCCCAGGCGCTCATGAGCCAGGGCGAGCTTGGCGCGGGCTTGGACGTCCTTCGGCTCCCGCGCGATCTCCTGCTGGCGCAGAAAGACCGAGCTTTCGAGGCACTCGATCAGCTGCGGCGCGCTCGCCTCGAGCTGGGACTCGGGATCCGATCCGATCTCCAGGAAGGCATCGGCCAGTTCCGCCTGGAGTCTCGGGTCCTCCGACGCGTTCTTCACGAGCTTCTGCAAGAAGGCGGCGACGGCCGGGTCGTTCGCGCCGAGCTCCCGCAGGAGGTCGATGACCGACCGCTCGACCTCGACCTTCCTCTGGCTGAGGTCGACCTTCTCTTCTTCGGTCTTCAGGTAGAGGAAGGTGCTGACGAGAAAGCCGACCAGGAGCCCGAGGCCGAGAGCCACCCCGGTGAAGACCGGCGCGCGATGACGGCGGACGAACTTGGTCGCTCGGTAGCTCCAGCTCGGCGGCCCGGCTTCAACCGGCTCGTTCCGGAGATGGCGCGCGATGTCGGCGGCGAGCTCCGAGGCACTCGAGTAGCGTCGCTCGGGATCCTTCTCGAGCGCCTTCATCACGATCCAATCCAGATCGTTGCGCAATCGCTTGGCGAGAGTCTCGTGTGAGACCTGGTGGCAAGAGGCCATCGCGAGGGCCTGCTCGCCGCCGTCTTGGAGCCGCAGGCTAGGTCGCGTCGGGCTCTCCTCGAGGATCCGTCGGCGCAAGCGCTCGAACGACGCGGCCTCGGGGTCGGGTTGAAAGGGCCGGCTTCCGACCAAGAGCTCGTAGAGCAGTACGCCGAGCGAGTAGATGTCTGAGCGAGCGTCGACGGCGACGCTGCCGAGCTCGGCTTGCTCGGGGCTCATGTACTCGGGAGTTCCGATCAGTTGACCGACCTGAGTTCGGGCCGGGCTGGCTTCGGGCCTCTCCTCGTCGATCGCTTTGGCGACACCGAAGTCGATGATCTTGGGAACCGCTCGCCCGTCGAGCTGGCGGACGAGCACGTTGCTCGGCTTGAGATCGCGATGGATCACTCCCTTGTGGTGGGCGTGCTGGACGGCTTCGCAGATTCGGACGAACAAGGCCAGTCGCTTGCTAATCGCGAGGCGCTTGCGATCGCAGTACTCGGTCACCGGCTGACCGGCTACGGCCTCCATGGCGAAGTAGGGACGACCATCCTCGGAGACGCCCGCATCGTAGACCCGAGCGATGCTGGGATGGTCCATCACGGCCAAGGTCTGCCGCTCGGCCGTGAACCGGTCGAGCACCTGCTCGGTGTCCATGCCTCGCTTGATGAGCTTGAGCGCGACCTCCCGCTGAACCGGAGCTTCCTGATGCGCCAGGTAGACGACACCCATGCCGCCGCGACCCAGCATGCGGAGTATCCGGTAGGGGCCGATGCGCTCCGGGATCTGTTCGCCGGGGGAGGTGAGCGGCGAGGCGGTTTCGTCGGAGGTCATGATGGTCCTGATGGCGTCGAGCAATGAAAGGGGGAAGAGCCCAGCGGATTCTACGCACTGGTGGCCGAGCTTGTTAGTCGCCGCGTGTGGGACACGGTTCCAAGGCGACGAGGCTGTTCTCTCTTTCGAGATCCTTCACTCATCGAGAGCATGGCGCCGAATCAAGTGGGCACGTTGCGATTCTTCTCTCTCTCTCTCTCTCTCTCTCTCTCCAACGACTCGGCGCGGGATCGGAGTAGTAGACGCGCCAGCACGACGGCCTGGGGTGCTCCTGGCGGCTCACGAACCGCCTGAGCTGCCGGTGGGCAATTCGAGGGAGGCGCCCCCGTCTCGGCTGCTCGGGATTGGATTCTTCGCGTCGTTCGATGAACGGCCCTTGAAGCGGTGAAAGGTGCCACCGAAGATTGGCAAGGAAGAAGGATTCCGAGGCCAATCAGTTCGATCCCAGAGGAGCGTCGTCATGATCTCGTCCCGAATGTCACGAAGTGGAGCTTGTCTCCTGCTGCTGCTGGCCCCGAGCGGCTGCATGTTCTTCGGCCCTCAGGTGTGGGTGGACGAGACCGACGAGCTCGTGATCGAGGCCGGCGAGCTTCGTGGGCTCGCGCTCACGACGCACAATGGAGAGGTCACCGTTCGGGGAGAAGAAGGGCGCAGCGACATCGTCGTTCGCGTCCACAAGAGCGGTGGCGGACAGGACGAGCTCGATGCTCAATCGGCGTTGCGGGCGATCGAGCTGCTGACACAGACCGTGGACGGCGTTCAAGACGTGCGCTGGCGCTGGAATCCGAGTCGCGACGACGGGTGGGGCGCCAAGGTCGCCTACGAGGTCGTGATGCCGACGCGGATGACGCTCCGGGCCAAGACGCACAACGGTACCGTCACCGTTCACGGGATCGACGGCGAAACCGTCCTCGAGAGCCACAATGGCAATCTTTCGGTCGAGAGTGGGGGCATGACGACCCTCACGGCCGAGACCCACAACGGACGCATTGGCGCCAGCGCGCCCCTCGAGAGCGTCCGCTTCGAGACCCACAACGGTCACGTCGAGATCGACGTTCGCGAGAGCGAGCGTCTCAGTGGCTCCATTCAGAGCCACAACGGTCGACTGGTCCTGAGAGCGAGCCCCGACATCTCGGCTCGATTCGACTGCCAGACCCACAATGGCGGAATCGACTTCGAGCTTCCCGGCCAGCCGGAGCGCGGCAAGCGCACCCTCAAAGCCACCGTGGGCTCGGGAGGCGCGCCGGTGCAGATGGTGACCCACAACGGCAGGATCCAGATCCTCTCGGGTCGACGCTTCGAGTGACGTGGCGGCGGTGACCTGAACAACAACCTAACGTCGATGTCCAACATCCGTTGGACTTTTGACGGGTCCACTGCGAGAATTTCTGCTTCATGCTCGCAGGCACCAGTGAGAGGCGTCCTCGCCCCGGTCGCGTTTCCGAAGAGGCCTGCGAAGGATTCGCAGGAGGTCGCGTGATGCGTCTCGTAGCTCAGCTCGTGTGTCGCTTGGTCGGACATCGAGGACGTCGATGGTCTCCGAGCGATGAGGCCTATGCGGCCGGTCAGTATCAAATCTACTGCCCGCGTTGCGGTCGCCCACTCTCGAGTCATGCGCCGTCGCTGTCGTTCACGCCCATTTCACCTCGCCGGTCCGGGTGACCGGGCCAAATCGTCCAAGTCCCTCTTGCTGTCGTGACCACCCGGCCGTGCGCGTCGAGGATGCTGCCTTCTGCGAAGGCGATTCGACGTGCACGGCGGATCACGCTGCCGCTGATGCGAAGGCGACCTAGCCGGGCGGGTGCGACGAACTGAAGTCCGAGGTCGATCGTCGCGCACCACTCCTCGGGTCGGATCGCGGCGATGACCGAGGCGCCCAAGGCCATGTCCAAGAGGCTGGCCAGCACCCCTCCGTGGGCGACGCCGCGCTTGTTGCAGTGATGCGCTTCGAGCTCGAAGTCGATCGAGGCTCCTTCGGGTCCCCGCTCGATGGCGCGCACTCCCAGAAAACCTCCGAAAGGCGTCGGAGGGACGGTCTCGCTCGACATCGCCTCAGTACTCGTCGTCGCGGAAGTGCTCTTCGTCGCGCGTCATGAGGTTTCGGAGCGACGATGCGGTGCGGGCGGCGTGCAGCGCCTTGAGGAAGTTCGGATTCTGACCGACCTTCCCGATCCACTGGATCAATGCGAGGTGCTGCGCGTTGTCCTCTTCCGGGGAGAGGAACAAGAAGATCGTCCGCACCGGATTCTCCTTCGGGCTGAACTCCACGCCATGGGCGCAGCGCCCGAGTGCACCGACGCATCGCGTGAGTCCGGGCAATCGTGCATGGGGGATCGCCAGACCTTCTTCGATTCGGGTCGAGCCAGACGATTCCCGCTTCAGCAGCGCTAGGAGCGCTTCCTCACGCCGGCTGGCGACGAGGGCCTCGATGCGGATCAGGACGTCGAGAAGCTCCTGAATTGCCTCGTCACGCGTACGCGCCGTCATCTCCGGAATGACGGCACCCTCGGGCAAGATCTGCTTGAGATTCATCGGACCACCGGAAGACGAAGTGGGCCGGCGGCCAGGCGCCGGAGCATTCGGAGATTGTGGAGCGGGGGCGACCCGGCGTCAACGTGTTGAGCCGAGTCGGTGGAGAAGTGATTGCAAGATCCTCGACTCGCTTGCTTATAATCGGAGCGTTGCTCCCTCTCGGTACGCAAAGGCAGGGGCCAGCCACGTGCTCGAAGAGCGCATTCACACCGGGAGGATTCTCATGCGGCTTCTCGCAGTCGGTATCCCCGTTCTCGTCCTGTCGATCGGGACGAGTTCGGCCCACGTCGATCCCTTTGCCACGAGCGATGTCGAAAGCCTCGCCCAGCTGGCACCCGCCGATACGCTCGCATTGATCGAAGTCCCATCGCCGGGTGAGATCGTGCCCGGGCTTTTGGCCTCTTCGACTTGGTCGCGCTTCGAGGCGAGCCTCGCCTGGCGTACCGTGATCGAGTCGGAGAATTGGCCCAAAGCAATGTTGGGCTGGAAGACCTTCGAGCGCATCGTCGGTGTCCAAGGCCCGGCAGCGGTCGAAGCGCTGGCCGGACAGGGGCTCGTGATCGCCGTGCTGCCTCCAGCGGCCGGGGCCTCCCAGCCCGAGTGGCTGGTAGTGGCGCGGAGCTCTGTCGCCGACGTACCTCAGCACATTCTGGACAGCACCTCGTTCCTGCTCAGGATCTTCGGCTGGATCGGTCAAGGCGAGAAAGTCCACCAACCGCGCCTGGAAGACGGAACTCGAGCGCTCGTCGTGGGAGACGCCTTCGCGTGCGCCGTCGACGGAGCGTTGCTCGCGGCCTCTTCGACCGACCGGCTGCAAGAGGCGCTTCGGAGCCTTCGAGGCGAGGGAGAGTCTCTGGCAGAGGCGAGCGACTACCGCGAAGCGACGCGGGCCCTCGGTGACGCTGCGATCGCCCGGGTCTTCATTCGGACGGGTCGACTGGGTCGCGAGACGCGTCTGATTCCGGAAC
Organism: Planctomycetota bacterium; assembly: GCA_029260795.1. Taxonomy (GTDB): domain Bacteria; phylum Planctomycetota; class OFTM77; order OFTM77; family OFTM77; genus OFTM77. The sequence goes on along the minus strand of JAJDCO010000015.1, from coordinate 133,602 downwards.
GGCTCGATCAGCCCCTGCTGAGCCTGCTCGCAGGTGGCTTGCTCGAGGCGGTCGGTCGGAGTGAGATTGTGACCTTGGAAGCACACGCTCGAGAGGGCATCGTCGAAGTCGTCGGCACGGTTCCGGTTCCGCCCTCGGAGCTTCCGGGTGCGCAGCTGGCCTCCTTTCCCGTTCAAGTGACTCGCCGTCCCCGGATGGTGGCACCTCCGGGGACGATGCTCACGCTGAGGGCTCGTCGAGACTTGGGCCAGTGGTGGGCCAATCGGGGAGAGCTGCTCGACGAGTCGGTTCAGCGCGGCTTCATCGAGTTCTCGAATGTGATGAGCCTCCTCTTCGCGGGGCGTGACTTCGCGCGTGAGGTGCTTCCGGACTTCGGAACGGACTGGGAGCTGTTCGTGACTCGCCCGGCGGTGGCCAAGGGGGAGCGGAGTCCGTCTCCGCTGTATCCAGCCGTGCTGCTGGCGGCTCCGATTCTGGAGGTCGAAGCCTGGCGCGTCCCGCTTCGGGCCGCTTTTCAGACCGCGATCGGAATCGTCAATGCCGATCGGGCCCAAAACGGGCTCGGCGGCCTGTTGATCGAGACCGGCGAGCATGCCGGCACGCCGCTGCAATGGGCCCAGTTCGTGCCCGAGCGGGAGGTGACCGATATGCTGCCGGTTCGATACAACGTGTCGCCGGCGAGCACGATCGTGGGCGATCGCCTGCTGCTGTCATCCTCCGCGTCACTGCTCCGGCGCGTGATGGACGACAACCGCAGCGAAGGTCAGCCCGAGGCGACACCTTGGCTAGAAGTGGTGCTGACCTCGGCACCGATCGTGACGTTGCTGTCCGACAATCGGGAAGCTCTCGTTTCGAACGCGATCCTCAACGAGGGGAAGCTCGAGGAGGAGGCTCGACAGGACGTCGCAGTCTTGCTCGAGGTGATTCAGCTGTTCGAGCGCGTCGGGCTTTCGGCGGTGGCCCGCAAAGACTCTTGGCAAGTGACGCTGCAAGGGAGGATGCGATGAGCCGGTGGTCGAACGAGTGGAGCCTCGCGCCTCTCGAGCCGAAGGACTGGTCTCGAGCGCAAGCGGGCCACCTCCTGCGCCGTGCGAGCTTCGGTGCCCGCTTCGAGGAGCTCGACGAGCTCACGGAGCTCGGACCGCAGCGTGCCGTCGATCATCTCCTGGCCGTGAGCTCACCGCGAGACGACGGAGCGCTGGTGGATCGGCTGACGCCTCTCCTGGCACTCGACAGTGTCGAGCAGCTGCAGTCGGGCTGGATCCACCGGATGGTGCATTCGCCGAGCTCGCTTCGAGAGCGACTGGCCCTGTTCTGGCATGATCACTTTGCGACCTCGAATGCGAAGGTTCAGAGCGTGGCTCGGATGCACGCCCAGAACCGTCTCTTGACCCGCGAGGCACTCGGATCCCTTCGGGAGCTTCTGATCGGGATCTCAAGAGACCCTGCGATGATCCGCTGGTTGGACAACGATCGCAATTGGAAGGACCACCCGAACGAGAACTATGCGCGCGAGCTGATGGAGCTCTTCTCCCTCGGTCGCGGCAACTACACCGAGCAGGACGTCCAACAGGCCGCTCGTGCCTTCAGCGGCTGGCACACGCGAGGCGACGCCTTCTACTTCGATGCTCGCGGGCACGACGATGGCGAGAAGGAGATCCTGGGCGTTCGGGGACGCTTCGGGGGCGAAGAGGCCGTCGAGCGTTGCCTGGCACAGCCGGCTTGTGCTCGCTTCATCGTAGACAAGCTGGCTCGCGACCTCTGGCGACCCGATCCGGCGCCCGAGGCGATCGAGGCCCTGGCCGAGGTGCTCCGGAAGGCCGACTACGACATCGCGGCTGTTCTCTCGACGCTGCTCCGATCGCAGGCGTTCTTCCATCCGGCCGCTCGGCGAAGCCTCGTCAAGTCGCCGGTCCATCTCGTCGTCGGAGCGCTCCGCGCCTTGGGTGGCCGACCACTCGGGCAGAGCGTCGCTCAGATGACGGGTGCCATGGGGCAGCGGCTCTTCGAGCCCCCGAGCGTCAAAGGCTGGGACGGCGGAAAGGCTTGGATCAACACGGCCACGATGATCGCCCGAACGAACTTCGCGGCTCGACTCACTGGCCTGGCCGGCGCACCGGTCGCAGCCGGAGTCGAACCGGCTGCCCTCGCCCGCGCTTCTGGCGCCAGCGACTCCGAGGCCGTCGCGGACTTCCTCATCGACCTCTTGATCGACGGACAGGCGCCCCTCTCCATGCGACAAGAGATCGCTCGAGCCGTTGACTCGGCGTCCGAGGACGAGGGTGCTCGCCTCGCCACTTATCTCGTTCTCGTTTCCCCCGAATACCAGTTGGCCTGAGAGGATGAACATGAAAATCGATCGACGTCGCTTCCTCACAGGCTCGGCAGGCACTCTTCTCGCCACGAGCGTCGCTTCGGCGACCCCGGCATGGGCGCGAGCCGCTTGGGCCGGCAACTCGTCAGCCGGCCCGAAAACCTTGATTCTCGTACAGCTCGTCGGCGGCAACGATGGATTGAACTGGATCGTGCCCCACGGTCACGATGCCTACTACCGCGCACGACCCTCGGTCTCCATTCCGAGCGGTCAGGTACTCGAGATCGATGACGAGATCGGGTTTCACCCCGGCTGCTCGGGTCTGCATGCGCTGTGGAAGGAGGGGCAGGTCTCTGTCATTCAGGGCGTCGGGTATCCGAACCCTGATCGCTCCCATTTTCGCTCAATGGACATCTGGGACTCCGCCCGGCCGGATCTCGAGACACCTCGCGATGGATGGATCGGACGCTGGCTCGCCAACCGAGCTGACGATCCCCAGTCGATGTCGGCGCTGCGAGTCGGCCAAGGCCCGATTCCGCTGTCCCTGATGGCTGAGGGCTTCGAGACGCCCTCTCTTCAGCGCCGGGAGGATCTCGAGCTCTTGGGCGATGACCAGCTGGCCGACTGGCGGGCAAGAGTGACTCGAGCGCCTCGAACCGATGGCCCCGGGCTGGAGTCCGTCCGCCTTGCCAGTCGGCGGGCGTGGCAGGTCTCTGAGGAGCTGAACCGCAAGAGCTCTCATTACCAACCGAAGGCCGAGTACCCGGGCTCGGAGCTGGGTCAGAAGCTCAGTCTCGTGGCACAGCTCATGAGCTCGGGTTTCGGGACGCGGGTCTTCCACGTCGCGCTCGGCGGATTCGATACGCACTCTCGACAGAGACCGTCACACGATGCCCTGATGCAGATCCTCTCCCAAGCTCTCACGGCCTTCTGGCGAGATCTGAGCGAGCAGGGTCTGGCCGATCGCGTTCTGGCACTCGTCTACTCGGAATTCGGTCGGCGCGTGGCCGAGAACGGAAGCCAAGGGACCGACCATGGCGCAGCGGCTCCCGTGGTGCTCCTCGGCAATGGTTTCTCCAAGCCGGTGCTGGGGACACATCCCTCCTTCGAGAGTCTGGACGACGGGGACCTCCAGCACGCGATCGACTTTCGCTCGATCTATCGAACCGTGCTCGAGGACTGGTTCGAGAGTGACGCCCAGCCAGTGCTCGGAAAGACGTTTCCCAAGGTCGACCTGCTGAGTTGAGATCTCGGGGCGGGGTCGGGCGGTTTTGATCGCTCGGCCCGCCGCCCGGGCGGTCTGCCCGGTCACGGTCTCGGTGCGAGGCGCCTTCGGCGAATGAGCACGGACACGAGATAGTTGAGAGCCACGCCGATCACACCGGCGTGAATGCCGACGACTTGATCGAAGCCGGCGATGCGGAGCCCGAGTGCCGTGAGCAGTCCGAGTCCTATGCCCCACAGCATGTCTCGACCACGATAGCCGGTCGGATCGTCCCGAGAATGGAGCGTTCCCAGGACGAATGCCGGCGAGAGTTGGATCAGAACCTCGAACTTGAGCTCGAGAAGTCCCCAGAGCGTGATGCCCTCGAGCAACGCGAGCCCGACCAGCACCGCCATGATCCCGATGCTGATGAGCAGGGCGCGGCGGAGAGGGGGCTCTCCGTCCGACTGCCGTCTCACATCGTGCGTCAGGACGGAAGCGAGCGAGAGAAGACACGAGTCGGCGGTCGACATGATCGCGGCTACGACGGCCATCATCACCACCAGTGCCGGGAGAAACGCCATCGGCTCGGCCTCGACGAGATAGGCCAGGACCTTGAAGGTGATCTTGTCGGACTCGACGGGCTCGAGGCCCGGGAACAGAACGATGCCGACGGCACCGATGAAGACCACCGTGGTGACTGCGATCAAGGGGAGGAAGGCCATGACGGCGAGCGCGCGCTTGAGCTCCACGAGTCGGCGGGCCGCATACAGACGCTGAATCGCTTGTGGGTAGAGAGGGCCACCGAGTCCGAGAAGCACGAATGTGCTGAGCCACGTCAGGCAAGTGCGCCAATCGGGGTTGGCCGCCTTCGCGGGAGCCGTCTTCTCGATGCGGTCGATGACCTCACCGGGGCCCCCGATGACGTCGACGAGCAGAACGACGATCACGAGCAGTCCGAGCGCGAGAATCGCTCCTTGGAGCGCGTCGGTCCATGCGACGGCTCGCATTCCCCCCATCACCTCATAGGCAAGGATCACCGCGCCCCCGACCGCGACTCCCAACCCGTAGGGGATGCGGTTCTCGGTGAGTCCCGAGACCGCGTGTCCCAATGCCATGAGCTGGGCGAGGAGAAAGTTGCAGAGAACGAGGGCAAAGATGAGGGTCGCCAGACGTGTCAGCGTCGGAGAGGCGAAGCGGTGGCGCAGAAAGTCCGTGGGCGTCAGGAAGGAATGCTCACGGGCCAGCGCGACGAGGCGAGGTGCGAAGAGAAGATATCCCGTGACGATCCCGACCATGAACGGGACGGTCATGAAGTAGGCGAGGCCTCCTCGGTAGGTCTTGCCGGGAAAAGCCGACAGCGAGTTGCCGCTGTACTGGGTCGCGAACAACGTGAAGAGCAGGACCACGAAGCCGAGTGTTCGTCCGGCAAGAAAGTGATCGGCCAGGGTTTCGGCTCGTCTGGCCTTCCGCGCCAGCGCGCCGATGATCAGGAGCAGGACGACGTACACGGCCGATGCGATGACGATGCCGCTCGCGAGATCCGCCTGGCTCATGGGCTCGGGCATCGATCGAGTACCAGGGGAGTCGTCATTCGAGGCGATCGTCGCGCCAGCGGCGCAAGACGCCCCAGGCCGTGAGGGTCGAGAGTGCCGCCGTGGCCAGGAAGCTCCACCACAGCCAGATCGGGACGCCGGCGACGCGCGCGCTCGAGGCGCCGATGAATGCCCAGGGGACGGTCGCCAGGACTGCGATCCCGACCAGGGCCAAGTAACGGTTCGGCCGTCCTGTGGGAGGTTTTCCGGAGCTGTCCGGCGATGGAGTCACGGGCAATCGCGGCGCAGGTCTAACGAATCACGATCTCGACACCGTTCGTGAAGGCATTCCCATAAAGGGTGCCAGGATCGAAGATACGCGCCTGAGCATTGAATCGCCAGCCGATCAGATTCGGACTTGGTGGAATCTGGATCGGCAGCGTCGCGTTCCCGACACCGGGTGTCCCACTCGCCCCGCCGAGTTGAATCGGAATCACGAAGAAGGGGGACCGAACCAGGAGAACGCAGTTGCCCTTGCCAATCATGGTCCTTCCCCGCGCGCTGACGAGGAGCTGCGCATTGGCGCCGCCCAGAGCGTTTTCGATGCTGAGCTGCGTGAGCGCTCCTGGACTGGGACAGCCTTGAAACTCGAGACGGGGCGAGAAGCCTGCTGATCCGGCACAGCTCTCACCGTAGGACTCCGCGATGGACGGGCAGCCCGCGATCACCCAGACCGCTCCGAAGTCGGTCCCGGCCTCGTCGTTCCAAAAGTCGCTCACGAGGTAGTCGTCGCGGCCGTCGGAGTCGACATCGCCCAGTCCACTCACCGCTTGAATGATGCTGTCCGTCGTGAGGAAGTCGACCTTTACCGTGGCGACGGTTTGGCCATCGAAGCCGGAGTAGACTCGGCCGTAGGTAGTCCATACCGTCTGGGAGTTGTCGCCGTGAGCCGCGACGATGAGGTCTCCGAATCCGTCGCCATCGACGTCGCCGGCATTGGCGACTGCGAAGCCGAGCCAGTGATGGGGGCCATCGCCGAGCATCGTGCGGAGCGGCGCTCCGGTCGCGCCCGAGTACACCGTCACCGATCCGGCGTCGAGCCCGCCGAGATCGGAGCGGTAGGCTCCCACGGCAAGCTCGGGGATCTGATCACCGTCGAGGTCCTCGAGACCCGTGACGCTTTGACCGAACTGATCGTTTGCCGCCACTCCGCTCAAAGAGCGGAGGAGACCGCCGGTTCGCCCGGAGATCACCAGCGCGTAGCCAGGGCCGACGTTGTTCTGTGGCGCGCCGATGAGCAGGTCGTCGTGGCCATCCCCGTCCTGATCACCGACCTCGGCCAACGAGGTGCCGAAGAAGTCTCCCGCCTGAGCACCTCGAAGATCGTGGAGCAAGGAGCCGTCCGATCCCGCGAAGACGCGCACGTAGCCGCGCAAGCCTTGGAAGAAGCTCGTGGCCCCGATCTGAATGTCCGGTATGCCGTCGCCGTCGACATCTCCCGCGCTCCCGACGGAAGTGCCGAAGGCGTCCAGGTAGGCAGCACCCTTGAAGCGATGAAGCACCTGCACTCGGGCGATCGAGATGACGACGGCTTCACCGACGAGCTGGATGCCGTTGACGCGGGCGAAGGGGGCTCCCACGATGATGTCGCCTCGACCGTCTCCATCGACGTCGCCCGCCGAGGCCACGGCAGCTCCAAAGTTGGAGCCCGGGATGCCGACGAAGACTCGAATGAGCTGGCCCGTGAGTCCACTGTAGATCTTGACGCTGCCGGCATCGAGGCCGCCGTAGTCGCTCTGTGGCGCGCCGACGGCGACATCGGGCACACCGTCGCCGTTGACGTCATCGAGCCCGGTGACGGACTTACCGTACGAGTCGCCCGACGAGTTCCCGAAGAACTTCCAGAGCGCGGTTTGAGCGGAGAGGCTCGGCGCGAAGAAGAGGACGCCGGACAGGAGGAGGGACGAGGAGATGAGCTTCATGACTTCATTCCCGAGCATTCGACACGGGATCCATTTCCCGGAACCGCGATCATTGTAGTCGAGGCGAGTCCGCTCGCCATCTCCCATATTTGGGGGATTTTCGGGCGACGGTGGAGCTCGCGCGCGACCTTTTTTTGAGAACCGAGTCAGCGTTCTGTGGCCCTCGAGCGTCCACCGGTCAGTGATCCCAGGAGCGATCTCGATTCTCGAGGTATCCCGTTGCGATCCGCGTCCTCCTCCGCGATTCCGAGCCTCGCCTGGCCCCAGCGGGCTCTCGGCGTCCGACCCGCCCTTCTGGGGTTGGCCCGACGCGTCCTTCGGGACGAGGCGGAGGCTGCCGATGTCGTGGATGAGTGTATCTCGAGGCTGGCCAAGGTGATGAGTGAGGGAGAGCCGGTCCGGGGGCCCGAGGCCTGGCTCCGAAGGAGCGTGCTTCATCTCTCCATCGATCGCCACCGCCGGCGAGAACGACAGTCCCGAGCCCTTCCACGGCTCGCCAGTGAAGGCCCTCCGACTCCGGATCACATCGCGGCTCGTCGAGAGCAGGTCGAGTGGATTCGCGAGCGTGTCCTGGCACTGCCTCCTCGTCAGCGGGACGTCGCGATTCTTCGGGATCTCGAGGGCCGCCCTTACGACGACATCGCCCGCACACTCGGGATCGAGGCAAGCACGGCACGCGCTCATGCGCATGCGGCTCGCGAGACCCTGAGAAAGGAGCTCGATCGATGGAAACGCGGCTAGACGGAACCGACGGATGCCAGCCGTTTCACGTGCTGTTGCTCCGGAGCTGGGATGGCGAGCTCGCGCCGTTCGAGGCCGAGCTGCTCGCTCGGCATCTCGAGGGATGCGCGAGCTGTCTCGAGCAGCGGGACGGCTATGGCGAAGTTCGCGCTCTGCTCGGTGCTTGGGCGGAAGAGACGTTGGCTCCCGTCCTCGGAGAGCGGAGCGCTCCCACCTCGGTGACGTCCTGGGGAGCTCGCTTCGAGCTGACGGCCGCCGTGCTCCTGATTGGACTGTCGCTGTGGTGGGCGCTGACGCATCGCGTCGACCCCGAGCAGCCGCCGACCGAAGGGATTGTTCAGACCTCGACCGTCGCGCCCGCGGTGATCGCGATAGGAGAGGACGTGTTGTGCGTGACGATGCCGACCGAGTCACCCGATGTTCATGCCGTTTGGATCTACCCCCTGTCCGAGACGATTTCCCTGACTCCCACTGGAGAGATTCGATGATGACCAGCTTTTTGTGGATGTGCCTCTTTCTTGCGGGCGCGAACGGAACGATCGAGGCGGCAACGTTCGAGGACGAGCTGCGCATCATCACGTCCAAGCATGCCGACCCGCACGAGCTCTTCGGGCAGGTGAGGAACCTCGTCGGAACGAGCACCGTTCGAGTCACGATCGATCAGAGGACGGGTCGTCTGATCTTGTTCGGGCCGCCCGAAGAGATCGCCGACTGGGAGCGTTTCGTCGCGGCGCTCGACGTCCGCGTCGAAGACCAGTTGAGTCGTCGAGAGACCGTCATCCTGCCAGTGCGCCATCGTCGGGCGAGCTCGATCGCCGAGGCCTTGCAGACTCAAGTATCCGACCACGGACGGATGGTCGTCGATGGACAGCGCAACCTGATCGTCGTGCGCGACGATGCCGAGCACGTGCAGGCCGCAAAGCGGCTGTTGGAGTCGCTCGACGTGGCGCCGTCCTCGTGCATGTTGGACCTTCAGACGCTCGCGCCAGGTGGACGCGCCGTTGCCGAGCAAAAGATTCGCCACGAGCTCGAGCGCATGCACTTGGCCGACTACGGAATCTCGATGACGGCCGGCGTGCGCACGATCGAGGGAGAGCAGTTCGAAGTGAAAGGGAGCCACAATGCAGGAACCCTGAGCGTTCAAGGTGAGCTACGGATGCTCGGGGACAGCAGCGGGCAGGCCGAGATCACTCTCCAAGTCATGGTGAACGAAGGGGATCGACTGGCTGGGATTGGAACCACGCTGCGAGTGCCCCTCGACGAGTACATCATCATAGGGCTCGCTCCGCGAGGCGTCTCGGATGCCGACACCCCGCTCATCCTCCTCTTGAAGGCGACCCGCAACTGATCGGAGCTCCGGCGATCCCAGCCCGCTCCACCGAGGGACCCGAATCGAGACGCCTCGATCGGGTCCGCTCCCCTTTTTCCCACCCCCCCCCTCGAAAACCCCTCAAGCGTCTGGGGCCTCGGCCGAGAATACAGGTGTCCAGGGAAGTTGAGGCCATGTAGGTAGCGGGAGCCTTGCCGAAGTTCGGTCCGATACGGTCCGTCCTCCGCGGGCGCCGTCAGGGGGAGGCTCGAATGGAGCGGTCCGATCCGCAGCGACAAGGGGCCGGCTCACGGAGCGTGAGCTCGGGTTCGGCACCGATCGACGCGACGTCGTGGGTGCAGGCGACCTTGAGTCGTGTGATTCCACGGCTCGACGTGCTCGCCCCCGCAGTGCTGCATCGATTGCTCGAACGTTATCCGACCCTGCGCGTCTTCTTCCCCGATCCGGACGGTGAGTCGTCTCGACTGCTCGCCGTTTGGGTGCAACGTATCGCCGCCCTACTCGACGACCCGGTTCAACTCGCACCCGAGCTTGTGGCACTCGGACGAATCGGCGCACGTCGGGGAGTACGGCCTCTCCATCTCGAAGCCTTCTCGGAGTCGCTTCAGTTCACGGTCGCCGCCTTCGAAGGCGATCGCTGGACGCCGGCTACGGAAGGCGCGTGGCGCTGTGTCACGATTCAGGTGGCAGCCATCATCCAAAACGGTCTGAGGTTCGACTGAACGCTGAGCCCTTGCGGCTGCGAAGGTCGGCCACCCGGTCTGCCTCCTGACATCACCTGGCCCGCTCGCGCGCGCACCTCGATCCGAATTGCCTCCTCGGTTCGAGAACGGGTGGTCGGCACCGCCGGCCCCGGTCCCCCCGGGAAGGGGGACCGGGGCCTCTTTTCGCCGGGTGGTCTCAGGGTTTTCGACGGTCTCGATCGTCACTCCGGGCCGAGCCGAACGAGGAGGCTCCTCCCGAGGTGTCTCGGCGCTCGATCGAAGTCAACGCTCGAAGCTGACGGCGAGGGCGTCCGCGCCGCGCCCGTTCGAGATCGCGAACCGTTTGCTCGAGACGGGGGCCGACGACCTCCGTCGAGTGTGGCACCCCGGGCAGTGGAGGCCACGAGTCCAGCCGCTTTTGCTCGAAGGGACGCAGCCAGCTCTCGCGCCCGGCCGCGACGAAGATCTCGAGGAGGCGACGATCACCGGACTCCTCGATCAAGTTCCCTCGCTCGACGATCGCGTGATAGAAGTCGCCGCCCTCAACGGAGTCCGAATCTGATTCGCGATCGTACAAGTACAGCTCGGCACGGTCGGGCCGAGAATCAGGGCGAGAGACGAGTGAGTGCTCGGCGATCGCGGTGAACCCGTAGACCAAGCGTCGAGGTGCTCGCCGTTCGGCATCGGGCCGATCGGTTGTCCGGCTCAGCTGGGCGCGGCGCGGGCCTCCGGAACGGGTCGTGGGACCTCCCGCCGTTCCGCGCGGAGTCGGAGCGCTCGACGGTCGCACGGGAATCTCCGCGATGGCATGCATCGCACCATGGGTGGCGGCGACGAGCTTCGCCTCGGCCTTCAGTCCGAGAGCGGTACCACCCGCGTGCGATCGTCCGGCCGATCCCTGTCCGGTCGCGTAGCCGATACAGCCCGCGGTGCCGCTCATCGGCGGGTGGGGAGCGGCGAACCGCTCGACGGATCCGCCCGGTGGGGTCGGGCGATCCTGCAGCGCGAGAGCGCAAAGAGCACAGAGTAGCCAAGTCGTCATGAAGCTCCCTCCAAGTCGTGGTCGGGTTGTCGAGAGGCAGGAGGTCCACGACCGGCAGCCGCCGGAGCGCAGGGAGCACGACGGTGGGACCGGTTGCTGATACGGGACCCGAGCCGAGGTCGTTGAGGGGAGGGTTCGAGTTTTTGTGGAGAGATGAGCGGGGGGAGGGGGGAGAAGGGATCCGGGAAGGGGAGGCCGAAGCCTCCCGCGACCCGGTGGGTGTCAGAATCAAGAAGGCAATCAGTCGCCCGTGACCATGGTGGTCCAGGTCTGATAGACACCCAAGATATTCGTGAACTTGTGGTCCACGGTGGCGATCTTGGAGATCCCCTGATCCTTGCATGCCGCATCGATGCTCGCGTCACCCATGGCGACGAGACTGAGAATCGACATGGCCTGAGCCTTGCCCGTCTTGCCACCAGGGCCGACTGCGTCGACGCCCTGGTAGTAGGACGGGTAGTTGATGTCGGCGAAAATCATGCCCTGCAACGGTGCCGGACCGGTGCACGCGGACGCGACACAGAGAACGCACAGGACGGCAAGCAGAGTCAACTTGCGCATCACTTCCTCCTACTGTGATCTTCCGTGGGTCTCCCCGGTACGACGGGGATCGTCGCCGAGACCTTTTCCCGGCGAGCAAACCCTACAACCGCGCGGAGAATAGTAAAGCTCATGGGGACAGTCAAGTACGACTTGGGCCTTCTCCCTAAGTCGTCACCGACCTGATGCCGGGTGGAGGCACCTGGGTCACTAGACCCTAATTGGCTGTCCAAAAGACGCTTGGGTCGAGCGTTTCTTCTTGTCTCACCACCATCCCCCCATATGAGCATCACACTTTTTTTTGCTCTTGATGATCCGAACGAATTGTCAAACCCTCACCTCCGTGCTCACGATCTCCTCGAGACTCTCTTCGGAATGAACCGATGGCTCGTGATCGATCTCAGCGTTCGGTCCCCTGTCCAAACTGCGGCGAGCTCATTCCGGCCCGTGCCCTCGCCTGTCGCGAGTGCGGCTCGGATGCCGAGACCGGATGGTCCGACGAGACCTATCTGGATGGTCTCGATCTTCCGGACACCGAGGGATACGAGGCGTTTCTCGAGAGCGAGCTGGGCATCGCGGCTCCGGGGGCACGAGGTCGCTCCCGAAAGCGATTGGTCCGAAACACACTGCTGATCATCCTGGCGCTGTCGATCTCCGGAGCCTTGGTCTTCTTGCTGTTTCTCATGAGGATACTATGAGGATTGCTTCATTGGTCCGAGCTGCCATGGCTTTCCTGGTAGGGTCGATTGGAGTCGCGTGCCAATCCGTCGCGCACGAGGACCCCGTTCCGTCTGGGCCTCTCGACGAGCCACCTGTTCTTCAGCGTGCGTTCGAGGTCCTCTATGACTCATTCGAGCGCGATGTGCGCTTCGAGGGCTTTCCGCGAGGCTCCGGTTTCGGCAACCGAACCGTGGAGCTCACTTTCAACCGGGCGGCTCTTCGGGGCGCCGTCACGCCCTGGGAGGAGACGACGCTGTTCTTCGACTTGTTGGTCGAAGCCGTCGACGACGACACGTTCATCGAAGAGCCCCGGTTGGACGGTCGAGGGCTTCGACTGGGTTTTGAAGCTCAGCCTCGACTGAGCGGGCGAGTGCGAGGAGATCTCGGTGCTTCGGGTGCCTGGATCACCGCCGACGAGACCGCCTGGCGGCAGTCTCTCGAGATGCGATATGCCGAGCTGTACGCGCAGCTGGGAGTCGGCTGGGACCTCATCGATTCCACGGACGATGGCTTGGACGGGCCCGGTCGCGTCACCGCACGCGCCGGCGGCTACTTTGATGGCATCGCAGGTCGTTATCGCCTCGACACCCCGGGCCCGTTCGCCGTCCGCGACGACCTCACGACGGGAGGAGTCGGCCTCTACCTCGCCCTCGACGTCTGGTCCTATCCGCTCTTCCTCCGAGGGATCGCCTGGTTTGGCGAGCGCGAAGGCATTGGGCTGGTGGCAGGGTGGACCTTTTGACAACGTTCAACGTTCAACGCCCAACGTTGAAGGCGGAACGTCGAGCGCCGAACGTCTCGAACGTTGAAGTCTCAGTCGCCGCCGGTGGCGTCGGTGGGGCGGGCGGGGATCGCGGCCTCGGGCGTGAGCTGAGCCTGAATGGTTCGCCATTCGAGCTGGCGGAGATGCCAGCGTTGGGCCGAGCTGCCGACGCCGTGGCGCGAGCCGGGATACATCATCATCTCGAAGTGGTGGCCCGCCTGCTGCAAGGCCAGCGCGAACTGGCTGGTGTTGGTTGCGTAGACGTTGTCGTCGATCTCGCCGTGCCAGAGGAGCAGGTGACCGTGGAGGTCGGCGGCGGCTTCGATGCAGGACGAGCTGCGGTAGCCCTCCGGGTTTTCGGACGGCGTCGACATGTAGCGCTCGGTGTAGATCGTGTCGTAGTGCAGCCAGTCGTACACTCCCGCACCCGCGATGCCGAGTCGGAATGCTTTGCTGTGGGTCAGCGCATAGGCGGTCATGAAGCCACCGTAGCTGACGCCCGAGATACCGACGCGCTCGGCATCGGCCCATGGATGTCGGGTCAACCACGCAATCGCATCCTCGAGGTCCTGAAGCTCCGAGCGGCCGAGATCGAGGTAGCAGGCTGCCGAGTAGAGCTGACCGCGTGCGCTCGACGATCGGTTGTTCACCTGGAAGACCAGGATCCCTTGCTGGGCCAGAAACTGCGACCAAGCGCTTCCGGACCACCGATTGCGCACCGAGGGCGCCGCCGGACCCGAGTAGGTCATCAACCAGACCGGGTAGGATCGATTCGGATCGAAATCAGGCGGCTTGATCAGGGTCGCATCCATCTCGAATCCGTCGCGCGTCGGGATGCGATGCAGCTCGGGGAGCGAGAAGTGATACTTGGAGAGCGCCGGGATTTCGGCCGCCCCGAGCTCACGGACGACGGATCCGTCGGATTGACACAGCCGGACGGACGGAGCCGAGGCGACGTTCGACAGGCTGTCGAGAAACAGGCTGCGATCGCCATTGAAGCGTATGCTGTGCGAGCCATCGCCGGCCGTCAGGCGGCGCAGACCCTTGCCATCCAGACCGAGGCGGTACACATGGCGATTGATCTCGCCATCTTTGGTTCCGCTGAAGACGAGCTCACCGGCCTTCTCGTCGAGCACCTCGATTCCGGTCACCGACCAGGCGCCCTGAGTCATCGGACGCTTCAGCTCACCGTCCGCCGCGTAGTGATAGAGGTGCAGGTAGCCAGTACGCTCGCTCTCCCACAGGAAGCTGCCGTCCTCCAACCAGCGCGGCGGCGAGAGCACATTGACCCAGGACTCCGAGGTCTCTCGGAGCAGCCGACGAACCTCACCCGTCCTCGGGCTACCCGCCAAAAGGTCGAGCCAGGTCTGGATGCGGTCCTGGACCTGGAAGATCACGTCGCGGCTGTTCGGACGCCAGCCGACGTTCACGATCAAGTACTCGGTTCCGTACGTCCCGAGATCCATCCACCTCGTTTCGCGCTGGCGCACCCGATGCACACCGAGGCGGGCTTCCGGATTCGGGTCACCCGACTTGGGGTAGTTCGCGACCTCGACGCGGGGATGGCGCGAGCGCTGATCCACGATCGTGAGGCGAGGCACCTGACGATCATCCAACCGGAGAAAGGCGATCGAAGACGAGTCGGGGCTCCACCAAAACGCCTTGTAGTTGCCGCGTCCGTAGATCTCTTCTTGGTAGACCCAGTCGAGGCGACCGTTGTAGATGTCCTCCGAGCCATCGTGTGTGACGCGATGCTCGCGACCAGTCGCCGTTTCGATGAAGTAGAGATCGTTGCGCTTGGTGAAGGCGACGAAGCTGCCGTTCGGGCTGAGCGTGGCATCGGACTCGAGGGCATCGTCCGCTGTCAAGCGGCGAATGGTCTCGCCGCCACCATGAAAGTAGAGATCGTTCTCGAAGCGAATCAGCTGCGCTCGGTCGTCGTCCGAGGCCGTAGACCGAAAGGCTCGGCTCGCCCGGTTCGCGGCCTCCTCATCGAAGCCCGGAAGCTCCCGGAAGCCCTTCTCCAAGGCGGGCCGCAGGTCGGGCTTCTCGGCCGCCGCTTCCGGCTTCTGCTCGGCACCGGTCAGCGGGTGCACCCAGACATCCTGCTTGTCCGGCAGAATGAGGTGCTTGCCGTCTTCGGCCCAACGAACGCTCGGAGCGCGGCCCGAGAAGCGAACGGTGCTTCCCGGCTTGCCGGTCTGCTCGAGTGTGAGCGGTTGAAGCGGCTGCTTGGGGTCGTCTTGCGCGGGCGCACCGAGCGCGAGTCCCAACAGGATGCCGAGGAACGAGAACGGATGGAGGAGGAGCATGAGTCGAGGCCTTTCTGGACGGAACGAACTGGACGCGCTAGCGGGCAGCCTCCTCGGCGGCCTCGTCTCGTTGATGGGACTCGAGATCGGCAACGCGCTTCTCGAGCTTCTCGATCTGCGAGCGGAGCTTCTCGCTCGCGGCGCCGTCGCCGCTGGTTGCGAGCTTTTGCACTCGACGTCGAACCCAGGGTGCCCATTGAGCGGCGAAAGAGCTTTCGGTGGCCTCGACCGCGGCCTTCGCCTCGGTCGCGCCGAGCAAAACCAGCCCGTCGATCGCCGTCCGCCGGACCTTCTCGGTCGGATCCCGCAGAAGATCGACCAAGGCCTCTCGAGCCTGCTTTCGAAGCTCCTCTGGCTGCCACTCGGCTGCACGCGCGAACCCCACGATCGCCGCGACGCGACACTCCCAACGCTCGGCCCCATAGGCAAGGCGAGTCGAAAGCTGCTCGAAGGCCTGACGGGATCGATGGTGTCCGAGCCCAGCCAGGGCGCCGGAACGCACGAGACCGCCAAAACCCGGATCGTCGGCGGCTGCGATCAGGCGGGGGAGATCTCGAAGATCGCGTTGCGCGCCGAGTGACTCGAGTGCGCGGGCGTGACCGCGATACGGCAGGTCCTTCCGATCGAGCCAGCTCCGCAGGGCCTCGGCGAGGCGCTCGTCTCGCAGCTCCCCGCAGGCCGCAGCGATCGGCTCGAGAGCTCGTGGCTCCGTCTCCCGGAGCAGGACCTCTGCGAGGATGTCGACCGCCTCTCCGCGCCGCGATTCGGCGAGGGACTTGGCGAGCTGGGCGCGCACTCCATGGAAGGGCTCGGTGGCGAGCGCACGGGCGAGCCGGGTCCAAGCAGACGAGGTTCCCGCCCGGATCAACGTGCGACCGGCCCAGAGGCGGTTGGCGAGGTCGGGTGCCTGGGTCAGTGTCCGTTCCAGGATGTCCTCGCCGGGATCCAGCTCGAGCTCGAACAGCGTCGTGAGCTCGGGATCGATTCGAACTTGCCGAGGAGCGCCCTGAACGGGAATCGCCAGGCTGCCGTGAGCGCCTTCGAAGGCGACTCGTCCTCGTCGGATGCCCTGCTCGTCCTCGACCTCGATGTCGAGGGCCAGGTCGAAGAGCCCGATCTGACGATCCGCGTCGACCTGGGTCTGCTCGAGTCGGAGGGTCACGAGACCGGCTTCGGCGTCGTACTGGAAGGTGCCCTTGAGCTTGGGATAGCCTCGGCCATAGATCCACTGATCGAAGAAGCGGACCAAATCGCGGCTCGAGTGCTGCTCCAGCACGCGGCGGAAGTCATCCGTCTCGACGACCTCGCCCTGATAGCGAGCGACGTAGTCCCGCACCGCGGTCCAAAACACCTCGTTGCCGAGAAGGCCGCGGAGCATGTGCAGCCGCCAGGATCCGCCGGGATACAAGTGGCGGTCGAACATCATCCAGCTCGAGTCGTAGTGACGCGTCACGATGGGGCGGACGTACTCCTTCGTTTCGGCGAAGTAGCCCTGCCGCTCGAGGATGAGCTCGTAGTCGCGCTCCTCGCGGCCGCGCACGTCCTCGAGCCATGCCACCTCGAGGTAGGTCGCCCACGACTCCTTGAGCCAGGCGTGGTCGAAGTGCCGGATGACGATGGCGTCACCGAAGTAGCTGTGCGCCATCTCGTGGAGATTGATGATGTCGTCGAGATGCGCCCACTCTTTTGCGAGCGTCTGGTCGAGGACGAACTGCGCATCCCAGGTCACCAGCGAGATGTTCTCCATCGCGCCGCCGATGTCGGGTACCGCGATCTGGTGGTACTTCGGAAAGGGAAGCTTGGCACCCAGGTGTTCCTGAAGCCAGCGCACCATCGCTGGCGTGCGGTCGAAAGAGCGGGCGAGGTCGCGAGGGTCGGTGCCTTTCGGTGCGTGATAGGCGATCGAGAGGCCGTCGACACTCTCGTCTTCGTAAGTCACGAGCTCACCGGCCGCGAAGCAGAAGAGATAGGCCGGGCACGGATAGTCCAGGCGCCAATGGCTCGTCTTGCGGCCCAAGGACGCCGGCTCCTCCTTCTCGCAGCTGCCACCGGCCACGACGACCAGATCGTCGGGTACTGTCAGGTGCAGGGCGAAGGTCGACCGCACGGTCGGATGATCGATGCACGGCAGCCAGTAGCGTGCTCGCTCGGTCTCGTGATCGGTGGCGACCAGGAGGGGCCGGTTCGGATAGGACGGGTCGGGAGTCGAGAACTGCATGCCGGTGATCGGTCGATCGATGGTGTACTGGATGTCGACCTCGGCTTGGGCGCCCGGCGTGAGCGCTTCTTCGAACGTGATCGTCAAGTGTCGACCGTCCGATCGGCTCGTGAGTGCCGGCGTTCCTGCAACCGACCGGATGTCCAAACCGACCGCGTCGAGACGCAGCGTGCGGGCCTTGGCCGACGCGGTCACCTGAAGTCGCAAACGCGCCTCGGCTCGCCTTTGGGTGAGGTCGACGTCGAGCGCGATGTCCATATGAGTCGGCCGCAGAGGCACGTCGGGTGCGTACTGAGGCTCGGTGGTCGAGGACGTGAATCCGTCCGGACCGCCATCGCGCTCACGATCGAAGCAGGGCATGGTTTCTCGTTTCGTTCAGCAGATGACGGGGTGGTCGTTGGGGATCAGAGCGAGTCGAGCGTCGTGCGATAGAAGGACTCGGCGTCGCGGCGGAGCTGGATCAGGTCCGGGACACGCACGTACATCATGTGTCCCGATTCGTAGTACGTGAAACGAATGTTCGGGCGCAGGGATGGATCGAGGCCGAGGTGATTCATCGTGTACTCGGAGGCGAAGTACGGAGTGGCGAGATCGTAGTATCCGCAGGCCACCAACACCTTGAGCGAGGGGTTCTGGCTCATCGCTGCCGACAGATCCTGGCCGACCTCGACGTATCCCATCTCGGACTCGCTGCCGAACTTCCAGGGATGCACGCGACCGGAGAGGATCTCGTAGGGGAGGTCGCTCTTGTAGCCGAGCTCGTTGCGCACATAGGCATTGAACGCACCCGTGTAGGGGCCACGGATCGCCGACATGCTCGGATCGTAGCTCGGATTCTCGCCGGCCTGGTCCCGATCCATGCCTTGATAGCGGCTGTCGAGTCGGCCGACCGTGCGGTCGCGGTCGCGCAGCAGCTCCTTGCAGAAGCGCTGGATCCGGATCCGGAGGTTCGTCTCTTCGAGGTAGCGTTCGTCGAGGCCCGTGTAGCGCGCCAGCTGCTTCACGATGCGCTGACGCTCTCCTTTGGGGAGCGCATCTCCTTTCATCAAAGCGACCGTGTACTCGTTCTGCGCGAAGGCTTCGACCTCGTCGAGGGTCGAGCGCAGGTCGCGTTGCAGCTCGGGCGCGAGGCGACGGTGGTACCAGGCGGTGGCGGCGTAGGTCGGCAGATAGAGTGCGTACGGGAGTTCATTCCCGGCATCGAAGTAGACCGTCTGGAACTGCAGGATCGACGAGACGAGCACGATTCCGTTGAGGGCGATCCCGTCGTCGAGCAGGTGCTTAGAGAGGCCAGCGGAGCGCGTTGTGCCGTAGCTCTCGCCGCAAAGGAACTTCGGCGACTCCCAGCGCGAGTGTTGGGTGAGGTAGAGGCGAATGAACTCGCCAACCGACTCGATGTCACCCCGAAGTCCGTGGAACTCGCCCGCGTTCTCCTCGTTGGCCGCGCGGCTGAAGCCGGTGCTCACGGGGTCGATGAAGACCAGGTCGGTGAAGCTCAGCCACGAGCCGACGTTGTCGATTACGCGATAGGGTGGGGGCGGCTGCTCGCCGTCCTCGCCCATCTCCACTCGCCGTGGACCGAGAGCTCCCAAATGCAGCCACACCGACGACGAGCCCGGGCCTCCGTTGAAGGCGAACGTGATCGGTCGGGCCGCCGGCGTCTCGTCCTTCTTGATGTACGCCATGTGGAAGATCTTGGCGCGCGCGTCCCCGCTCTCTTTCGAGAGCTGCTTGTAGCCCGTCGTGACGTAGTACTCGATCGGGTCTTCATCGGGCAGTGAAAGCGTGTGCTCGGTCAGCGCGACCGTGTCGTCCGGCGTCGTCTCGAAGGCGGCGGCGAGCTGCTCGGAGAGCGATGGCTGCGCGAGCGCGGTGAAGGGGAGAAAGAGCCAAGCCGAGAGGGTCAGGAGACAAACGGACAGCTTCATTGAAGGTCCTTTCGCCGGAGCGAGGCGAGGGCAGGAGCGGCAGGACGCCGGACGATCCGGCGCGGGCCACAAGTAGAACGGATTCGCGGCGGCCTTGCCAGATCCGGGGACTGCCGTCGAGGTGCCCCGATCCAGTGGAGTGCGTTCGCGGAGCTGACGGTCGACGTTCCTCGAACCGACGATCGTGCCGTGGCAGCGGAGCGGACGCCTGCGCGGGGGGGACCCTCCTGCCCCCGCGCTCGGAGCAGTCCCGTGGCTCCTCTCAGCCCTTTCCCAACAGCTCCAACATCTCCGTGTTGGCTTCTGCGAACGCGATGGCCGTCGTACCATCGGCAGCGGGCTTCTCCGGATCGGAGCCGTGCTCGAGGAGCAGCTTCGCGAGCTCGAGGTTGCCGTGCTTGGCGGCGGAGTGGAGGGCGGTCCAGCCACCTGCCTGTTGTGCGTCCGCGGGAGCGCCGTGCTCGAGAAGAAGGCGAGCGCTCGCGACGTCGCCGCAGGCGGCGGCGCTGTGGAGGGGCCGCAGATCCGAGCCGTTCGCGGCCACGACGTCGGCTCGAGCGCCGCGCTTCAGAAGCTTCTCGACCAGCTCGGTGTGTCCAAAGAAAGCCGCGATGTGCAGCGCGCGAAACCCATCGGGCGCGACCGACTCGACCTGACCAGGATCTGCGTCGAGGACCTCGGCGACCCGCTCGGCTCGGCCCAGCGCCGTTGCTTCGAAGAGATCGAGCTCGCCAGCCGCTTGAGCAATGCGCATCGCCATGGACGGCTGCCGATGATAGAGCGCCAACATCAGCGGCGACATGTCACGCTCGCTCTTCATCCGCGCCTGCTCGGGGTGCTCGGCGAGAAGCTTCTCGAGGGCTTCGAGATCACCCGAGCCGATCAGCTCGAAGATGGGGGCGTCGCTCATGGGGTCGTCTCCGCGATCAGGACCTGGGGCCGTCGCGATGCTAACCGACTGCGGCCAGCGCCGCGATCGCGGTGTGGAAGACCGCAAACCTCGATCAGTAGGGCAACGCCTCGCCGTGTCGATCAAAGAAGCGTCCGGTGTGCTCAGCCGAGAGGCCGTCGATCGTCTCGACCATGGCGGCCACGGATTCCTCGATCGTGAGCGGAGCCGACGAGCCACCCATGTCGGTCTGCACCCAGCCCGGGTGCAGGGCTGCGACGGTGACGCCTTCGAGCTCGTGTCCCAGGTTGCGGTTGAACATGTTCAACGCCGTCTTGCTGATGCGGTAGGACCACGAGCCACCGCTGCCGTTGTCCGTCATCGAGCCCATCAGAGATGAGATCTGGACGATGCGTGGGCTCTCGCCAGCCTGGACCGTCCCGACCAGCGCCCGGCTGAGCCGCCAGGGACCGAAGAGGTTCACCTGGAGCACACCGATGACGTCGTCGAGGTCGGCCTCCAAGAAAGAGCGTGACGCTCCGCTACCGACGCCCGCGTTGTTGAGGAGGAGGTCGATCGCCGGCACGGCCTTCTGGATCTGAGATGCCGCCTGCGCGACGGCATCGTCGTCGGTGACATCACAGGCGATGAGCGTCAGGCGCTCGCGGTGCTGCTTAGCCAGAGCCTGCAGGCCCTCGGAGTCGTTCGGATTCCGCGCGAGAGCGAAAACCGTCTCGCCGCGCTCGAGGTATCGGCGAGTGAACTCGAGGCCGAGTCCGCGACTGGTCCCGGAGATGACGATGCGCTGGCTCATTTCAATCCCCCATTCGACGCTCGAAGCGCCTGCTCGGAGTTCCAACTTCAAAGTTCAATGTTCGCCCCGCTCCTGGTAGCTTCCGCGCGAGCTCGCCATGAAAGACTACCGATCGGGAGATGGCACGTGAGTGCCGAAAAGTCCATTCGCCTCGGATTCTTGGGTGTCAGCCATCCGCATGCGGGCGGCCGAGCCAACGTGCTCACCCGCATCCCCGAGCTCGATCTCATCGGAGCCTTCGAGCCGGAGGCGGCCCATCGCGAGTCGTTCGCGAGCGCGCAGGGCGTTCCCGTGCTCGACACGACCGAGCGGTTCTTCGACCAGCTGCGACCCGAGCTCGTGATCATCGAGGGCACCAACCGGTTCAATGCCGAGATGGCTCTCGAGGCGGCCGAGCGCGGAGTACCGATGCTCATCGAGAAGCCGGGTGCCCACAACCTGGCGACCCTCCGCACCGTCCAGGCGGCGGTCGCGAAGTCCGGCGTCTTCTGCCAAGTCGGTTATCACCTGCGATATGCACCTTCGGTCGAGCCGGCGTTGCGACTCCTGGCCGATCGACGCCTGGGCCGTCTCACGACCGTGCGCTTTCACGCGGCGGTGATGGCGCCTTGGCTCACCGATCCTTGGTTCTGCGACGCCGAAGATCGCGGTGGCCTGGTCTACCTCGACTTCTGCCACATGTTGGATCTGCTCATCCTCATGCTGGGCAAGCCGACGGCACATCGATCGCGCATTCGCAAGCTCGAAGGGTTGCCCGAGCATCCCTTCGAGGACTCCGCCGCCTTCTTACTCGAGTTCGGCGAGGTGTTGGCGGCGGGCGATTGCTGCGGGTGGGAGGCGAACGACTGGATCGAGAGCTGGCGCATCGAGCTCTACGGCATCGACGGTACGCTCGAGATCGGCCTGCACCCGCCTTTCACACGACTGTTCCGCCGACAAGCCGTCGGCGAGCTTCCAGCCGGGTTCTCGGGACAGTCCCACCCGGCATTCGAGGGTGAAGAGAACTACGCGCGTGAGCTTCGCGATATCACGGACTGTGTGCTCACGGGACGGCCTCCCCGCGGAGCCACGATCGACGAGGCTCTGACGGTGGTCGAGATCATGGAAGAGATGTACCGACAGAACGAGGAGAGCTGAGCGCATGCCCCTGCCCGAGATCGCCTCGCAACCGCCTCGGCCGCAGACCGCGCTCCGCATTGGTGTCGTCGGTGCAGGCGGCATCGTTCGCGATGCCCATCTTCCGGCCTACAAGAAGGCCGGCTTCACGGTCTCCGCGATCTGCGACGTGCTGCCCAAGGCTGCACGGGCGGTGGCGGATCAGTTCGGCATCGAACACGTCGAGTCGGATGTGCGGGCTCTCGTCGAGCGTGACGACGTCGACGTCGTGGATATCGCGATTCCCGACTCGGGACGACTCGAAGTCGTCGAGGCAGCCGTTGCGGCTGGAAAGCATCTGCTCATCCAAAAGCCGCTGGCCCACGACCTCCCGACCGCGCGCCGGATCGTGGACATGGCTCGCGAGGGTGGCATCGTGCTCGCCATTAATCAGAACGCTCGTTGGGCGCCTCGCTTTCGAGCGGCCCGCTCCCTGATCGAGAACGGCCACCTGGGCGACGTCTACCTGGTCCGTTGGGAGATGCGCAACTTCGCCGACTCACAGTCGTGGGCGAAGGACGCCTGGTATGGCCGCGAAGAGCGCTTCCAAATCCTGTTCTGGACGATCCACCATCTCGATCTCGTGCGGTACTGGATGGGAATGGAGCCCGTGCGGCTCTTTGCTTCGCTCCCGAAACGGCCGGGGCAGAACATGAAAGGCGATGTCGTTTCGTCGATCGCCATGGACTTCCCCGACGGTCAACACGCCATCGTGCTCGACAACAATGCCTCCCTTCCCGGACGCGACGTCCACCAGTACTTCGGGATCGAAGGCACCGAGGGGTTGGTCGAAGGGGATGTCGCGCACTCCGACCCGATTACCGTGCGCCTGTCTTCCGATCCGCACACGGTATTTCGGCCCCCGTGCGAAGGGCAGTGGTACCCTGACGGTTTCATCGGCGCGATGGGAGACCTCCTCTGTGCCATCGAGCAAGGGCGGTCGCCTCAGGTCTCGGGTGAAGATCACCTCAAGACTCTCCAGCTCGTCGAGGCGGCCTACGATTCGGCACGGCGAGGTCAGGTGGTCTGCCCGGCCGACTACTGAGCATGAAGCGGGAGCGCGCCATGGATTCCGGTCAACCTTTCGAAGACGCTGAGCTGAAGGAGATCCTGGAAGCGGAGCTCGCTCAGCGACGCGAAGAGGGCGCCGACGTTTCTTCCCTCGAAGGCGAATTGAGCGCGGTCGTCGCGATGGCTCCGAGCGAAGAGCGTTGGCATGCGGCCGTCGAGCTGCGTCAAAAGCTCCAGGAGCTTCCGGCTGACGGGATCCTCACGGCGGCGGAGCCCACCGAGTGGAGTGACCTCCGAGCGTCGTCTCGTATCAGCGCCCCGGAGGCCTGTCCCGTCGAGGTCGACCCCGATCGCCTCTTGGGTGCGTGGCTAGGCCGTGCCGCCGGCTGCCTGCTCGGCAAGCCCGTCGAAGGGTGGAGCCACGAGCACATTGGCGAGCTGCTGGAGCACATCGGCGAGCCGGACCTCGTCGACTACTTTCCGCCCTTGCCGGAAGACACCCCAGAGCGCCTGCGCTACCCCGAGATCCTCGAGCCTGGCCCCTGCTTGCGGGGTGCCATCGAGGGCATGCCGCGTGACGACGACCTCGA
The DNA here is from genome assembly GCA_029260795.1 of Planctomycetota bacterium. Classification (GTDB taxonomy): domain Bacteria; phylum Planctomycetota; class OFTM77; order OFTM77; family OFTM77; genus OFTM77. Next base: position 109,810 of record JAJDCO010000015.1, on the reverse strand, counting down.
CTATCCCATCCTCGGTCTCGACCTCATGGAGCGGCGAGGACTCGGATTCACGACCGACGACGTCGGTCGCAGCTGGCTCGAGCTTCTGCCTTATCACCTCACCTACACTGCCGAGCGAGCCGCCTATCGCAATCTGAGTCAAGGCCGGTCCGGCCCCGACAGCGCGACCTTTTGGAACCCCTTCCGTGAATGGATCGGGGCGCAGATTCGAGGCGACGTCTACGGTTGGGTCTCGCCGGGCCGACCGGCCCGAGCCGCCGAGCTCGCCTATCGCGACGCGCGCCTCTCCCACGTCCGCAACGGCGTCTACGGTGAGATGTTCGTGGCTGCCGCCAGCGCGGCCGCTCTGGTCGAGGACGATCTCGATGGCGTGCTGACGACGGGGCTCGACTGCGTCCCCACGCAGTCCCGATTTGCCAAGCTCGTCCAACGCTGCCGGACCTGGCATCGCCATGGCCTCGGCTGGGGCGAGGCCGCTCAGCGCCTGCGAGAGGAGGTCGGACACTACAACTGGGTCCACACGTTGCCCAATGCCGGTCTGGTCGTCTTGGCGCTTCTCTACGGTGCCGGGGACTACGGTCGGACCATCACGCTCGCGGTGCGCGGAGGCTGGGACACCGACTGTAACGGTGCCACTGCGGGAGCTCTGGTGGGAGCGATGCTGGGAGCGAAGCGGCTGCCCGAGCGCTGGGTCGGTCCGCTGGGAGACACGTTGCACAGTGCGGTGGCGGGATACGATCCATCCTCCTTTCGGGCCTTGGCGGAGCGGACCCGAGAGCTGGCGCTGCAGGCGTGAGCGGTTCCTCGAAGGAGCAAGGCGGGCGCCGGGACCTCGTACCCCGTCCCGATGCCGAGACGACCTCCGACTTCGAGGCGAACGGAGACATCATCGGACGCTGGGGGGCGGGTTTGCTCCACCTTCACTCGAGCACCTGCCGTCTGCCTCTCGGATACGACTGGGCCCGCGGTGACGATGGCAGGTGGAGTCCTCATGTGCGCAGCCGCTCGCTCGTCACGGGACACAAGGCGCTGCCTTGGATGCACCTGGGATACGTGCCGCACTGGATCGTGCCGCGGGCTGAGGATCGCTGTGATCTGATCGCGTTTCTCGGCACCTGGGGTGAGCGCTTTGCGTTCGGGGATGGAGTGGAAGCGAACTTCCCGGGCTACGGCATTCTGCGAACCGAGCCTCGAAAGCGGGCCCAGGATCTCTGGGAAGACGGTATCGCACTCGAGCTCGGTGTGGAGTCGGACGGCAAACGTGTTCGATTCTCCGAGCTCGACGCACGCTTTCGAAGGAGCCCGGGGCAGCTGGAGCTCAAAGCCTGCGACGATGCGTCACCGTTCGCGCGCGTTCGGGTCTGTGTCCCCGAGTCGCCGGCCCTGAGCTGTTGGTGGGAGGTCGAGCTCCGGGTGCCGTCGGGGGGGCGGTTGTTCATCGAGACTCGCCACCTGCTCAAACGGCTCACGGTGCCACCCCTCGACTTTCAGGAGCCGATCGACACGCTGCGAGCGCCCTTCGGCTTCGGCAACTTCGAGGACGGGCTGTTGGAGCCGATGCTTCAGGATCGATCGCTGACCTTCCGGAGCTCCGAAGTCGAGCTCGATGCCGAGCTGATCGTCGAGTCCGAGGAGCCTCCCCAGTTTCGTTGGGCACCGGTCGATGCGTTCTGCGCCGAGCGGGCTCAGGTGCTCGGCCTCGATCGCTCACGGGCAGCAGCCTTCGATGTCGTGACCGAGATTCCGCTGAAGAGCTCGCCGGAGGTTCAGACTGTGCGCGTTGGCCTTCGAGGCCATCGGACGGAGGCCGCACCGAGCGCGCCGCCGTCATTCCGTCGCGTTTGGGAGGACTCGGCCGTCGATGCGAGTGGCGAGCATCCGCTCGTGTTCCGAAGCGGCGACATCCATGTCGATGGCTACTTCCGTTGGGCGACCGACGTGCTCGTCTCGCTCGTGTGGCCGAACGGTGTGCTGACGACCGGTGCGCTCGGATACCTCGGGAAGAGCCACGTCGGGCAAGACATCCCACTGGTCTATCCATCCTTGCTCTATCACGAACATCCTCGGTTGCAGGCAGCGGCTCGACGCAATCTGGACTTCTTGTGGGCCAGCCCCCGGCGAGGGGAGAACCGAGGGATCATCGATCATCCGGCCGATGGGTTCGACTTTGCCTTCGTGCCTTTCGATCCTCGCCAGGCGCGGTTTTGGAAGTCGGAGGGCGCGGTCGGCCTACTTCGACAGATCGATGGCCTGATGCGCTACGGCGATTGGACCGGTGATCGGGCGAGAGTCGATCGTTACCTCGAGATCGCGACCGAGGTCTACTTCGAGCACTACCATCCCTTCGATCCGGATGCGCCCCTGTGGCTGGCCGGCGAGGAGACGCAGAACGCATCGTATCTCGTCGCCACGGCGCCAGGATGTCTCGAGCGCTTCGCGCGCGGGCTGGATGCGAGATCGGTGAGCGCCCGAGCCGAGAGTGTCCGCGCGGACGCGCGGGTCATTCGCGAGCTCGCCAATCGACCTCGATCGCAAGGCGGATTCCTCGAGGAGGCGGATCAAGTGGCGCCGGACGGAAGACGCATCCCGGGCGGGCTGCTGATCCCGCGGGGCACCGACGATTCCGAGTCTTGGATGTTCTCGTACGACATCCTGCTCGTGAATGCCGTCGCTCTGCTGAACCGGGCTCTCGAGCCGGCGGCGGCTGCCCGTGTGATCGAGGTGCTGTTGGATCCCCAAAACCCTTGGCTCGTGCCGGAGGCCGGGTTCGCCAAGACCGTGGGAGGCGGCCGGGGCGTCTGGTTCTGGCACAACAGCCTGATCGCCCAGGCGCTCCTCGAGGTCGAAGGTGAGCGCCAGTCCGCGGCCCGCTCGCTCGCCTGGCGACTGCTTCAATGGATGGGGCGCGCCGTCGTCGACTTCAACGGAATCGGGATTCCCGGCGAAGAGACGATGGGTGGCGACTATGCGATGGCCGTCGGCTGTCTCGGGATCACGACCCTCATCGAAGGACTGCTCGGAGCGAGCGTCGTCGACGGTTCTCTGACATTGAGACCTCGACTGCCCGACGAAGTCGCGGAGCTGCGAGTCGAGAATCTCCTGTTTCGCGGCCAGCGTTGGGACGTTCAGTGTGACCCCAGCGGAGTCACGCGACACGCGTCCTGAAGAAAGCGTGCACGCCGGAACAGAAACTCGATCACCGGGCCGATCGGAGCACGCCTGCGTCAAGATCAGGAGACATCACTCATCCCGTTCTACGTAACGCAGTGCGCTCGATCGGCCCGTTGATCGGCGTATCGATCAACCCGGGTCGACGTGAGGCGACTCGGTCTTTTGGGTCAAGTCAATGGGCTCAGGGTCTCCCAGGGTCGCCAGAACGCGAGAAGGACGAGGCCTGCAACGATGAGCAAACCCGTCCACAGCCACCAAGGAACTTGGCGCCAAGGGCTCAGAAAGCTCTCGCGATAGACCTGTTGGGAGGCTCGTCGCAGCCGCGCGACGAACTCGGGCGAAGGCGTCGAGGGCGCATAGTGCCGTCCGAGCAGCCGTTCGAGCTGAGGATCGTTCATGGTTGCGTGCTCCTCACGAAAGTCGGGTGCTCCTCGCGTTTCTGCTCCCCTGCATAGAGGCGCTTGAACTTGTCTCGGGCGCGCTGGAGTGCAGAGTGGATGGCGGTGGGGGTGCGAGTCATGCGATCGGCGAGCTCGGCGGCGGACACGCCATCGACGTACTTGGCCAGCAGGAGCTCTCGCTCTTCAGCGTCCAGCTCCGAGATGACCGAAGCCACCCGTGCCCGCACCAGCTCGGGAGACTCTTCCTCCTCGGCGGCAGCTCTTAGAGCCGGCTCGATCTCGGCGTCGGGTGCCCAAGAACGACTCCGTTGACGCTCGCGGCGCCGTTGCTCCAGGTGACGCGAGATCCGGTGACGAGCGATGCCCTTCAGCCACGCGAACGGGGGAGCGAGCGTGGGATCGTAGTTGCGAGCGGAGCGCGCCGCCTCGAAGTAGATGGCCGCTATCAGCTCTTCTGTCGTCTCCGAGTCGCTTCCGAGACGGCTCTGGACATGCGCGAACAACGGCCGAACGGTCTCCGCATAGAAGGCGTCCCAGGCTTGGGCGTCTCCTCGCGGGAGTCGAAGGGCGGTTTGGTCGGGTATCCAGTCGGTCATGATCTTCCGTAAGCGTTCACGGCCCGTGCATCGGCCACCGAATCCGCGAGGTTATTGGATGGTGGGATTCGGGATTCATCGAAAAAAAAAGTGAAGTCGCGGGACAGGACGGAGGGAACGGCAAGCCTCGGTCGGGATGAGCGCGTGGTCCTCGCTCCACGAGATGTCGCGCCCGATCGACACGGCGCCCCAGAGTGCGATCGAGCCAACCGGCTCTCTCTTCTCCAGGATCGCGCAGGACCGCCCTGAGCGCCTCGCTCCGAGACCCGATGTGTTCCGGCCTGATCCGGTCCTGAGTTTGCGATCGTTCCCGCTTCGGTGACGAGGGGCCGTTCGTCATTGGGGAGTGATTCGCACTATCGGGAGCTCGGTGACCAGAGATGGCCAGCGCTACGTCAATCCTCATCTTCGTGCTCGCGACGTTGACGTGGGGCGGGTCGAACGGACCCGAGACGGTTCCCGGACCGGAGCTGCCCGACCGCGTCTTGATCGTGTTCAACGCGACCGATCTCGATCGCGACGGAAACGGCATGGTCGACTCCGAGCAGGTGGCCCGTCACTATGCCGCACGGCGGGGTGTGCCCCAAGGCCAGCTCTTGGGGCTGAGCATTTCGACACCCTACGAGTTCTACTCCCAACCGACTGGTTGGACCGACTTCTTTGACGAGGTCGTCCTTCCGCTTCGAGCGGCGTTGAGCCAGATCGGGACGACCAACATCGATCACATCTTGCTCTGCTACGGGATGCCCTATGTCGTCGATCTGACGGCTCTCGGGCTCGGCAAGCGCGCACTCGACTCTCTGCTCGCCGATCCGTATCGCCTGGGAGATCGACTGACTCCCGACCTGCCCGCCTACTGGTGGAGCAACGCCTACTTCGACGGTGATCCGGGCTACGGGACCGACCTCGACCGGTTTCATCATGGCTACCATGCTGGCGGCCAACCCATGTACCTGGTCTCCCGGCTGACCGGATCGAGCGCGGCTCATGCGAACGAGCTGGTCGAGCGCGCGCTCTACGCCGAGCGCTACCTCGCCGCATCGGTGATCGCGCCGGGGTATCACGGGACCGCCTATCTCGACACACGCTATGGGAAGTACACCGACGAGCAGCTCACGTCCGGCTACCCATTCGATCGGATGACCTACGCGGAGGCTGACAAAGGAATCGCGTACGGCCGCTTCTTGCTCGAGGCCGCCGGGTTGACGGTTCAGTGGGAGAGCACGAGCAACGACAAGGCGATCGGCGAGAGCGGTGCCGTCTTCGAAGGAGGCGCACCTGCCGCCGTGGCGTCCTCGGCACTGTTCTACTCCGGCTGGTACAACTACGGTCGCTACCTGGACGTCTACGACTGGGTGCCGGGCGCCGTCGCCATCGACCTCAATAGCAACTCGGCCCGCTACCTTCGGGAGTCGATGCCGTCGGCTTTTCTGAGCAGCGCCTTGGAGCGCGGCCTGACCGGAGGTGCTGGCGCCATCGCCGAGCCCTTCGTCAATGGCCATCCCTACCCCGAGACCATCGCCTACTATCTGCTCGCCGGCTACACGTTCGGCGAAGCGGCCATGGCGAGCACTCCGGGTCTTCGATGGGTCACTTTGGCGGTGGGCGATCCGCTCTACGCGCCGTATCGCGTGGGACGCACCTCGGAGAATGACGTTTCGCCGCCTCCTGTGCCGGAGATCCGGCTCAGTGGCATCGGGCAGGCTCGGCTGGTCGAGGCGTGTCTGACCCCTGCCACGACTCCCGAGCTGGTCCGCGGCTCGCTAGAGTATGGTCAGGTGGCGCCCGGAGAGCTGTTCGTCCCGGGCTCGCCGGCGTGGCGCACTCGACAGACCTTTGCGCCGACGGGTCTGGTGCTCCGAAAGTTCTATCGATACCGTGTCCGGCTCACTGACCCGGGAGGCAATGAGACGGCGACGGAACCCGGTCTGCTCTACACCGGAGCCAACCAGGACGCCGACATCGAGATCACGGTCAGCCCGAGCGTCGTCTCGAGCGCTCAGTCGCTTGAAGCGGAGATCCTGATCGGCGGAGTCCCGGCGGTGGGCAACCGCGTGATCGGCTTCGATCTCCGCCTCTCGGTGCCGCACTTGGGGCTCGAGGACTACGACCTGATGCCGTACTGGCCCGCGATGGCGCCGATCCTCCAGACGAGCCCCGACAAACAGTCGTTGCGGATGACGGTCACGATACCGCCCGGTCTCTTCTCGGCCGGCAATTACGAGATCGAGGCGCGCGCCTTCCTGCGTGGCGGGGGCCTGCGAAGCTCGATGGCCGTGTTCACGATCGAGTAAGGAAGCCCGGCTCCTCGTCAGAGCTGAGGGTTGTGTCCGTGGCGAGGGATGCGATCGAAGCCGCCTTCCTCCTCCTCGTCCTCTTCTTCGACGATGAACTTGTCACCGATCCACTCGTCGCCTTCGGTGTCCGGATCGGGATAGACGATGCCGATCTTCTCCATGAAGGAGGCGAGCTCCCAGACGGCGGGCTCGGTATCCTCCGACTCGGAGCCGGCGTTGTCGAGATGCTCTTTCCAAGCTCCGACACCGTCGAGCTTCAGGACGCGCACCAGCTCGTCCGGGGAGCCGTGGAGGCTGACGGCATCCTCCTGGCTCTCGCGTTGCCAGATGTCCGGGTGCGAGTTGAACCGGTCGGCGTGCTCCCCCTTGTCGTCGAAGAGGTCGTACGTCCAGACGTGGCCACTCTCGACGTGGAAGCTGAGAGTCGGTCGGCCCAGCTTCTTGGAGAGCGAGTGGCCGCAGTTCCAGAAGAGGTGTCGGACTTCTTCCGGGAACACGATGCTGACCCAGCCCTTCTCGGGCTTGGAGATCACAAACAGATCCGGCGTGACCGGCAAGTCTTGGGGGATCTGGGACAAGGCGAGTCGGTCATCTTCGAGCAGCTTGTGGAGAATACGAGATATCGCGTGCTGGTCATCCGTCTGAACGGAGGTAATGGAGATATTGATTCCCACCCTTCCAACTCTCGCTCTCTGCGCCGAATGGAGCACTGATCGCTCGTGCCGACCTTCTTGCGCACTATTTAAGCAGTCGGTTGGGCGGCTCGCAAGCGGTCGCTTTTGCGGGTTCGCCCGGAGCTCGCCCGCAGCGTCGCCCCGGGAAAGGGATCGACTCGAATCGGTCACGGACCAGAGGAGAATCTGCCCGCTGGCGTTCGTGCTAGACTGCCGCCTTCTCAGGACCTGGTCGATTGCATCGAGGAGGCCCGCGCGTGCGATACGAAGGCCGCATCTTTCGGCCACCGAGCGAGGCCGATAGCTACCTGCTCCAGGTGACCGTCGGCTGCTCCCACAATGAATGCAGCTTCTGCGACATGTATCGCGACAAGCGCTTCGGCGTGCGTCCTCCAGCGGAGATTCGCGAGGACTTGAAGCTGGCCCGGAGTACCTTCGGTCCCCGAGGCGTGCGCCGCGTTTTCTTGTGCGATGGCGATGCCATGTGCCTCTCGGCCCAGCGGCTCGAAGTGATCCTCCGGGAGATCACCGAGGCGCTCCCGTCCGTGAGCCGGATCGGTGCCTATGCCAACGCTCGTGACGTGGCTGCGAAGAGTGATTTCGAGCTGGTGAGGTTGCGGGAGCTCGGTCTCGGCATCTTGTACATGGGGCTGGAGAGCGGACGAGACGAGGTCCTCGTCGGCATCGACAAGGGAGCCACCGTCGACGAGATCGTCGACTCCGCCCGGCGTGCGGGAGTGGGCGGCATCAAGGTCTCGGTCATGGTGCTCCTGGGAATCGCGGGGCGAGCGGACTCACTCATCCATGCTCGGGAAACGGCGGAGGCGTTGAATCGCATGCAGCCGCGCTTTGTGTCCCTGTTGACCGTGACGCCGGTTTCGGGAACGCCTCTGGCCGACGAGCTCCAGCGAGGCGAGCGGGAGCTCCTCGATCCGACCGAGACGTTGATCGAAGCCCGCGAGATCGTTCGTCACCTCGATCTTCAAGGCTCGATCTTCCGCTGCAACCATGCCTCGAACTACCTACCGCTGGGTGGGCGACTCCCGGGTGATCGAGAGTCTCTTCTCGCGAGCTTCGATGCCGCCCTCGAGGGGGCGCTTCCGCTCAAGCCGGAGTGGCAGCGCGGGCTCTGATTCGCGCCGTCGCAGCGTTCGGGGTCGGAGCGGTCCCCGAGCGAATCGTTGTGGTCCGAGACGGCAGGAGTACCATGAGGTCTCCTGAATCACCTTCCGCCGGCGAACCGTCACGCCCGCGGCTTCGTTTGCTGTTCCGGACCCGGGAGCTCCTCATGAAACTCGATTGGCTCGTGCTCGCGATCGGTTTTACGACACTGCTTCCCGGGCAGGATCAGAAGCCGGCAAAGAACCCGAGTGGGTGGGCGCCCAAGCTTTGGGAGCAGCCCGAGGAGCTCGAGAAAGACGCGGCACGGGACGCGGTCAAAGAGTTCGAAAGCGCCATCAAGTCGAAGGATGCGGACGAGCGCGTCGAGGCGGTGAAAGCCCTGCTCGCGAAGGGGCGCCACGACTCGATGGTCAAGCCGGTCGGCAAGCTCCTCAAGGATCGAGAGGTCAGCGTGCGCGAGGCAGGGGCTCGAGCACTGGGTGCCCTGGGCTATCCCTCCGCCCTCAAGCCGCTGCTGTCGTCCCTCCGCCATCCCGTCAACGCCGAAGCACCGACCCTGCGGGAAGAGGCGGCGATGTCACTGGGCCGAGTCGCCGAGCGAACGTTGGTACCTCTGATCGAGAAGGATTTTCGTTCCGGCGACCAATACACCAAGCGCGGCCTGATCGCGGCCTTCGGCTTAAGCCGCGACTATCGGGCGGCGCCTCTTCTCTCAGACTGGATCGAGCGGCCGAAGCCAGGCAACGTGAACTCCGATCGCAACCCGCCGGCCTCCTACTGGCAGGAGCGATTCGCGGAGTGGCAGTACGTCTCACCCGCGGTGGGCTGGGCGCTGTTCGAGATCTCGGGTGAGACGTTCAAGAACGCCGAGGAGGTCGATCATTGGGTCAAGCGCAAGGGCTGGCGGGACCGGGTCGATGGGCAGCAGGAGAAGAAGGACGATGGGCGTTGAGCGCTCGGGTGGCGTTCAGCCGATGATTCCATGAAGGCGAGGGGTGGCAAAACCTTCCGCTTGTGCTTAGAAAGGGCGGCAACCGGCCTGTCCTGTCGATCCATCGCGGAGCGCGGCAGCCGGAAGCCTGCTCGCCGTAGCCCTCCGAAGGAAACCGCGACGACATGATCACCCCGGAAGAGATCCAGCAGACCCTGCAGAGTGCCTTGAAGGATTCCGAGGTCCATGTGGCGGACCTGACCGGTACTCGCGATCACTACCAAGTTCTCGTGATCGCGCCGCAGTTCGAGGGGACGAGCCTGATCGAGCAGCACCGTATGGTCTATGCGCCGCTGCAGGAGAAGATCGGCGGAGACATTCATGCTCTCGCGATCAAGACGCTGACGCCGAGCGAGTGGAAGAGCCAACAAGCCTGAGACAGGAGAGTCATCGAAATGTCGAATCCCATGCGCGACCAAATCTCCAAGGACATCCAAGAGAACAAGGTCATCCTCTTCATGAAGGGGACACATGACATGCCGATGTGCGGTTTCTCGGCGCGGGTCGTCGAGATCCTCCAGCATCACGGAGCCCAGTTCAAAGACGTCAACGTCCTCGCGGATCCACAGATTCGTGTCGAGCTGAGTGCCTTGAGTAACTGGCCCACCATTCCGCAGCTGTTCCTCAACGGAAAGCTCGTCGGAGGCTGCGACATCGTCTCGGAGCTCGAGACGCGCGGTGAGCTGGGCGGCCTTCTCAAGGAAGACGTCGGCCAGGCTGGCTGATTTCGCCTTCGTCTCGAGACCATTCTGGAGGAGCCGCGGGTGGGCGAGAGCCTGGACCGGACGCAGCGTCGAATCATCGGAACCCTGATCGAGAAGCAGCTCGCGACTCCCGATCAGTACCCGCTCACCCTCAATGCCCTCCAGCTCGGCTGCAACCAAAAGAGCAGCCGGGAGCCCATCATGTCTCTCGAGATCTTCGAGATCGAAGGCACACTGCGCTCGCTTCAGCTCGAGGGATGGATCCTCCAACGCAGCCGCGAGGGTGGACGAGCCGTCCGCTGGGGGCATCGCGCCGACGAGAAGCTCGGACTCGCCAAGCCCGAGCTCGCCTTGATGTCCGTCTTGATGCTTCGTGGACCCCAGACGCTCAACGAGCTCAAGTCTCGGACCGAGCGGCTGCATGCCTTCACGGGTCACGATGCCGTGCTCGCCACTCTGAATCAGCTCGCCGCTCGGCCCAGCCCACTCGTACGCGAGCTGCCGCGTCGGGCCGGCGAGCGAGCCGAGCGCTGGGAGCATCGACTCGTGCCGTCGACCGAAGAGCCCGAGGTGCTGCCACCGGTGACTCCGAGGCGGTCCGATGACGAGCCGACGCCGGTTGCCGCTCCCACGATCTCGGCGTCCAAACCGACACCCTCCGAAGCCAGGCCGCCTACTGCCCAACCAGAATGGATCCTGCGCATCGAGTCGTTGGAGAGTGAGGTCGACGCTCTCAAGGAGGAGCTTCGCGACCTCCGAAACCGCCTGGACAACGCCGGGGCCTGACAGAGAGCGTCGATCGTCGCCGAGTCCTCGGATGCCTGGGATGGGTGGCGAGAGGACGTCGGTCGCGCCGCGCGTCGACCTCTTAGTCGGCCAGCGCTTTCGCCAGTGATCTCAGCTCCTCGCGGTAGACCTCCAAGTCCACGAGCGAAGCCGCTTCGTCGAGCGGAGCCCAGAGGTATGCGACGTGCTCATCGGACAGGATGGGGGGCGTCGATCCACCGGAGTCGAGTGCGACCAGGAAGCTGCGCTTGCGATACCACAGGCTGTCGTAGCCGCGGAACACACGCTCGGCACCCAGCGCAGTCACCGGTGTCGCGGGCACCAGCCGCCAGCCGGCCTCTTCTTGGACCTCGCGCGCTACGGCGGCACGAAGGTCGGCGTCTTCCGATTCGACTTTGCCGGAAATGCCCTGCCAGAATCCACCCTGCTGCTCGCTCCGGCGGAGCAGCAACACTTCCCAGCCAGCCTGCGAACGGCGCACCAGCCACGCCTCGACGAGGAGGCGAGGAGCTCGCGAGGAGCCGTCACCCAGCGGGGGAGGGGGGAGTGAGGAGGGAGTAGGAGAGGAGAGCATGGGAAGGAGTTGCCCCGGAGATCGGGCTCCGGGGCATTCCGAAAGATGTCAGCGTCGGAGGAGCTGGCGGGCCGCCACGCGGACGGTCTCGTCCTCGTGGTCTTCCGCCACCGTGCGAGCGGTCCCGGCCGTCATTCGACTCGGAAGGGTTCGAAGCGTGCTCAAGACGACGAGCGCTCGATCACGATCGGCCGTCGACAGGATCTCGCCCAGGCGAGGCAACGCGGAGCGCGCTCCGGTTCGAAGCACCAGCTCGCTGGCCCGCCGGGCTCGCTCGAGGTCCTCACCGACAGCGATTTGCTTCCAAGTGGTCTCGAGATCCGTGACACCGAGAACATTCAGGGCTCCCGCGGCGTGGATGACCAGCCGACCGGTCGTGTCCTCGAGAGCTCGGTCCAGAATCGCTGGAGCGGCCTCGTGTATCTCGGCACCACTCGCCACGTGAATCAGCTCGGCGATGATGTCGGGATCGGCCGCGGTCAAGATTCGATTGACGATGGCATCTCGCTCGGTCCGATCGAGCTCGGCCAAGGCGGCCCGATGAGCTTGCAGGTCGCGGCTGAGGCTGCCCACGGTGACCGGCAAGTCACGATTCAGGTAGGCGAGAAAGAGGTCTTTCATCGCACGTGCTCGGTCGGCGGCGCGCTCAACGGGAATGCGATCGAGGTCGGCCAGTCGCCGAGCGACATCGAGGAGCTCGGCTCCTTCGGGGTCGGTGAGAGAGATCGTCCCCAGCGGCTGTGGCCTCAGAACATGGACGTCTCCGTGCAAGTTGCGAGCACTTGCAAAGAGAGCCGTCTCCGGTGCGCGAACGAGATGAACGAGAACCGGGCGACCTACCGGCAGCGACGTGTGGTTGGAGATTCGCCGAGGAACTGCGACGACGATCCGCGTGGCGGCCGCACCGCGCACGGACTCGGTGACGCGAATCTCGAACAGGTCGAGACGCTCGTCACTGTTCAAGAGGCGAGCTTCGCCGGTGACGACGAGCTCGCTTCGAGCGGCTTCGTGACCGAGTGACTGCGCCTGGAGGCAAGAGGCCCAGCTCCCGAGAAGGAGCACGACGAGACTGAGTGCTTTCATGGTGCATCCTCCTCGATCAGTTGTAGAGCGCTCGCTCGTGGAAATACGCGAGAGTGAGCGGATTGAACCTGGACAGGGCCTGGTTGGAGCCTTCGAAGCTCACGGCCGGGATCATGACGTTGACGCTGTTGCCCGGGAAGAGCGAGGTGCAGGCGGCTCCACACTTGGTGACGTCGATGTGTCCGTCGCTGCTTCCGGGGAAGCTGCCCGTGAGGTTGCCGTAAAGGCCCACCGGCATGGCGCCGTTCTCGACCAGACCCATCGAGTGTCCGCACTCGTGAGCAAGGACGAAGGCGACCAGCTGAGAGAACCGATCGACGGCGAGGAGGATCGCATCGCGTCGCGCCACGTCGTCGGGGTCGGTCACCGCGGCGCCCGTGCCCGCGATGTCTTGGAGGATGGCTTTGTCGTTACTCTGGTCGCCGACGGGGCCGAGCTGTGGGCCCGCTCCCGGATCGGCTCGTCCGGGGATGAACGGGTCGAAGGTCTGGCGCCAGAAGTTGCCGGCGCTCAGATTCACCTCGAGATCGTAGAGGACGCCAGGGAAGATGCCGAGGTCGACGCCCGGGTCGGGGCTCGAGCCGGCGAACAGAGCGTTGTTGTCCTGGTTGTCATTCTGGGAATCGACGAGCGCCACTCCGAGAGCACCGGTGCCGCCCGAGTAGGCCGACACGGTGATCTGGGAGAAGCTCGCCGAGTTGTATCCGACTTGGAAGGCACCGCCTGGGAAGATACCGGGAGGTGAGCTCGTGAAGAGAATGTTCACGCCGGGGAAGTACTCGGGAAGCTTGTCGACGATCTCCGAGATGATCCAGTCCCGCATGAAGGCGTTGTTCTGCTTGCCGGTGCCATTGACCGAGAACGTGATGCTGCCGTCGTTGTTGAGCCCGTGGATGAAGAGCAGCTCATCGAAGTCCGGCGCGCCGTTCGGAGCCAGCACTGGAGAGCTGGCGGTGCGAGAGGTTTGGATCGTGATCGTGTCCGAACCGCCTTGGTAGCTGAGTGCCAGCGTGTCGAGATCACGATTGAAGTCGAGGAACCAGATCTGTGAGGGGTTCACGTTCGTCTCGAATGGCTGAATGCCGTTCGAGATCGCAACCGTCTGGAAGGAGAAGCTCTTCGTCGACGACGTGTTGCCCGAGTTGTCGTCGACCGTGACGGACAAGGTGTTCAATCCGCTCGGAAAGACCAAGTTCGGCGGCACCTGGAAGCTGGCCATCTCGTCGTCGACCTGAAGGCCGGTCAGGAAGCTGACCAGATTGGTCCCCGCATTGATGTCCTGACCCGCGTTGTTGACGAGGGTCCGGTCGTTCGCGATGACGATCGTGCTGTCGTCCACGCGTGCCGGGCCGGGATCGCGATACTCGAGGTCGATCGTGAACCAGTTCTGCGGTACCTGCAGCGTGCCACCGGCCGAGCCGGTGCCATTGAGGATGGAAGGGACACCCTCGAGAGTCAGGACGTCCACGATCGGATTGGAGGAGTCGTCCGCCCGAATCGGGAGCAGCTCCGACAGAGAGGGAGAGCCCGGAGTGGGTGGCCGGTTGCCCGCCAAGTCGAAGAAGACGTCGTTGTACTTCGTGTCCGGGGGATCGATCGCATCGGCGATGTTCATCACCGATGAGCCGGGTGTGAAGGACGGTCCGGTGCCCAGGATGATTCGAAGCTTCCGGGGATTGGAGGTGGTCGCGATCGTGGCACCGGCGCCGATCGTGTTGATCTGTGGGAAGAACACCAGGTCGGTGTCCGTGAAGTCGATGATGCCGCAGTCGGTGGTGACGTCCTCATCGAAGGTCAGATCGAGGAACTCACCGAGGTCCGGCGTGAAGTCGTCGACTCCAGAGCCCACGAACAGGACATCGATCAGCTCGGGCCCCTCGTCGTCGCCGCCGACCGTGCCGCTGCGCTGAACGTTCGAGCCCAGGGTGTTGCCCGCAATGTCTCGCACACCGCTTCCGACCTGAATCGTGAACGAAGTGCCAAAGCCGAGATTGCCGCTCAGCGTGATGTGAGTCTTGCGGGTGAAGATGTCATAGGAGAATGTCGCACCCGTCAAGTCGATCGGGTTGCCGCAGAAGTCCTGAGCCGAGATCAACGAGAAGTTGGACGCGTTCTGCGCCGAGCTGATGCGCATCTCCTCGTTGAAGGTCACCGAGATGATGTCGTTCCCGCTGTTCCGAACTGCGGTTGCTCCGGTGCTCTGGACGCCGGGCGGGGTCGTCTCGTTCGGATCGTTGACGAGCGTGAAGTTGTTGCTCGTGGCGGACGGCCCGGCGTTGTTCTCGTCGACACGGACTCGCACCGATGCGAGATTGGTGTTCCGGCTGGGCGCGTCGCTCGACGAATCCCAAACGAACACGTGCGGGAATCCTGCCGAGCTGGTCTGGAGCTGGGAGACTCCTTCGGTCGTCGGGTCCCCGGCCTGCTCGGTCGCTGCCGTGAACGTGCTGCCGTCGGTCGAGAACTCGACGATCACGTTGACCGAGTTCTGATCGGGATCCGCCAGCGTGTAGTCGACGCGGACGGCGCCCGACTGGTCGCCACTGATGTTGTTGATAGTGACCTGAGTGGGGTTTTGCGGAAGGAACCCGCCACCACCACCGCCGCCGCCACACCCGGCCAGTATCAACGCGAATCCGGTGATCGCCCAGCGACCCGGCCGGAGCATCGCATCCACGCGCCTTGCGAGCATGGACATCCCTCCTCGTGAATGGTTGAAGCCGGCCCGGGAAAACGACCGCGCGCCGACGATCTCGATCGAGTCCGCCCCGATCTCTGGATTCTGAATGACCTGCAGAAGCGGAGAGGTCCTCGCTCTTATCGGTGCCTCCACGGACGATCTTGAGCCCGGATCCGCCAATACCTCGAGTGTCGATGAGCCCGGCGGCTCTCTCTCAGAGCAGATCGAGGATCTCCGTCAGGTAGAGCGTTTTTGATCGGTAGTTGACGCCGGCCGAGATCTCCGACAGGCGGGAGATCGCACGGTCCTCGAGCAGGTTACCGAGTGCGATCACGGCCTGAGTACGTGTCGTGTCCGACTCGCTCTTCGCCATCGCGATCGTGACGAGCAGCTTCGCCGACGCCGCATCTCCGATCCGACCCAGCGCGAACGCCGCCGCGGCCTTGACCGTCTCCGAGCGCGAGCGCTTCAACAAGATCTCCGCCCGGTCGAGATTCGCTCGGTCACCGAGCAATCCGAAGGTGACCAGCAGTGAGCTCAACATCTCTGCCTGCAGGTCCGGCGTCAGGAGCCCCTGAATCCGAGGAAGGACCGCTGGGTCGCCGAGCAGACCGAGGGCGAGGAGGGCATTGCTTCGGACCGTCGGATCGCCTGAGCCGTTCGCCAGCTCGATGAGCTTCGGCGCCGCCGTGCTGTCGCCCAGCAGCCCGATCGCCAGGGTGATCGCTCCGACCAGGCTCGACTCCTTGTCCTTGCCCAGTGCCGCGTGCAGCAGTGGCGCACTCGCTCGGTCGCCCATCAAGCCGAGCCCGAGAGCCGCAAAGGCCCGCACCGTGTGCTGGCCCCGCTCTTTGAAGGAGCTCTCGAGAAATGCGCGAGCCGTGGGGCTCTGGCTCTTGCCCAAGGAGATCAACGCGAAGCTCTTCACCTGTGGGTCGGAATCCCCGCGAGCCAAGATCTTCAGGCGCCGCTCCGCTTCGGCATCGTCCGGCCCGATGATCTCCCCCAAGGCCAAGGCCGCGCCGCGCCGGACTTCGATGTCCTTGTCTTCGAGGGCACGGGCCAGAATCGCCACGCTGGTGGGATCGGGGATCTTCCCGAGCGCCGAAGCGGCCGCCGATCGAACATCGGCATCCAGGCTCGTATCGCCGAGAAGCACCTCTTGGAGGGCTGGGATGGCAGTCTTGCGGCCCGACAAGCCGAAGGCGAGCAGAGTGGGCGCCAGGACCGCCGAGTGACGAGTCGGAGCCAAGCGGCTCCCCGAAGCGTCGGCCAAAAGCTTGCTCGTGTGCGCCTCGAGAACCTTCAGCGCCGCATCGGAGCCGATCAAGCCTAGGGCGAGGTGCCCGAAGGCGACCAGGTCTTGTGTGGCCCGTTTGCTCCGAAGTACCTGAACGATCGGGTCGAAGCCGACCTCGTCTCCCAGGAGGCCCAAGGCCAGGATCGCGCTGACTCGCACGTCTTGGCTGCCTGAGCTCAGCAGCGGTAGCAGAGCATCCTTCGATTCCGGAAGGCCGATCTTGCCCAAGGCCAACGCGGCGGCGCTGACGACCTCGTTCGAGGAGTCCCCGAGCAGCTCGAGGAGCTCTCGCCGGACCTCCTCCCGGAGGTCGTCCGTGATCTTCTCGTAGGCCCGCTGCCCCTGCTGGGCATCGTGCCACTGACCGGCGCGGTCACGCAGACGCGAGACCGTGTCGAAGTTGTGGACCCACCAAAACTCCCAGCGGTCTTGGCCGCCGCCGGAGGGAGTGGTCGGTCCGCCCGGCACGCCCTTGGGCGTCGTCGGTGCGAGGCCTGGAGGAAGTAACGACGACGGGCCGCGGTAACGTCCGCCGTGTGCGATGGCCGATTCGGCGCAAACGCCGAACAGTATCGCGAAGGTTCCCACCCAGAGAACGGTGCGAATGCTCATGGTCCTGGAGACTCCCGTAGGATGCTCGGCGTCAGGCAGGTCGAGCGGACGACCCCATGATAAGATCCTACCGTGTCCTGTGGCAACGAAGTTGGACGTTTCAAAGTAGCGACGATGGGCCGATTGCTCTACGTGGACGCCTTCTCGGGGGTCGCCGGAGACATGATGTTGGGCGCGCTCGTACACGCGGGAGCCCCCCTCGCCGAGATCGAGGCCGAGCTGCAACGGCTCGAAGTTCCGGGCTGGAGGCTGGAGGCTACGCCCAAGGTTCGCGGCGGGATCTGCGGAATCGACCTTCGAGTTCACCTCGAGATGGACTCTTCACCTTCGCCTGGCCATGCCCACGGCGCAGATCACGATCACGGGCACGAGGAACACTCTCATCACGCAGAGCAGCCCGGTGTCCACCGCCGCCTGCCCGAGATCGAGAAGCTGATCTCGCTGGCGGAGATTCCGGCTCGAGCCGCCGAGCGGGCTTCCAACATCTTCCGCCGGCTCGCGGTTGCCGAAGGGCGAGTCCACGGCGTGCCTCCCGAGGAGGTGCACTTTCACGAGGTGGGCGCGGTCGACGCGATCATCGATATCGTCGGGACGGCCATTGCGCTGGAGCTCCTCGACGTCGATCGAATCTACAGCTCAGCGCTCGCACTCGGTGAAGGCTTCGTGCGCTGTGCCCACGGCAAGATGCCCGTGCCCGTCCCGGCCACGCTGGAGCTTGTTCGGGGCTTTCCCGTCCGGCCGTCCGGGTTGCGCGAAGAGCTCGTGACGCCAACCGGTGCGGCGATCGTGACGACCTTGGCACAGCCGGGACCACCGCCAACCTACCGACCGATCGCCATTGGGTACGGCCTCGGGGATCGGGAGCGTGAGAATCCGCCGAACCTGCTGCGTGTGGTATTGGGCGACGCGGTCGAATCCGATATCGACTCCAATCGTGATTCGATCGTCGTGCTCGAGGCGAATCTCGACGACAGCACAGGAGAGGTGCTCGGATTCGCGCTCGAGCGCTTGCTGGCCGCTGGTGCGCTCGATGCCTACACGATTCCGATTCAGATGAAGAAGGGGCGACCGGGTGTGATTCTCGGAGCTCTGGTGCGGCCGGTTGATGCGCATCGGCTGGAGCAGGTGATCCTGAGTGAGACCACGACCCTCGGTGTGCGTCGGAGCGAGTGGACGCGGAGCCTCCTGAACCGTCGAACGGAGTCGGTCGAAACGCCTTTCGGAACCGTGACCGTCAAGTGGTGCGAGACGCCCGCAGGCGTTCGCTGCTCGCCAGAGTATGAAGATTGCCGTCGCCGGGCATTGGATGCGAAAGTGCCGATCTGGCAGGTGTTCGATGCCGCGCGCCGCTGCGCCGAACGGATCCGCGGAGAGTCTTGAGCTGCCTCGAGCCCGTCCTCGTCAGCGATCCCGAAGATAGGTCGCGGCGGCCAAGAGAAGGGCGCCCAAAGGACCGATGATCCAGAGGAGTAAGCTGCCCGTGTAGGAGCCTCCGAGGACGCCGATTACCAAGAGGGCGAGGGCGGCCAGGTATCGCCCGGCGCGTTGTCGAGCGTCGAAGGGTGCGCTGCCCCCGTCGTCGATCGTCATGAGTCGCCTCCGTCCGAGGAGGGTGATTCTGCCAAGGCCCTTTCGCTCTCCGACTTCATCGCCCGAATCAGTGCGAGCCCGGACGAGAAGCTGAAGCCGGTTTCCATGTCGGGATGAAAGGCGAGGATTTGATTGAGCAGCATGTTGTCGTTTCCGATACGAGAGTCCGACGAGTAGCAGAGCAACGTGCTTCGACCCTCATCGAGCGGAAGGAAATCCCATCGCCAACGGCTCCCTGCGAAGGCCCCTTCCGGGCAAGATACGCCGACCGTCTCGGCTCGACTGAGGTCGTACTCGAGCTGATAGACGAAGTTGCTGAGCGGCACCTCGATCTCGAGCTCGAGGCGCAGCGAGTGAGGAGCTGCGGAGAGGACGCGGCATTCGACCACCTGGGGCACGAATTCGCCATAGCGATCGGCATCGATGACGGTACGGCGCACGCGCAGGGGGGGAGCATCCACGACCGTGAGGAGAACGGTTCGGTCTCCGGAGTCTTCTCGAGTCGTAAAAGAGATTTCGCCCGGTCCGGCGAGGGTGGCGAGGTGTTCGAGGTCGTCGAGGCCGAACGGAAGAGAGGCGATGCGCTCCGCCGGAGGACGTTCCGGCCTGGACGCACAGGCGGTCGTCCAGACGAGGAGGCCCGTGAGGCCAACGAGGACGATCCCACCGAGGATGGGGGCAGTCGCAGGAGTCGATCGCATCATGTAGTGGGAAATTCCCTTTGCACGGGCTCTCGGCATGCCCAATAATGCCGATCGACCGGACGTTAGTGCACACGGCCAGCGGCGTCAATCGCCAGGAGTTGGTGCACGGCGATTCGGGAGGCTCTCTGGGCGGAGAGCACCGGAACGACGGCATGGCAACGGGAGGATGACATGGGCGGTACGGGGTTGCTGGTCGGTTGGTTCGTGGCCGTATTGTGGGTCGGTCCGACGCTCGCGCAAGACGCCGACCGAGTCGTCAAGACGACCGGTCGCGCAGAGCTACGAGCTGGGGCCAACCAGAACTACAAGGTGACCGAGACGCTCGAGTCCGGCACCCTGCTGGTCGTGACCGAGGAGCGTCTGGGAGGCTGGCTCGAGATCGAGGTCCCGGGCGGCTTCGAGTGCTACGTGCACAGTGACTACGTTCAGGTTGGCAACGATGCTCAGGGCGAAGTCTTGGGCGACAATGTCAACTTGCGCGCGGTCGCCACTTCGAAGAACAACTACCCGATCACGCGGGTCCAACGAGGCACTCGCCTCCGGATCATCGATCGGGAGTCCGATTGGCTGAAGGTTTTGTCGCCGCCCGGTGCTCGGGCGTGGATCGAAGAGGCACAAGTCGCCGAGGCCGGCACGCGAGCAGGGCTCGCCGCCTCTCTTCAGAAGGCGGCCGCCGACCGTGACCGCCGCTGGCGCGAGTCGAGCCCATTGGCCCGGAAGGCCGCGGCCGAGCGCGAGGCGGCCACCGGTCGCGCCGACGCGCTCGCCCAGTTGCAGGCGGCCGTCTCGGCAGCCCTCGCCAACCCGGAAGGAGTCGACTTCTCGGGCTGGAGGCAAGAAGCGGTAGCGCTTCGCGATGGAGCTTCGGTCGGTCCGGTTCGCGAGAGCGCCGTTCAGGTGTTGGCCGACATTCAGGCCTTCGAGTCGAGCCGAGAGCGCCTGGAACAAGAGGCTCGTCAGCAGCGCGAGCTGAAGCGGGAGCGCGATGATCTCGAGCGCATGATTCAGGAGAAGCGCAACGAGATTGAATCGATCGAGGAGGAGGAGCCGGAGAAGCCCGAGCGCTCCTCGCGCTTCGACGCCATCGGTTGGGTCGAGGCCGTTCCCAAGGGACTGGTCGGACCGACGCCAATCTACCCGTTCCAGCTGGTGCGAGGCGGACAGACGCAGTACTTCCTTCAGAGCAAGTCGGGCCACGGGCAAAAGGGGAAGTTCCGACTCGAAGACTACCGGGGTCGCCTGGTCGGGATTCGTGGGCGGATTCGGAACACGGGCGGTATCACCTACCGTGTGTTCCACATCGAGCACCTCGAGGTGCTCGCCAACGACTGAGCGCAACGCTTCTCCAGGCGGACCGGGCCGCTCTTCCGGCGGTCTCGGTTCGCGTCCGTCAGCGCTCGTGCGGGCCGAAGTAACGAGCCGTGAACTCGGCCTTCAGCTCGGCGAACCGACCGGCTCGAATCGCTTCCCGAATCTTCTCCATGAGCGATTGGAGGAAGGCGATGTTGTGATGGCTCGCGAGCTGCGAGCCGAGCATCTCGTCGGTGTTGAAGAGGTGTCGCAAGTAGGCTCGTGAGTAACCCCGACAGGTCGAGCACCCGCAGTCGGGATCGAGAGGACCCGGATCCTCGCGGTGGATGGCCGCTTTCAGCCGCACCTTGCCCGACCAGGTGAAGCAGCCGCCATTCCGGCCGTTCCGCGTGGGCATGACACAGTCGAACATGTCGACTCCGCGCTCGATGGCTTCGAAGAGATCCTCGGGAGCGCCGACTCCCATCAAGTAGCGGGGACTGTCGACCGGGAGCTCGGGCTCGGTGTCCTCGAGCACGGCGTTCATCATCTCCTTGGTCTCCCCGACACTCAGGCCACCGATGGCCAAGCCATCGAAGCCCATGGCCCGAAGCTCTCGGGCGCAGTGCTGACGGAGGTCGGGGTGGATGCCACCTTGAACGATGCCAAAGACTGCCTGTTGGGGCCGTTCGGCGCGTCGTTCGGCGCATCTCGCTGCCCACCGCAACGTGCGTTCGACCGCGGCTTCCACGGTTGAACGGGCAGCCGGATGAGGTGGGCATTCGTCGAAGGCCATCGCGATGTCGCTGCCGAGCGCTTGCTGGATGGCCATGGCCTGATCAGGGCCGAGGAAGACGTCCGATCCATCCAGATGCGATTGGAAGAGGACTCCGTCCTCACGCACCTCGCGGAGTCGTGCCAGGGAGAAGACTTGGAATCCACCCGAGTCCGTGAGGATAGCACCGGGCCAGCTCATGAATCGATGCAGCCCACCGAGGTGCTCGATGACCTCTTCACCGGGGCGCAAGTGGAGATGGTACGTGTTGCAGAGCAGGATTCGGACGCCGGCTCGCTGGAGATCGTCTGTCGTCTGGCTCTTGACGGTGGCTTGAGTTCCGACCGGCATGAAGACGGGGGTCTCGAAGGTACCGTGAAGGGTCGTGATGCGTCCGACTCGTGCGCGCCCGTCTTGGGCGAGCCGCTCGAACGCGAGAGGGGAGGTCAGCATGCGGGTGTGATCTCTACTCGACGAGGTGCCATCCCGCGGCGTCTGCCGCGGGGGCGCGACGGAGGCTGGCGCCGGGGTAGTAGTGCTCCAGGATCTGCCGATAGCTCCAGCCTTCTCGCCCGAGCGTCATGGCGCCGACCTGGCAGAGTCCGACCCCGTGCCCCCAACCGCGCCCGCGAATGACCCACTGGTCGCCCTCGAGCCGAAGACCCTCGATGAGGGTTCCTCGAATCTGGTTGGGTCCGAGGGCCATGCGCAGGCCATTGGCGCTGATCTCGCGGCGTCCCTTCTCCGTTTCGATCTCCACCTTCCACCAGCGGCCGAGATCGTCTCGCTCGAGGGGGCGGATGGCTTGAACACGCCCTCCTTCCTTGGCCAGCTTCTGATCGACGTCGGCTCGCGAAAGAGAAGCGGTCCAGCTGTAGTAGCGGGAGCTGGTGCAGTATCCGCAGGTCACCCCGCGGAGTGGATCGATCTCGCGTCCCGAGCCGAAGCCGACTCGCTGATCGGAGGTGTGGCCTCCACAGGTGCTATGATAATATGATGGAAGGAACTTACCCTCAAATGACAACACCTCGCCCCGCGTCGCGTGGACGGCGGCCAGGACGCGTTCGGAGATGTCGAGGGCGCCCGCGTAGACCTGCGAGTAGGTGTCATCGGTCAGGTCGTATGCACGCCGCGAGTTCTGCGCCATGCGCCAGAGAGTATAGGTCCGCGCCGCGACCGCTTGAGCCTTGAGGGATTCGCGGGCCGAGAGCGCCGGAATCTCGCTGCCGACCACTCCGCTCAGATAGTCTTCGAGGTCGATGTGATTGATCGTTCGAAGACGACCCTCGTCGACCGAGACCACCAGCGAGCCTCGGTAGGAGCGGCCCTGACTCTGAAGGGGATCAGCGGAGCGCAGCACCACCTGACGCACGTCGATGCGCTGCCCGTCCAGCCGAAGCTCTCCGTTGTGGGATGAGAGCGTGTGCCGAAGCACATCGGCCGTGGTCAGCGAGCGTCCGGCCATGGTCTCGACTGAAATCGGCTGGGCGGACTCGAATGTCAGGGCGGTCTCGCCCTGCAGCTTCTTGAGCCACACACGGACGGATGGCACGCCGCCATCCCTTGCGGTTGGCTCCGTCAAGCTGACGCAGTAGAGCGAAACGAAGCTGAGTACCATGGGAGCCGCCAGCCACCCGAAGCGACGCCAGGTCGGGATCGGGATCGAGCTGCTCGGTGCGGGCGCCGCTCGCGCCCCCTCCGGTTCCGCGGCCGGGAGCATCGTGTGACTCATGCTTTCCCTCCTGCATCGAGATTCGAGGATCGAATCGGACGAAGCCGTCGAATCATGGGGTGCTCGACTCCGAGGAGTAAAGGTCGCCAGAGGTGGGACGCGGGGGGAGTCGGCGCCCAAGGTAATGGTAGGCCTGCTCGGTCAGCATTCGGCCTCGGGGAGTCTTGATCAAGAACTGCTGCTGGATCAGGAATGGCTCGTAGACGTCTTCGATGGTGCCGGCGTCCTCGCCGACGGACACGGCCAGCGTCTTGAGTCCGACGGGCCCTCCGCCCAGATCGGCGATCAGGCCGAGGAGCTTGCGGTCGAGGGCCTCCAAGCCCAACGGGTCGACCTCCATCATCGCCAGGCCGCGTTGGGCCACTTGCTCGTGGATCGAGGGAACTCCCTCGACCTGTGCGACGTCACGGATCCTCCGAAGGAAACGATTGGCGATGCGGGGCGTACCGCGAGCTCGTCTTGCGATGAGCTCGGCTGCCGACGGCTCCAGCCCGATCTCGAGGAGACGAGCCGACCGGACGAGAATCTCGACCAGCTGCTCCCAGGGGTAAGGCTCCAGCTTCTCGAGGACGCCGAAGCGGGCTCGAAACGGCTGGGTCAGCATTCCTTCCCGGGTCGTTGCTCCGACGAGTGTGAATCGCTCTAGGTGGATCTTCACCGAGCGTGCGCTCGGTCCTTGGTCGATGACCAGGTCGAGGCTGAAGTCCTCCATGGCGGAGTACAGGTACTCCTCGACCACGGGCGACAGGCGGTGGATCTCGTCGATGAAGAAGACGTCACCGCGCTTCAGATTGGTCAGGATTCCGACCAGATCGCCCGGCTTCTCGAGGGCCGGTCCGGACGAGGCCTTGAACTCGGTGCCCATCTCGGCGGCGATCAGCAGGCTGAGGGTCGTCTTGCCGAGTCCCGGCAGCCCTGAGAAGAGCAGATGGTCCAACGCCTCGCCGCGACGTCGAGCCGCTTCGATATACACCCGGAGGTTCTTGCGGATGCGATCCTGCCCGACGAACTCCTCGAGCGTGCTCGGTCGCAGCGAAGCCTCAGCGCCCCGGTCGTCCGGGGCCATGTCGAAGACACGTTCCATGCCGTCTCCCAATGGGGAGGGGCGGCCGAGGTGCGCACGACCCATCGGGCTCGCCGCCGCCGCCCACTCAGCGTGCGAGCCGAGAGTGGAGCTTAGCAATCCGGAGGATTGAATGCGAGCGACGGATCGATCCCGCCGTTCGCGGATCGAGCCTTCTGGGAAAGCCCGGAGAGCCGGCGTACCGGCGCTCGTTGTGGAGAGGGGAGGCGAGGCAGCTCGCGGTCGTGTAGGTCTTTGCAACACCGGGTTTTGGTGTGGTGTGCCACTGGCAGCCCCCGTAGAATTGCGCCGCCTTCGACTGGCCCGGCTGCCCTCGGGCGGAAGCGCACACAGGCGGACGGGCAGAATCGCTCGTGCCCCGTCGAGCCGATCGTCGGAAACGATTCGTAGGTTGTCACTAATTCTCAATCTGAACGAGGTTTAGAGTCTCTGTCCGGTACGCGTTTTTCTTGCGGTACGCGCCTTGCTTTCTCGGCAGAGCGTGCAGGATGGACGGACGTTGACCAGGGCGAGGTGCTCCAAAACGTGGGTGCACCACCACAACGTCGATCCACTGGGCTCCTGACGAGAGGGAGCACGAGCCAAGAAACAACGCGAGCCCGGTCCGGGGCCTGGTGTGGCATTAAGTTGGATTCAGGCAGGTTCCCGGACATGCCGGATCCCGGATCGGGTAAGCGACTCTCCGAGACGACCTCGCAGAGTGGCCCAGGCAGGATGTCTAAGAGGAGGAACAGAGGATGAAGGATCGATCAGTGACTCGGGACGGGTCACCGTTCGTGAGACTGGGTCCGGTACTCGTCTTCGTGGCCCTGTCCACGATGATGATCGCATGTAACACCGGAGGCAGTTCTGGTGGCCTTGCGGCTCTGGATGACGTGAGCATCCAGGAGGTCAGCAACGGATTCGGCCGCCTCTCTCCGCTGGAAATCGGAGTCGGAGGCCAGTTGATCGCTGCGCCGGTGCCGTGGCCGATCGAGGCAAAGCTTCCGGACGGCACGCCGGGCAATCACTTCTTGCGGGTCACCTTCTCGGGACCGGTCTCGAAGTCTTCCATCATCGACGACGATCCGATCCTGCGACCGAAGGGATTCCTGACGGGCGCGATCACCATCACCGATGCGAGCGGTCAGATCGTCAAGGGCGTGGCGATGCACAACGGCAAGGGCTTTCGACTGGATGAAGCCACCGGTCAGATCGTCGAGAACGTCTTCGCAGAGCGCCTGCCGGACGGCACCGTCAACGCCGTTCCCGGTTTCCCGGCCGAGGCCCAGAACCTCGGCGACAACGTCTTCCTCTTCATCGCGGACTCCGATGGCGACCTCGGGACTCTCGAGACTTTCCCGATCGGCCAGGTCTCGATCAACGTGTTCCAGACGGTGCGCTCGATTACGGGCGAGCCGATCGCGACTGAGGGTTGCACGGGCGTGAGCGTGGGGCCGGACATCTATCCGCCGCGCGTGATTGCGATCTCTCCAGCGAACAATTCGAACAACGTCGACATCTTCAGTGACCTGTTCGTGACCTTTTCCGAGCCGATTCTGCCGGGCCTCGGCCCGCAGTCGGGGATTCCGCCTTCCGACCCCGCGACGGCGACGCTGAACATCGGTCCGCTGGTGCTGCCGGTGAACGCCGACTCGCTCTCCCCGCACAATCTCTGTACCTGGCGCATCCAGCCGATCATCCCGCTTCCCGGACTGTCGGACGTCTCCTACAACGTCTTCCAGCCCGAGGACACGCAGGGCGCCGCCGTCGAGGATCTGTTCGCCAACCTGCTCACCGAGCGGGCCAGCGTCACCTTCCGAACCGCGACCGGTCCCGCGCTCGTCAATGCTCCGGTTTCTCCCGAAGCGATCTACTGGGGCTCGATCGGTGGTAACCCTGGAATGGGTGTGATCGATCTCAATGGGGGTGGCGCGACCACGGGCGCACCGACGCCGGACAACCCGTCCGGAATCAACATCGGCTCGAACGGCGTCGACAGCCTGGTGCTCGACAGCTCGGGCAGCCCGTTCCTGCAACGTCCTCCGATCATCGGTGCCGTGTCGGACATCCATGTCGGAAACTTCATCGACGGCTTCACGTTCATGGGTGTTCCGCAGTTCGACCAGACCAACCCGAATGCGGCGACCGGCTTCCACGTTTCGGCGGTCTGTGGCTTCGGTGTCACGACCAATACGATCTCGGATCCGCCGACGCCGAACCCTCCGGCACTCTCGACGCCGCCGACCTCGCTCTCCAACCCGTTCATCCCCGGTGCCGAGCCGGTGCCTTGTACGGTCGGAGGCCCGGGCCCGGCGCCAGCGACCACGATTCCCTGCTCGTACTCGTCGCGTCAGCAGATCGGCAACCTGCTCTACGTGGTCGACAAGAACGCTCGGGCGATCCAGGTCGTGAACTCGAATCTCTTCACGATCTACGAGTCGATCGCGACTCCGGATCCCGAGCAGCTCGCCTTTGCTCCGAACTTGAAGCTGCTGTACGTCTCCAACTTCAGCACCTCCGACATCTCGATCGTCGACACACGGATGTCGTCGTCGACCATCCACACCGAGCTCAGTCGGGTGCCGGTCGGTCGGGGTCCGCGAGGAATCGCCGTCCAGCCGGACAACGAAGACGTCTTCGTCTGCAACTTCCTCGAGAACACCGTCAGCATCATCAACGTCAACGACCAAACGGTCCGCAAGACGCTGGCGTCGCTGATCAACCGTCCCTACGACGTCGTGCTCTCTTCGCGTCAGTCCATCTTCGGCTACTTCAGCGGCGTCTACTTCGGTTACATCTCCAACGCTGGCGGCAACTCGGTCACGCTCTTCGAGTCGGGCCCGGCGGCGCCGAATGGTGTTGGGCCGGATGACGTGCTCGGCGAGGTGACGGGATTCTTCGGAGCCAGCAAGCTCCAGCTCGATCCGCATGACCTGCGCAGTGGCGTTTTCGTGTGTCACACCGATTCGCGGGGCCTCGGCCGCGTGTCTCGCCTGACCCTCACCAACTCGCCGCAAGGAATCATTCCCTTCCCGCCGACTCCGGGCTTCTTCAACAGCACGCCCGGCTTCCGGACCCGGGAGTGGACCGTTCTGCAGACCTACGAGACTGCGGGTCCTCCGGCTGACATCGCGTTCGACAATCTGACGAACGTGGGCTGCCTCTTCGGTGGCGGTAACGTCGGCCCGAGCAACGCGGTCAGCAACTCGAAAGACGAGAAGCGTTTCGTTCCCGGCGGAGCCATCCCGGTCAATACGCCGACCAAGGTGTATATCGCGAGCTATGATCGCGGTGTCGTCGAGATCTTCGACCAGGAGTTCGCCGACAAGATCGGTGAGGTCGTGACGCCCGGTGTCACCGTCCTGGCCGACTACTGGGAGCAGTAAGCCTCCCGGTCTCGAACCGCTCGACCGACTCGATGAAGAGGCCCTCGCCAAACGGCGGGGGCCTTCTTCTTTTCCGGGTTCCATCGCAGCGCCCACAAGCACCGCGAAACCAGGGCGCTCTTGCCGCTCTCGTCCGGCTCGATTAATAATGCCCCTTCGAACGGACCCCCGGAGATGCGAGATGCCCGAAGGGCCAAAGATCCGCCGCATGTTTGCGGCGATCTCTCGGCGATACGACTTCCTCAACCGGCTGCTCAGCCTGCGCCGCGACGTCGCTTGGCGTCGAGCGGCCGTTCGTGCTGCCGAGGTCCGGACCGGGCAGGAGCGTGTGCTCGACATCTGTACCGGAACCGGCGACCTCGCTCTGCAGTTCGCTCAGAGCCATCCGGAGCTCGAGACCATCGTGGGAACCGACTTTTGCCCCGAGATGATCGAGCTCGCCGAAGAGAAGCGGCAGCGACGCTCCCATCCGGATGAGGGGCCCCGCTTCGGAGTGGCGGACAGTCTTCGATTGCCGTTTGCCGACGGCTCGTTCGATGTCGTGACCGTCGGGTTCGGCATCCGCAACGTCGCCGACCTCAGCGGCGGGCTGGCGGAGATGTTTCGCGTCTTGACTCCCGGCGGTCGCGCCGTGGTCTTGGAATTCAGCGAGCCCAAGGCCGCGGGGTTTCGCCACCTGTATCGCTTCTACTTCCACCGGTTCCTCCCCCAGGTCGGCCAGTGGGTGTCCGGCAGCCCGGACGACGCCTATCGATACCTCCCCGAATCGGTGGCTCGGTTCCCGGATCGGGAGACGCTGACGAGACTGCTCGAGGCCGTCGGCTTCGAGAACGTCGTCATCCGTCCGCTGACGTGGGGCATCACGGTGATCCACGTGGCAGAGAAGCCGATCGCTCAGGTCCGTGTCGAACGGCCCAGCCCGTCGACACCCGCCGGGGTCACCTGAGCTCGGCAGATGAGTGACCCGCGGAGGCGAGGGGACAGGACGGCTCGAGAGAGCCAGGGCGGGCTGAACGCGTACCTGCGCGAATCACGCGGGCTCGCCTTAGGCTTGTTCTACATCGTCCCGTTGGTCGCGCTGTACGAGGTCGGTCTGATCGTCTCGGGATCGCGCTGGCGCAATGGAGCGGATGTCCTCTTCAAGGGGCTGTTCGAAGTCTTCGGTCCCTATGGTGTCCCGGTTCTCAACGTGACCTTCCTCGCCGCCTGCCTCGCGGCCATGATCGTCTTGGTGAGGCGCGGCGTGCGAGTGGGCCTCTACTACCCGCCCATGGTGCTCGAGGCCGCCTTCTACGGAGTCACGCTCGGGCCCGTGGTCAATCTGCTGCGCCAGGGTATCCTTCCGCTGTCGATGGCGGAGGGCGATGAGGACCTGGTGATCGACCTGATTCTGTCGGTGGGCGCGGGTGTCTACGAGGAGATCTTCTTTCGGCTGATTCTCCTGAGCTGGGTCTACCTCGTCTTGGCACGCTGGCTGGGTCTGAGGCCGCCCGGAGCGGCCGCGATCTCGATCCTCGTTTCAGCGGCAGCCTTCTCGGCCTTCCACTATATCGGGCCCGAAGCGGACAGCTTGGAGACCGCCTCATTCGCTTTCCGATTCCTGGGCGGAGTGATCTTGGGAGCCCTGTTCGCACTGCGGGGCCTGGCGGTAGCCGTCTACGCGCACACCTTCTATGACGTCTTCTTCTACCTGAGCCGAGCCTGAAGTGTCCGACACCCCGAGTGAGCGCAACATCGTCGTCGCAATCAGTGGAGCGAGCGGTTGCCAGATTGGACTTCGCCTGGTCGAGACGCTGTGCCGCCTCGATATGCGTCCCCAGGTCATCGTCTCGCGAGGAGGTTGGCAGGTGCTCGCGCGCGAGGCCGGCATCTCGGGACGGAGCGGCCTCCCTTGGCACGACGACGAGCGCGTGACCCTGCATGGTGAGGCCAACGTGGGCGCGGCACCTGCCAGCGGCACGTTTCCTTGCCGAGGCATGATCGTCGCTCCCTGCAGCATGGGCACTCTCGCCCGCCTGGCGAGCGGAAGCTCCAGCAACTTGCTCGAGCGAGCCGCCGATGTGACTCTCAAGGAGCGTCGGCCCCTGGTGCTCATACCTCGGGAGAGCCCCCTGAGTGCACTCCACCTCGAGAACTTGCTCCGGCTTTCGCGTCAGGGAGCGCGCATCGTGCCTGCCATGCTTGCCCTGTACACCGGAGCCCGGACTGTCGATCACTTTGTGGACCATGTTGTGACGAAGGCCCTCGACGGATTTGGAATCGATGCCGGGTTGATCGAACGATGGAGTGGTTGAGAGCCCACCACCTGGGAAACGAGTGAGCACATGTTGTCCGCCCTGCGCGTCATCGCCTCCGACATCAAGCTGGCCCACACCGTATTCGCACTGCCTTTCGCATTGCTGAGCGCGTTTCTGGCGGCGCAAGGCTGGCCCGCGACGTCGACCTTGGGCTGGATTCTGGTCGCGATGGTGGGGGCTCGCTCGGCGGCGATGGGCTTCAATCGTTGGCTCGATCACGGAATCGATGCCGAGAATCCGCGCACGCGGGGTCGGGCACTCCCAGCCGGTCGAGTCGGTCGCACGACCGTGGCGGTCTTCGTGATCCTCTCGGCCTCCGCCTTCCTCGTCGGTGCGGCGCAGCTGAACTCCTTGTGCTTTGCTTTGTCGATTCCCGTACTGATCGTGCTGCTCGGCTACTCGTGGACCAAGCGAGTCACGGCGGGCTCGCACCTCGTCCTGGGTCTGGCCTTGGGTCTGGCACCGCTCGGGGCCTGGTTGGCGGTCACGGGGGTCTTCGACGACCGACCGTGGATCCCGATCCTCCTGGGATTGGCCGTGCTCACCTGGGTGGCAGGGTTTGACATTTTGTATGCCTGCCAAGATCATGACTTCGATCGTCGGCGCGGCTTGCACTCGATCCCGGTACGCTTCGGGATCCTGCGGTCGATCCGGATCGCGGCGGCACTCCATGCTTCCATGGTGGGTCTCTTGATCGTCGTCGGGCTCCTTTCGCCACAGCTCGGCGCCGGCTACGCTGTCGGGTTGACCGCGGTGGCTCTGCTCCTCGCCTACGAGCACCGGCTCGTGTGGTCTGGAGATCTGTCTCGCCTCAATGTCGCTTTCTTCAACGTCAATGGCGTGGTCAGCCTGGTGCTGATGGCCGCCGGTATCCTCGACGTCTTTCGATTGGGCTGAGCCCGATGGCACGTAAGTCACTTCTGCCGTTCGAGCAATTCCTGCGCGCGATCGAGCGCGACGAGGTCGCGCCGGTGTATGCCTTCCTCGGCCCGGAAGCTTACTTCCACGACCGCGGCATCGCAGCGGTACGAGCGCGCCTCGAGGCGATGGCGCCCGATGACTTGGACCTCGTCTACTATGACGGCCAGGAGGACGAGGCGACCGGCAAGCCGCCTGTGATCAGTGCCATCCTCGATGATATCCGGATGTCGTCCCTGTTCGGAGGCCGCCGCATGGTGATCCTGCGAAACGGCAGTGCGCTCTTAGTCGCTCATGGCGAGCTCCTCGAGCGTGCGCTGGCATCGCTCAAGACGGAGAACGTCTTGGTCTGCGCCGCTGCGAGCTTGCGAGCAAACAGCAAAGCCTTCAAGGCACTGGCGCAGTCGGGGGTGATGGTGGAGTGCGAAGCACCCTACGCTAGCCCTCCGCCCTGGAAGCCAAACGCTCCGCCTCACGACACGCCGTTGGCTCAGTGGATCGCCGCGCGCGGACGTGAGCTGGGTCTGAAGATCGGGTTGCCCGAGGCCCGGTTGCTCTACGACATCTCGGGGACGTCCCTGAACGAGCTGATGAACGAGCTCGAGAAGATCCTTCAGAGTCAGGGACCCGGAGTCGTGACGACGGACACGATCGAGCAGCTGGCGGCGCGCTCGGGCGAGGGCTCTTCATTCGTGCTGGCCGAGGCGATGGGAGTGCGGGATCTCCCTCGGGCACTCGAGCTCCTGCGACGCCTCTTCGAGGGAGGCGTTCAGCTGGAGGGCCGCCAGGTCCAGGATCCGGGCGTCATCGCCGGATTCTTGGTCTCGGCGCTTCATCGGACCTTCGTGCAGATCGCTCGCGGACACGGCATCGTTCGAGCCGGTGGGAGCGAGGACGAGCTGACTCGGGAGCTCGGAGTCCGATCACCCTTCCTCCCGCGGCTCCGACAACAGATGCAGCGTTGGTCGGCTCCCGCCGCTCAGGCGGTGTTGAGGCGGCTCTTTGAGCTGGATCGAAAGCTGAAGTCGGGCGCTCGACAACGGCCGGACGAAATCCTCGAGGAAGGTCTCGTCGCGATGGCAGGTGAGCCCGTGGGGAGGCAAAGTTGATTCGACGACTGTCCGAGCTCGTCATCGGTCAGATCGCGGCCGGTGAGGTCGTCGAGCGACCTGCGTCCGTGATCAAGGAGCTGGTCGAGAACGCTCTCGACGGAGGGGCTCGGCGCCTCGAGATCGCCATCGAGAAAGGGGGCAAGCAGCTCGTCCGAGTAGTGGACGATGGTGAAGGCATCGCTTTCGACGAGCTGGTGCTCGCGGTCGAGCGGCATGCGACCAGCAAGCTGGATCAACCCGACGACCTCTTTCACATCGCGACGCTGGGCTTTCGAGGGGAGGCCCTCGCCTCGATCGGTTCCGTCTCACACTTGACGATTCGGTCACGGCCGCTGGCTCAAGAGCACGGCGGCGAGATCGAGTGCCGTGACGGTCGGATCCACGGTCCCGCGATCAGTAGCGCAGCTCCCGGAACGACGGTCGAGGTGCGCAACCTCTTCTACAACGTTCCCGCCCGGCGAAAGTTCCTCAAGAGCGACTCGGCCGAGGTCGGTCAGATCGTCGATTGGCTGGTTCGTCTCGCGCTCGCACACCCCGAGGTCAGCTTCTCCGTGAACCACAACGGTCGGCAGCTGCTCAAGCTGGCGGCCGCGCGCTCCTTGCGAGATCGCATCGCCGCCCACTACGGTGCCGAGGTCGGAGACCATCTGGTGGCGGTCGCTTCGTCCGGGGATGGTGTTCGGGTCGAGGGCTTCGTGGGGACGCCCAGCGTCTCCCGCAAGAACCGGCGCTTGGAGATGCTGTTCCTCAACGGACGCTACATCAAGAACCAATCGCTCTCCCATGCGATTCGCCAGGGCTTCCACGGCTTCTTGCCCGACGGTCGCTTCCCGATCGCGTTCCTCTACCTTCACTGTGATCCGGCGCGTGTCGACGTGAACGTGCATCCGGTCAAGATCGAGGTACGATTCGAAGATCAGAACGCCGTCTATCGACACGTCCTGAGGGCCATCCGCGAAGCCCTCGAGGCGTCGGACATCGCACCACGGATCCGGTTGCGGGCTCCCGACGAGCTCCCACCGCGGTCAACTCCGAAGCTGCGCGAGCCGGTCGACTGGTTCGCTCGGCCGGCGCCGCCCGAGTTCGCCCCCGACGGAACGTGGCTCGAGCGGGCCCCCGACGCAGCGGCGATCGATCGTTCCGAGGCGTCACCGTCTCCGATGCCGGCTGGACTGCAACCGCAGCATCCGGATCCGACCGCTGCGCGGCTGGCGGCTTCGGGTCGCCTCGAGGAGCCGGTCGCTTTCGGCTCGGTCCACGGCACGGGACGATACTGCCAGATGCATCGACGTTACATCTTGATGGAGGATCGGGACGGCCTGGTAATCCTCGATCAACATGCATTCCACGAGCGAGTCACCTTCGAGGAGCTCAAGCGCAATCTGCAGAGCGGTGCCGTTCCCGTGCAGCGCCTCTTGATGCCGGAGCTCGTGACGCTCGAGCGGTCGGAGGTGGCGAGTGTTCTCGAGGCCAGTGAAGCACTGCGTCGGCTCGGACTCGAGGTCGCCGAGTTCGGCGAGGACACGGTCGCCATTCACGCGGTTCCGGTTGCGCTGGGGCGCATCGACTTTCCCCGTCTTCTCCAAGACCTCGCCGGGAAGCTCCAGCAGCAGTCCGGTGACAGCTTGGCCGACGACTTGCTCGACGACATCCTCGCCACGATGGCTTGCCGATCGTCGGTGATGTTCGGAGACTCTCTTCAACCCGAAGAGATCCGAGCGCTTCTCGAGCGCGCGCGGAACGTGCCGCATGCGCAAACCTGTCCACACAGTCGCCCGACCACCCTGAAGCTGACCTTTGAAGAGCTCGATCGATTCTTCAAGCGGATCTGAGGCCCCTCGCGGTCCGCAAAGCCCCGCCCAACGAGGCGAGGACCTCGTCGAGCAACATCAGCTCGAGAGCTTCGAGCAACCCATCGTCACCCGATGGCGACCCTCGGGTGATGGCATCCTGCAGACGTTCGCGAGTCGGCATGCTCTCGAGACCGTCGCCGGCCCTCTGGGTCGGCGTCTGAGCTGGTCCTGGACGGCCGCTCGACACGGGGCCGCGCTGTCGTTGAAGGCGAACCTCTGGTGGCCGCGACCCTTCTCGAAGTTGGTACTCGAAGGCCAGTTCGAAGGAAACGCGACCGTTCAGTTCCTCTGGTCGATCGGCGACGTCGGAGGACGCATCTCGACCATTGCTCGGCCCGGCAACCTGCGGGCGGGGCGAGGTCAGCGTTGGACGTTCGACCTGGCGCAGCTCGACGATGCGGGGCCGGCAGGATTCCGCGCGCCGCTGCGTAGCCTGAGGCTGCAGCTTCTGTCGCCGCCGGTCGGCCGTTCGTTTTGCTGGAGCTTCGATGCGCTGACCTTGGAGGCCTGGTCGATGAGCGACGGCACTCTGGAGGCGCCGGAGCACGCGAAACCCGGAGACACCCTGGGCACAGTGCTGACCGGAGGGCCCGACGATGGCGAGCTCGTCTTGCTGTCGCCCGACGGTGTTCTCTTGAGCCGTTGGAAGGCGGGCGAAACCGTTCGATTGCCACCGCACCTTCCGGCGGGCCCGAGCCGGCTGGAGCACTGGAAGCGAGGGCGCCGACGGGGTACCCATGTGCTCGAGATCCGAGAGCCGCCAGCGCGGCGACACGCTCGGGCGTCGATCGTGCGGCATCATGGACGACCTGCGTTGGCCATCGACGGGCAGCCGTGCAGCGGTCTGACCTACACGACCTATCATCCCCGTGAAGAGTTCGTCGATCGTTTCGCCGCGATCGGAACTCGATTGCTCTCGTTCCCCACGACCTGTGACTATCACGTCTTCGACTTGGCACCTCCAGCGGCGGTCGGGCCCGATCGCTTCGACTTCTCGTTCGTCGATCATGTCGCGACTCGGCTTCTGGACCGACAGCCCGACGGCTGGATTCTGCCTCGAGTGTTCGTGTCCTCTCCCCCCTGGTGGGACGAGCTGAACCCCGAGGCCGAAGGCCACGCGCACGAAGACGAGAGCCGCATGCCTCTGCAGATGGTGCATGACGACGGCGAGATCGCCAAGACCTGTGCCTCGTGGGCGTCCCCTCGCTGGCGAGATTGGGCTGCCGACGCGCTGCGCCGTTATGTCGCACACCTTCGCGCTTCGCCGTACGCCGATCGCGTCATCGGAATCTGCCTGGCATCAGGAGGGACCGAGGAGTGGTTTCACTGGCACGACGAGCGGCGTCCGTCGCGGTGGGGCGATCTCGGCCCGGTCGCCGAAGCGGCATTTCGGATCTGGCTCCGCCGTCGCTATCGCGGAGACGTCGAGAGTCTCTGTCGCGCCTGGAACCGACCGGTCGAGTTCGAGTCGGCGGAGGTTCCGACTCTCGAGGCGCTGCAGTCGTCGACGTTCGGCATCTGGCGTGACCCGGAACGCGAGCGGCCAGCCATCGATTTTCTTCGCTTCCATCAAGAGCAGGTCGCCTCGGCGATCGCGGGCTTGGCCGGCGTCGCTCGGGACGAGTGCGAAGGTGAGTGGGTCGTGGGTGCATTCTACGGCTACGTGCTCGTCCACACGGGGCACCATCGACACATCAATGGGGGGCATTTCGCGCTTGACCGGCTGCTGCGCTCTCGAACGGTCGACTTCCTGTGTGCGCCGACGGCGTATGGCAGCCGCTCACTCGGCTCGGGCTACTCGCACTTCATGGCGCCGATCGAGTCCCTGCAGCATCACGGGGTGCTCTGGTTCAGCGAGAACGACATTCGAACGCACCTCTTGGAGGTGCCGGGTGATCGCGCGAGCGCTCTCTACCGGGACGGCTACGGGCTGACGGATGACGTCGAGGAAGGTCAGTCGATTCAACTGCGCGAGCTCGGTCATTGCTTGCAACGAGGAACTCCGCAGTGGTGGTTCGACATCTACGCCCCCGGCCAGTTCGACGATCCAGCGCTGGCGGATGTGCTGACACGGCTCCGTTCCATTCACGATGCGCTGTTCGAGGACGATCGGCGCTCCGTGGCCGAGGTGGCCGTCTTCGTCGACGAGAGGGCGCCGCTGTATGAAGATGGTTGGGGTCGCGCCTTTCTCGAGTCGGTTCCTGCTGCACGGGAAGCCCTGGCTCGATTCGGAGCGCCCGTCGACGAGTTCCTCTTGGACGATCTGCCGGATGTTCGACCGTACCGCCTCTCGATCTTCCTGAACGCCGTGGCACCCACGCGTCGGGTTCGAGAGGCCATTCAGAGATTGCGAGCCAGCTCGCCGACCACTCGACTCTGGCTGGGCCCGTGTGGGCTCGTTCGGTCCGATCGCATCGATGACCGAGGCCCCTCTCGGCTGACCGGGCTTCCGCTGGCGGTCTCGCACTCTCCGTACGGTCCGCTCATCGTGGAGGTGCCGGAGCGAGGAGCTCTCCGTCGCTCGGCCGGGCTGCGCTGGGGACATGCTGACGTCACGGCTCCGCGCGTGGAGCCGACGGCGGTGACTGGCGCCGAGGTGTGGGCTCAGGGAATGGATGGGCGGCCCGCGGTGGTTGCACGCACGACGAGCATCGGTGGGAGAGACGTCTTCGCCATGGCACCGGCACCGCCAGCGGCGTTTCTTCGCGACGTCGCCGAGCAGGCCGGCGTGCATCTCTACCTCGAGACGGGCGAAGCACTCTCGGTATCAGCCACGTCGATCACGATCCACGGCTTTCGCGATGGGCAAGTCGTGTTGCGCTTGCCGCAGGCAGCGCCCCTCTATGAGCCCTGGACTCGTCAGCCTCTATCGCCGCGGGCTCAGGAGCACGTGATACCGCTGGAGCGAGGTCAAACTCGTTTGGTGTTCTTGGGACGCCCGAGCGACTGGAAGCAGCTCGAGCGCCGAGCTGCTCGCCGCCGGAAGAGGAGTTCCGAGTGAGCCCGAGCCCGGCGATGCAGTGAGTCGTCGAGCTCGTCAGCGAGGCTTCTTGGGGGCTTGCGGCGGATCGAATCGCGCGTCCGAGACCTTTTGGTTGAAGTTGAAGTGGAACATGCGCAGCTCGAGGCGCATGTCCGGGCGATTCTCCTGCCGCAGCTCGAGGAACTCGGGGACCGAGAGTCCTTGGCCATTGATCTCCGGCTTGTAGTCGCGGAACTCGAGATGGGTCTTCTGATCGACCAACCGGTTCCCGGCGCCGTCGCTTTTCTCATCCTTCAGCGGGAAGATGGTCGCGACCCGGAGATGATGGCTTTCGGCGTCGAAGGCCAGCTCGAGATGATCGATGCCCCATGCGATGGGGTCTTTCGGCTTGGCCTCGATGCGAAGCAGGCCGTTCTGATTCTCGAGTCGGCGGATCGGCACGATCTCTTGCTTGAGGCTCGAGAGAAAGAAGATGCGTCGAAACATCTGGATCAGCTTCAGGCGCTCGCGGATGCCCCTCTTGGTCTCTTGCCAGACGGGGTCACTGTCGAGAACGGTGAGATCTTCGCCGTTTTGCACCCAGAAGCTCTTGCCGTTGTAGGCCTCCTTGACCGCGGTCTCGTCGCCCGCATTGAGGTCGAGGATGACCGTGAGGATCTTGTCGTCCCGGGCGCGCTTGTCGGCGAACTTGTAGTACTGCTTGACCGAGACGGTGACGCGGGAGTTGTTCTCGAACCGAGTGAGATCGCAATCGATGTAGAGGTCGGCGATCTCTTCGCGGGGCCGAACGCCTTGCTGAGCCTCGATCCCCTTGTCCAGGATGTCCGTGGCATCCTGCGCCATCAGGAGCCAGCAAACCAGGGATGCGAAGAGGGACATGACTATCCTCCCGGTGTCGAATCGTGAGCAGGTTGGCCGTGGACGAGCTGGCCTCAAGGTTCCATCGGGCTCAGCAGCCGCCGTGCCGTAGGCCTGACGACGATTCTAGGTGGCGAAGCGACTGGCGGCAAGAGGCGGTTTGAGTCGGCAAGCTTATGATATTCATTGACTTGTGGGAGTCTCTTGCACTAGGATCGCCGGCGATCTCCTCGAGGACGGGACCCCGGCGGGACTCGATCGCGACCTGAGTGACCAAGAATGCGGGAGGGCGCTGTCCTTGGAATCGTCTTTCGAGTTTCAGACGGTCCATGACTCCGGAGGCGTGCGCATTCACTGCCTCCCCACACAGAAGTTCAAGGGCGTCGGCGTTCGGTATTACTTCCACAACCGGCTGGAGCCCGACGCCACCGAGCTGTCTCTGATCCAATCGCTTGCCAAACGCGGCTGCGAGGGGTTTCCCGATCTCCGATCGATCACGATTCATCTCGAGGAGCTCTACGGATCCTCGGTCGGCCTGAACCTCTCCAAGATCGGTGAGCGGAACTTGTTCGTCGGTCGGCTGTCCTTTGCGGCAGAGCGCTTTCTGCCTCCGAGGGGAGCCGGGCTGACCGATCGCCTGCTCGACTTCTTCGATGCCCTGATGACGAAGCCAGTGGGTGAGGCGGGGGAGTATCGATCTGAGAGCTTTGAGCAGGAGCGTCTCAACTTGCGCCGTCAGCTCGAGGGGCTCAAGGACGACAAAGACGGCTGGGCCCACGAGCGTTTCCTGCAGACGATGTATCCGGACGAGCCTTACGGGATCCACGAGTACGGAGAGCTGGAAAGGCTCTCGAGCCTCACCAACCCTCAAGTGCGCACCCGGCTGGACCGTCTGCTGACTCACGCGCCACTGGACATCTATGCTGTCGGCGACTTCGACGTCAAAGCGATCACAGCTCGCCTGCTTGCCGGGAGCTGCGTTCAGGGTCCCAAGGACGACGAGCCAGGGCCGCCCGTCGCACATCCGGTGCGTCCCGAGCAGATCGTGATCGAGGAGTCGGAGGTCGAGCAGGCCAGGCTGCTCATCGGTTGCCCGGTCGACCTCACCGATTGCACCGAGAAGGACTACGTGGCGCTGCACCTCTACAACACCTTGTTGGGTGGGGGCATGTTCTCCAAGCTCTTCCGCAGCGTGCGTGAAGAGGCCAGCCTCGCGTACTCGGTGCACTCCAGCCTGGAATCGCACAAAGGGCTGATGATGATCTCGACCGGGATCGACGCCGAGGCCTTCGAGCCCGCCCTCGCGTTGATCCGCAAGCAGCTCGAGGACATGGCGGCAGGCCGCATCGGAGCGGACGAGTTCTCGGCTGCGCGCGAGACCGTGGTCGGACGGTTGAGAAGCGTACCCGACAGCCCCGGTGCTTGGAGCCATCAGCACCTCGAGCGGATGTTGGCCGGGTACTCCTTCGCGCTGGGTGAGCTGCCGAGTCGCTTTGCGGCCCTCGAGCCCGCGGATCTGGTCGCGGTCGCACCACGCATTCGGTGTGAGACCATCTACCTGTTGAGGAGCCCTTCGGCATGAGACTCGAGCCGATCGTCAACCGGATCCTGACGGAGGACGTCCGCCAGGCTCGTCTCCCTCACGGGCTACAGCTCTTCGTCGGCGTCAAGCCGCAGCATGCGCGGACATTCGCGGTGATCGGCACCGAATACGGCTCGATCGACAGCGCGTTCTCGGTAGACGGTGAGGAGCGTCAGGTCCCGGATGGCGTCGCGCATTTTCTCGAGCACAAGCTCTTCGAGAAGCCGGAAGGCGACGTCAGCGAGCTCTTCCACCGACGCGGTGCAGATACGAACGCGGCCACGTCGTACGCGAACACATCGTACCTCTTTACCTGCACCGACGGCTTCGAGCCGAACCTCGATCTCTTGGTCGATTTCGTCTTGGTTCCACACTTCTCGGCCGAAGGCGTCGCGAAGGAGCAAGGGATCATCGCTCAAGAGATCAAGATGTATCAGGATCACGCGGACTATCGGTTGTACACGAATCTGTTGGGAGCACTGTTTGCCCGGCATCCGGTGCGCATCGACATCGCCGGAACGATCGAGTCGATATCCGAGATCGATCCCGAGACGCTCTATACTTGCCACCGCACGTTCTACCATCCTTCGAACATGGCCTTGGTCGTCGTGGGCCCGGTCGATCCCGACGAGGTCGCCGACCGTGTCGCCGCCCAGCTCGAGCGCATCGGCTTTGGGCCGCCACCGAGCGTCGAGCGTCGACTGCCTGTCGAGCCGCTCGAGCCGGCCGCCCGAGAAGTCGTCGAGCGTCGAGAGGTCGCTCGACCCCGGGTGGCGCTGGGGTTCAAAGGGCTGCCCCCCACATCCGTGACGGGGCCGGACGCGTTGCGTGCGAATGTTGCCTTTGCGATCGGACTGGACTTGGCGCTCGGACGTTCATCGGCTGCCCACGCTCGTCTCTACGAAGAGGGAGTGATCGACGAGTCCTTCTCCTTCAGCCAGGCCAGCGAGCGTGGTTTTGCCTTCGCCGTCTTGGGAGGCGAGTCGGATGAGCCCGAGTCGTTTCGAAAGGCGCTCTTGGACGTCCTCGCCGATTCACTGAGTGGCGGCCTGGACAAGAAGGCTTTCGCGAGAGCCCGGGACCGATACCTCGGTTCCTACATTCGAAGCTTCGACTCCGTCGAGTCGTGTGCACAGACGTACCTCAGTGCGCATTTTCGCAAGGTGTCCCCCTTCGCCGTCTACGAGGCGGTCGAATCCCTGAATCTCGACGAGCTCGAGTCGGTCTTCCGGGAGCGGATCCGACCCGAAGACTGCGTCACCTCGTTGATCCTGCCGCCGGAGTCATGAGTCTCGGCCCACGACGCCTCTTCGTCGTCACCGGTCAGACCGGGAGTGGGAAGGACGAGGCGACGGCACGTGCTGCCGCAGTGCTCGGCGCCCACGTCTTCTGCATGGACGCGATCAAGGTGTATCGCCGCATGGAGGTGGGGACCGACAAGCCCTCACCTGAGTGGCGAGCTCGGCTTCGATACCATGGCCTCGATCTCGTCGAGCCTTGGGAGTCGTTCAACGTCGGGCGGTTTCTTCGAACGGTCGAAGCGGAGCTTGCCGAGATCTCGCCAGAGACTCCGGTGCTCTTTTGCGGGGGGACGGGGCTCTACCTGCGAGCGCTGGTGCACGGGCTGTTCGAAGGTCCGCCAGCAGATCCCGAGGTCCGGGCGCGCATCCTGAGGGACACCGCGAAGCCTGGGGGACCGACGCTTCATGGACGCCTGACGTCCATCGACGCGGAGGCCGCCGCCCGCATCCATGCCAACGATGAAAAGCGGCTCGTCCGGGCGCTCGAAGTGTTCGAGCTGACCGGGCGTCCCATCACCGAGCTCCAGCGCGAGCGGACACGCAAGATCCCCGGTGTGGTGCCGGTGTTGATCGGTGTCCGGCGGGACCCGGCGTGGCTCCGTTCGCGCATTGTCTCGCGTGCTCGACGCATGGTCGCGGCCGGGCTCCTCGCCGAGGTCGATTCGATCGAGAAGGCGGGTGGCTTCAGCCGGGAGGCTGGGGAGGCGCTGGGCTATCGACAGGCCATCGAGGTCCGGGCGGGGCGTCTGGCCGAGGCCGATCTCGCCGACACCATCTCCCGGGAGACCTGGCGCTTCGCGCGTCGACAGGCCACGTGGTTCCGCTCCTTCTCCGAGATCGATTGGATCGCGGGAGGCGAAGAGGCGGGCGAGCTGTCCTCCCAAGAGCTGGCTCGCGAGATCGTACGTCGGTCTCTCCTCTGAGCGATGCCGCTCGTGCGGTCCACTTGTCACGTCACCGAGACGAATCCGGGCTCGGGTCTCTCGGGAATGACGAGAGCCGAGTGGTGCGGCGTGCGGACAGACGGAGTGATCGGCTGAAGAGGCCTACTGAATCGAGGGTCTCGTGATTCCTCGTCTGCGTGGGCGACTTCCGATTCTCTGGCACGGAGTCTGCAATACTCCCGGAGGATACTGAAACACAACGCGGCTCGGAGCTGGATGACCGAACTGGTCAGGCGCAGCTCCAGCGTGAAGAGATGAACTCGGAGGGCGGTGAAGAAGAGTCGCCGGGCTTCCCACCGTTCTCCGGTTCTGCTTCCTCCGAGGAGGGGCAACGAAATCTCGATACTTGGGGCCGGAGGGCGGTGACGGAGAGTCGCCGGGCTTCGAATCGCTCTCCGGTTCCGATTCCTCCTCGGCCGAGCATCGCCGAGGAAGACTTGAGCTGAGAATCAACTGGGGCCGGAGGGTAGTGACGAAGAGTCGCCGGGCTTCGCTCGACTCTCTGGCCTCGATTCTCTCGGCTTGCGCCGAAAGCCGCTCGGACGAGCGGTGATCAGGCGAGACAGTCCGCCAGCAAGAGTGCAATCTCGATCGCTTGATCTCCGTTGAGGCGGGGATCCACTTGGCTGCGGTAGCACTCCTGCAAGGCCTCTTCGGAGAGGCCACCCGCGCCGCCAACGCATTCGGTGACATTGTCACCCGTGAGCTCGAAGTGGACTCCGCCGAGAATGGTCCCCGAAGCTCGGTGCGTATCGATCGCGCCCTTCAGCTCTTCCAAGATCCGGTCGAAGCTCCGGGTCTTGAAGCCGCTTGAGGTCGCTTCGGTGTTTCCATGCATCGGGTCACAGCACCAGACGACGGCTCGGCCGGCCTTTTGGATCGCCTCCAACAGTGGCGGCAGGCCTTGGCTGATGCGCTCGGAGCCGAATCGGTGGATGAGTGTGAGGCGTCCCAGCTCGTTGGTCGGATTGAGCGCTTCCGTCAGCGCCACCAACTCGTCGGGCTCGATCGACGGACCGACTTTGACACCGATCGGATTCTCGATGCCTCGGAAGTACTCGACGTGTGCACCGTCGAGCGCCCGCGTTCGATCACCGATCCAGGGGAGGTGAGTCGAGAGGTTGTACCACCCCTCACGGCGAGGAGGGCGGCGCGTCTGGGCTGCTTCGTAGTAGAGGTTCAGGCCTTCGTGACTGGAGTAGAAGTCGACTCGGCTGAGGACGCCGCCCACACGAGGACCGGCAATCGTCTCCATGAAGCGCAGCGATCGTTCCAGTGCCGCGACGCGCTCCCGATACTTCGGCGATTGTGCCGCGCGCACGAACTCGAGGTCCCAATACTCGGGGTGGTGGAGGTCGGCAAAGCCGCCTTCGACGAGCGAGCGGATGAAGTTCAACGTCAGCGCCGAGCGCTCGTACGCTCGCAGCATGCGATCGGGATCCGGTCGTCGCGACTCGGGCGTGAACTCTGAGGTATTGACCATGTCACCTCGGTAGCTCGGCAAGGTCACATCGCCACGAGTTTCGGTATCGGCCGAGCGAGGCTTGGCATACTGACCTGCAAATCTCCCCACTCGGATCACCGGCTTGGTCGCGCCCTGGATCAGCACCAGGCTCATCTGCAGAAGGATCTTGAGCTTGTCCGCAATGTCGTTCGAGGTGCAATCGGCAAAGCTCTCCGAGCAGTCTCCCCCCTGAAGCAGGAAGGCCTCCCCGCGCCCCGCCTGGGCCAACAGGGATCGGAGGGTTTCGATCTCCCAGCTCGTTACGAGTGGTGGCAGGGCGGCCAAGTCCGTCAGCACCGCCTCCAGACGAGCGGGATCCGCGTAGCTGGGAATCTGACGAACGGGTTTCTGTCGCCAGGAATCGGGAGTCCAAGGGCGATTCATGAGATCTCGATCCGGTTCAAAGGGCCCGGGCGGCTCGGAGGCTCGCCCCTTGAGGTACGGGAGGATTCGCTGACGCTACCCGATGCATTCGGAGCGACCAAGCATCGAGAATCAGAAGGGCATTCCGATCGCAAGATGCCAAACCACCGCATCTTCGTCTCTTCGCTTGTTCGGATTGACTCCGACGTCGATTCGCAGAGGACCGATCGGAAGCTGATACCGCAGCCCCATGCCGAGCCCGAGACGAAAGCCATCCACATAGTCGTTGTATCGGGGGGCCACGTTGCCGTAGTCGGCAAAGATCGCCACTGAGAGCTGCTCGATGAGGAGCTGACGCAGCTCCACGTTGAAGACGTTGTAGACCTCACCACCCAGCGGGTCGCCCGAGGCGTCTTTGGGCCCGAGATCGGACTCGCGAAAGCTCCGAACCGTGCTCTCGCCGCCATTGAAGAATCGCTCAGAGATGGGGATCTCCTCGGTCTGGTTGGTCGGAACGATGAAGCCGGTGCGGAAGCTCCCGGCGAGGGTCGTTCCATCGAGGAGATTCAGATAGTGACCGTGTCCGAGCGTGATGCGAAAAAAGTCGACGTCGCTTCCCAGCGTACGGTCACCCCACTCGAACAAGCTCGAGGACAGC
Source organism: Planctomycetota bacterium (assembly GCA_029260795.1). Lineage (GTDB taxonomy): Bacteria > Planctomycetota > OFTM77 > OFTM77 > OFTM77 > OFTM77. The sequence goes on along the minus strand of JAJDCO010000015.1, from coordinate 65,903 downwards.
GATCCCGAAGAGGGCGCAAAGACGTCATCGCGAGAGTCGACCTTGGCTCGGAAGCTGATGCTGGCGAGGTCGAAGATGTCGTCGATCTCGGCCTCGGGCGTGTCCGCTTGGAGCTCCAACAATCGGGTCGTTCGAAGTCCGTAGCCGAGCGTCGTCTGCAGGCTGCGCGTCCAATTCTCGGTGAGGAACACGTTGAAACCGACGTCCTGAGTGGTAAAGGATGGCTCCTCCCGACGCTTGTAGAAGACCGGGAGATCCGCGATCAGATCGCTTCCGAACAATCGGGGCTCGGTCAGGCCGACGACGATCTCTTCGCTACGAAACGACACCAGGCCCGAAACTCGAAACCCGATGCCTCGCCCGAAGAGGTTCCGCTCGCGGAATCCCGCTCGCAGGCGAAGCAGCTCGTAGGAGCCCAAGCCAGGCTCGACGAAGATCTCGATGGACGGAGCCTCTTCGACCGTCACGATGAGGTCTCGCTCCGTCCCCTTCCCTTCGAGCTTGAGATTCACGACCGAGAACAGCCCGGTCTCGAACAGCTTGCGAAAGGACTGGCGCTCGGCACTGCTGTTGTACAGGTCTCCTTCCTCGATCTCGAGGCGAGAGAGAATGAAGGACTGGACGGTCTGCTGGTTGCCGACCACTCGGATGGACCGAATGTGGACGGGCTCCCCGGGCTCGAGTTGAATCTCGACCGAAACCGAGGCTTCGGAGGCGTTGATCGAGGGCGTGACGCTCGCCTTGACGTCTGCGAAGCCGCGGCGCCGATAGAACTCCTCGATGCGCGTCTTGACCTGAAAAGGAAGGCTCGGGGCGTAGGGCATTCCGACGATGTCGGCGAGAGCGGCGTCGATTTCGCTCACGGGCACGGCGAGGTTTTCGGCCGGGAGCTCGTAGTGTCGGAGGCGGAACCGTCGGCCCTCTTCGATCGAGACCACCAGCTGTCGCTCGTCCGCGGTCGGGCCCTCGATCTCCGACCCCAGGGTCACTCGGCAATCGAGGAAGCCCTGATCGAAGTAGAAGGATTGGATGGCTTTGACCGATCCATCGATCTCGTCCCGCACGTAGTAGAGCGCGCCGACGTCCAGGAGGCCGCGACGGGGACCGGTGAAGAATCGAAGAAGCTGCTCCTCAGAGAAGGCCTCACTGCCCTGGAAGTAGATCTCCGACACCGAGATGCGGGGCCCCTCCTGAATCCGGAATCGCGCTCGACCTTCTCGGGAATCGGCGACGTAGTCGTACTCCACTCGAGCTTCCGGAAAGCCCTCACCCCGGTAGAACTCCTGCAGCTCATAAGCCGCGTCATCCACGTCGGAGCGTCGAAAGCCGTATTGCTCGAAGTCGCTGATCTCGTCGGCAAGCTTGCTTCGAAGTCGACTGATCGAGTACGACTGCTGCTTCAGGGCTCGATCCTGGAGATAGAAGCGAAAGTGAATCTCATAGGGCTTGATCGGGCCAGTGGGCTCGCTGTCGGTCGCCGGCCCGGCACAGCCGCCGACAAGAGTCAGGAGCAGGAGTCGCAGCGCAGGGAGGGCTTGTCGCCGTGGCCCAGCCGGATTCACCATAGCCGGAAGACGAGTCGCACCCCGCCATTGTAGTCACCGTAGGCGTCCCGCTCGGCAACGATGTAGATTGCGTTGTCGCGAGAGATGGCGTCGCGTGCCATCAGGAAGCTCGCCTCGATCGTCTCTTGACCGGTTCGAGTCACATCTTGGCCGGTCGTGACCTCGAACTTCTCCCAGACCGATTGCTCGGTTTCGGTCGACTCGCTTCCGAAGATCTTCCCGAGCAGGTCCTTGCCCAGGAACACCACGACACCCGTGATGGCCTTTTGACGGTTTCGTTCGTTGAAGCCTTCCTCGGGCGGGCGGCCGGTCGTGACCAGCATGACCAGATCGTCCTGAGGAAGGGGGGGGACCGAGCTGATCGCGATCCGGGGCTCGACGTAGTTTCCGGAGACCGACACGTTGATGTCGTAGCCCAGCATTCGAGTTTGAGCGGCGAGGCCGAGCTGCGGAACGAAAGGATTGGTGTCGAGGAACTGGATGAGCCCCTGCTCGAACTCCAAGGTCGTCGAGGGGAGTGAGATCGATGCCGAGTCGACGTAGACGTTGCCGATCAGGTGCGGGAGCTCCCCCTTGCCGCGCAGCCGGAGGTCGGGGCGGAGGGCAGCCGTCAGCACGTTGTTGCGGACGCGAAACGGTCGCAGGCTCGTCACCGCGACGTCGAAGGTGAGGTCGCGCCAGGGGGCTTCACGAAGCGAGAAGAGGCGGAGCCCTTCCCGGTTGACGACCTCGGCTTGGCCTTGTTGAAGCAGCACGTCGAGGCGAGGCATCCGGATCAGGTCGAAGTTCTTGACGTATCGGCTGTCGGTGAGCTCGACGCGGCCCGACAGATTCATGGCGCTCCAGGGTCCGCTCAGCTTCAGATCCGCGTTGGTACGCGTCTTGAAGCCTTCTCCTCGGTAGAGCAAGAGGTCGCGGCCGTTGATCAGAGCCACGTCGAGCACGGGCTCGGGACCGTCGAAGCGGACCTCGCCCGAGAGTGAGAACTGGCCGGCGCCCATCTCGCCGTCGAAATCCTCGATCGAGATGCGATCGCGGTCGAATCGAATCAGGCCCGTCAACGAGTCCAGGCCGGGAAGCCGACTCTCGAGGCGGAGGTTCCCATCGCGCACACGGAGCGTGCCCTTGACGACCGGGTCGTCGGTTCGACCTGTCACGTTGACGTGCATCTCGACCTCGCCGCCGGTCCGACGAACGGCCGCGATTCCGGCCGCGAGAAACGTCAGGTCCGGAACCGACAGGTCCGCGTGGAGATCGAGGCCGAGCGGCGCGAGCTCACCGGTGCGCACCAGCCGCCCCAGGTCGATGTTCTCGAGCAGGGCCCCACGAAGCCGCGCTTGAAAGTCGGGAGAGTCAGTCTCTCGGACAGAGGGGCCCACGGGCAGACGCCCTTGGGAGCCAGAGAGCTGTGCCGTCTGAATCTGCCATCGATCCCGGTCCTGAACCAAGCGAAGCTCCACGCGTCCCGAGTGACACTCCGGCCAAGACGTGCCCTCGGGTGCCTCGATAGCGATCGATTCTCCAGAGAGCCACAGCCGGCCAGTTGGCTGGTCGACACGGCCACCGATCGATGCCTCGAGGGTCGCTCGGCCTTTCAGGTCCGGAAGGTCCACCGATTCGGGAAGGAGCGTTCGAACGACGGGAGTGAGGCGAGCCAGGTCGGGAGCTCGCGCCGAGATCTCGAGCTGGATCGGGGCGTCCTCCCAACCCGAGGCGCCGCGCGTCCAGAGATCCGGAAGCTCGCCCGAGGCCGTGAGGCGGATCCATCCCGTCTCCGATCCGATCCCCTCGAGATCTTGGATGTCGAGGGCGGTCAAGGACAAGTGATCCGGCGTCCGCTCGATGTCCACACGGAGCGCGATCGGAGGGATGTCCCGCCAGCTGACTCGGGAGACCGATCCCCGAGCGCGAATCTCTGGATCGTGACCGGCACCTTGTGCGGAGAGGGAGAGATCGATCCCTTGGGCTTCGGGCCAGTCGGCGGGGCGATGCTTTCCGAACCAGTCGGTGTCGAAGCCCGCCAGCTCGGCCGTCACGTCGATCTGACCCTCGGCCGTCCCTGAAGCTCGCCCTTGAATGCTGCTCGACGGACCGGTGAGCTCGAAGTCTTCCAGGCCCCAACCTGCGGGCGTCCACCGCAATGAAAAGGGTGCGCGGTTAACGAGCGTCCGGGGGCCCTCGGACCAGCGCAAGGTGGTGACCTCCGCTTCTCCTCGGCCCTCGAACACCCGAGAATGATCGAGGACACCTCGAAGATCGAGCCGGGCGCCGCCCGTCTCCGCACGCAACCGGCGGAGCGTGAGCTGGCCCGATCGGCTCCGCCCCTCCAGACGCAGGAAGTCCGGACCGCTGCTGCCCTCGCGAGTCAGTGTGCCTTCGGCGAAGAACTCCGCCGTGGGATTACGCCAGGACCCGCTCGCCTCGAGGTGGGCCCGGACGTTGCCACCGGTTAGAGCGGGGGGGAGGTATGGCGTCAGGTCGGCCACGTCGATGTCGATTCTCAGCTCACGTATCCACTCGCGCGAAAGCGTGAACCGACCGAGCCCGTCGATGCGGTTGGCTCCATCCCGAATCTCGAGATGCTCGAGTCGGAGCTCGTCACCGTCGCTCGTCGCTCGCAGCTCGAGACGACCCAACGGCCGTCCTTGAACCTGCAGGCCCTCGCCACTGAGCCAGCAGAAGAGTCGGGGAGCCTCGAGACTCCCGGCGAAGTGGAGCTCTCCGTCGAGTCGGCCGCCGAGCGTCCGCTCGGGCCATCCAAAGAGCGAGGCAACGCGCTCGAGCTGCGCGATGTCGATCTCGACGGCCGCCAGGACCTCGAGGTCGCGCCAGCCGCCATCGAGAGGGAGTCGAGCGTGAATGGGAGAGAGGAGGCGCGCCCCGCCGACGTCGGTCGTGAGCTGAGCCGTCGTGAGATCCAACTCGCCGGCCGTCAGACGTCCAGCGCATCGAATCTCGTGGGGAGGGACCGGAGCGGACTGCGTCGCCCACCCGAGCTGTGAGAGTAGACCGGGCAAGTCGGCCAGAATGAGCTCAAACTGGCCAGCGAGGCTCCGAACAGGGTCGGGCTCCGACAAGGGAATCCGAATGGAACGGGCTTCGAGTCGGTTGTCGCCCGATCGAGCCGAGAAACGCTCGAGGTCGACCCGATCTCCGTGCAACTCACCGCTGGCATCGAGGTGGTGGCAGGCGACGCCGAAGAGCTGAGCCTTTCGTGCGCTGACCTCGACCGTCGTCCGCGCTTCCGCCCCGGCCTGGTGGCGAATTTGGCCGTCGAGAAGCCCCTCGGCATTCCAGGTCGCGGCGTTGATCGAGAGCCACTCCAGAAGGCGTTGAAGCGCGACGTCCGACCATCGCGCCTCGGCGAGATCTCCCGTCGAATCCGAATGACCCTTGCCCTCGATGCGTCCGCCCCAGATCTGTGCCGAAGCCGCCCAGCTCCAGGCATCGGCCCCCAGGTCGAGGACACTGGGCTCCAAGACGATGTCATCACCCAATTGCCCGGACTGCAATGCGAGCTCGTGGCCATCGAAGGTACCGCTCAACGACAGCGCACCCGGACGGAGCTTCTCAGTGCCCGAGTCGAGCTCGAGGGGGCCGGTGCCAAGGGACCAATCCCATCCGCGCTCCGGTCGTGCACTCAGCTGGACCCTGGTGGCGGGCGAGAAGAGTCGCTGGTCTCCCAAGGTCGTGAGGACATCGATCGAGCTCAGGTCGATCTCGGGGAGGTGTTCCGGGATCTCCCAGTCGTCCCCCTCCGACTCGGACTCGGGTGGAACGATCTCGACGCGACCCCGACGAGCCGAGATCCGCTGCAGCCAGTCGGAACGGCCTCGCGTCAAGTCGAGGAGGGAGAAACGAGCCTCGCACTCGTCGATCTCGAGGAGGCGAACCGGCCCGCCTCCGGACTTTCGACCGCGGACTCGAACGTTCCGCAATCGGACGTGCGTCCAGAGATCACTCTCGAGATCCCCGATCTCGACCTGACCCGCCAAGGCCTCTCCGGCCAACCGCTCGATGGCGATCGCGAGCAGGGGCGCGACCGTGTTCCGTCGAGTCAGATACAGCGCGATGAGCAGAACCAGGGCAACGAGCGCGCACCAAGCGAGCCGTCGCAGGAGTGAGCGGCGCGGGCGCCGCTTCGGGTCCTTGGATTCGGATGCCATCGTTTCGGGCCGACACGCACCTGGAGGTGTTCCCGTGGCGCTTCGACGTCGCGCGTCCGAGAACCAAAGCGAAAGGAGAGCCTCAGCATGGGCTCTCCTTCATTCTGTCGGTCGCACGTCGATCGAGATCAAGTCGAAGTTCGAGATTGTGGATCCTTCGAAGATCTCGTCGATCGATGTGACGAGGAGATCCTAGATGTAGGGATCGTCCCAGTCATGATTGAAGAAGTGATAGTCGATCGACTTGTGCACCTGATGGAGGTCGCGTCGCCAGACCTTGATCTTGTCGGTCGTGTTTTGGCTCCAGAACTCGATCGTCGAGGTGCAGCCCCCCAGGACCAAGAGCCCGAGAGCGGCGAGCGTGAGCAGCGCCTTCTTACGCATGCGAGACTCCTCCTTGCGTCTTCCATTCTGCTCCAAGTGGCGTCGGACGCAGTTCCAGGCGCCGGACCCACCGAGTAGTCGCCAGACGCTATCAGCCCGATCGTGGTGTGTCAACCGAGTTTTGGTGCTTCGGGGACCTCAGCGTCGATGTCCAGCAACCGCTTCGAGAATCCGCTCGAATTCCATCTCGGTAGCGAGCACTCGACCCGAACGATCCACCAAGAAACCGCGCGGCACGGCGTTGAGCGCAAAGCGATCCACCCAGCTGACCGTCGGAGCGGCCGGGGACATCGTCTGGACCCTCAGGTCTTTCTCCGAGAGCCAGCTCCTCCAGCGGTCCGGAACGTCGTCGAGGGCCGCGACGATGATGGGGACGTCCCCATTCTCCTGCTCGGCCAACCCTCGTGAGATCTTCTCGAGAGCTTGTCGGCAAACGGGTTGCTTCACTTCCACGAAGAGAATGATCGAGAGGTCGGCCACCTCCGGTCGGTACACGATGGGCTGGCCTTGCAGATCGACACCTTCGAGGTAGGGGAATTGGGCTCCGATCTCGAGCGTCAACGCGCGGTATCGGCGCAGGCACTCCTTCCCGCCCCAGCGAGTGTCGGAGTAGCGCTTCCACGACTCGCGAAAGATCAGCGCAGCTGCCTCGACATCGTCCAGCCGGCGCTCCAACCGATCGGCCGCATCGTGGAGCAAGTAGGCCAAGCGCTCACGAGAAACGGCTCGGTCGCGATAACGACGCTCGAGCTCTCGGAGCTTCTCCACGGTATCGCGATTCGGTCGGTCTCTCCGCGCGTCGTGGCGTGCGCGATCCTGAATCTCGAGGATCTCCCGGTCGAGCTGTTTCGCCAGCTCTTCGTCCACGTCTTGAAATGGCCTGGCGGTCACGAGACTGATGAGAACGGCGATGGCGACGAGCCCGATCCTGCTGACCGCTCGCCAGCGGCGCAAGGGACCGCGTTGACGCTGCCAGGGCACCGAGACACAATGTCGCGCCCGAGGATCGAACGGAAGCTCCATACGAGGATTGTCATGCAGAATGATGCGGAAGGAAAGCGCGGCCGGAAGAACCTGCTTTGGTTCCTCTTGCCACCGCTGATCATCCTGATCCTCTTGATCCTCTTGGTCGTCTTTGGCGGCGGGACTAAGCTGCCGCTCTTCTACGACCTGTTCAACTAGGATCGCTTCGGCGTGGCTCAGGAAAGGCTCGGACTGTACGGCGGCACCTTCAACCCGATCCACTCGGGTCACTTGCACGTCGCTCGGTCCGCCCGCGATCGCTTCGACCTCGACCAGGTTTGGCTGATTCCGAGCCGGCAGCCGCCGCACCGGTCTTCCCAGGGGCTCGCCACCGCGGCCCACCGGCTGGCGATGGTCGAAAGGGCGGTGGCGGGAGAGCCTCGCCTGAAGGCTTCTGACATCGAGGTATGCCGAGAAGGGCCGTCCTACACGATCGAAACGCTGGCAGCCGTCGCCCGATTGAGACCTCAGGTCGAGCGCTTCTTCATCATCGGCTCGGACTCCGTTCCGGAGCTACCGACCTGGCGCCGCGCCGCCGAGATCGTGCTGCAATGCCGATTCATCGTCGTGCTTCGAAAGGGGCATGCCGTCGCCGGAATCGAGCGGATCCGTGAGCATTTCGGAGACGAGGTGGCCAAGAGCTTTCGCGATGGATTCCTCGAGCTGGAGCCCGTGCCCATCTCGTCGACGGAGATTCGCGAGCGCCGAGCGGCGGGTCGAAGCATCTCGGGCCTCGTTCCACCTTCTGTCGAAGAGTACATCCGCCAACACGGGCTCTACGAAGGTCAGCCGGGATGAACGGCGTTACGCATCGGTGCCTCCCGTTTCTCGGCCTTCCCGGCGGCTTCGGCGGGACGGACGGTGTTCGGGCACTCTCGGATCGATCGAGAGGCCCGAAGCGTTGGGTTCCAGGGCGCCCGATACGATCTCGCCGGGTGTTTGCTCGAGCGGAACACTTGTTGCGATCGGCTGTGCTCGAAGGCCGAGACGATTCGTGATCGAGTCTGACGGTCGCGTCGGGAGACACCCACGGTTTCTGGCAGGATTCAGTGGCTGATCGATTGGCAAACCCGGCACGCTGAATGACAGTGGATCGTCGTAGATTCGCGCACGTTCGTTTCGGTCCTCTTGCCCCTTCGAGCCCGTCAGCCGGTCTCTTCCCACTGGAAGAGCTTGGCGCCCAGGGCGAAGAACGCGATGCCGATCGCGAGCAAGATTCCGTAGGGCACGAGCATCTGCGCCCACGTGAGCCCACGCCAAATGGCGCCTTCGCTCGCATAGATGGCCCAGTACACGGGGCTGACACGTGCCATCGAGGCCATCCAACCCGGCATGACGAACTGTGGAATCATGCCTCCGCCGATCATGGCGAATACCATGAGAACCGCCCAGCCGATTCCTCCCGCTGCCTGCTCAGTTTTTCCGAGTACCGCCAGGAACATCATGATCCCGACGAATGCGATCGAGCTGAAGCCCATCGCCAAGAGGAGTCGGACCAGGCTATCGGGCCGGACGTCGAAGAAGGCGACGGCCAAGAGCAAGAGCACGATCTGCGCGGCCATGGTCGTCAAGAAGCAGGCGAGCGCCTTGCCCAGGAGGATCTGGAAACGGTGGATGGGTGCGGATCGCAGGCGGATCAGCGTGCCCTGGGTTCGCTCGACGACGAGCGAGATGCCGAAGGCGGCCGCACAGCCGAGGATGGCCCAGAGCGCCCCTTGGGCGAAGCTGATCTCGTACGAGTTCTTCGGCGCCACTCGATTGACGCTGACCTCGTCCTTCTGAATGTCGATCGTCTTGAATGCTTGGGCCGCCTGCTCGGAGCTTTCCGCGGGGAGCTGGCTCAGGAACGTCTTCAATTGACCGAAGAACTGCTGTAGCAGGCTTCGCGTGAAACCTGGCATTCCTGTCGTCGACTCGAGCTGCGCCAAGCTGTCGTCGACGCTCGTCACCAGACGCTGAGGATCTTCGAAAAGCGCCTGAAGCCGTCGATAGGCATAGCTCGTGAGCAGGCCTTCGAGCATTCCTCCTTCGGCTCGACGGGAGGGGTCGATGCCGTAGATCAGCGGCGCGCCTCCACCGCTCCACAAGCTCTCGACGCTCTCGCCGAAGCCGACCGGCAGGATCACATAGGCCGTCTTCTGACCGAGTCGGACCTTCTCGATCGCGCTCTCGCGGGTCGCGAGCATCACGGGGGCCAACTCGGGGCCGGCGCTCAGATCGGCGAAGAACGCGCGGGACGCCTCGGTGTCGTCCTCGTCGACGACCGCGATCGCGATGGCGGGCGTCTCCCCTTCGGAGCCAAAGATGGTGCCGAAGAAGATGGCGAACACGAGCGGAAAGCCGAACGTGAAGAAGAAGCCGACCTTATCCCGCAGCAGGAGGCGGAGGTCTTTCCCGGCCAACGCGATGATCTCTTTCATCAGTCCCTCAGCTGTCGTCCGGTGAGGTTGAGGAAGACTTGCTCGAGCGAAGGACGCTCGAGCCGAAACCGATCGATCGAACCTCGTGCGCGGAGGCGCTCGAGCTCTCGCAGCGGGTCGTCGGTCTCGATCGATTCCTCACGCCCATCCGGTTGGACGACCGTGAGCAGGTCCTTTCCGGCGTGTGCGGCCAACAGCTCGGATACCGTTCCCACGGCGAGCAGGCGACCTCGATCGATGATCGCGACCCGGTCGCAGACGCGCTGCGCCTCCTCCATGTAATGGGTCGTGTAGAGCACGCTCCGCCCCTGATCGCGGAGGGCTTGGACTCGCTCGAGCAACACGTTTCGGGACTGCGGATCCACGCCGGCCGTCGGTTCGTCAAGGAGCAGGCAAGGGGGGTCGTGTACCAGAGCGATCGCGAGATTCAACCGGCGCTTCATGCCACCGGAGTAGCCCGATACGCGGTCCCGGCCTCGGTCGGAGAGCCCGACGAGCTCGAGGCAGCTCGTTACGCGCTCGCGGAGCGAACGTCTCCGAAGCCCTTGAAGGCGGCCGAAGAACTCGAGATTCTCTCGCCCGTTGAGCTGGTCGTAGATCGCGAGCGTCTGAGGGGCGACCCCCATCTGGCGACGATTCTCCGGCTGCTCCGGCGAGCCGGCGCCGTTGATCGTGACGGTGCCCGAATCGGGTGAGATCAGCCCCGTCATCATCGAGACGGTGGTCGTCTTTCCGGCTCCATTGGGACCGAGGAGCCCCAGCACCTCGCCCGGCCCCAGCGTCAGGTCCAGGCCATCGACGGCCAGCGTCTTTCCGAAGCTCTTCTTCACTTGGGCCAGCTCGAGCATGGTCGCCTCGTCGAAGGAAGGGGGAGAACCATCGATCAGTGCCCGGTCGGCCCCCGGGTCCTTCGCGGATTCTCGAGAACCGATGCCGCCCGAGCGGCCCACCTTCGCTACGCTATCTCGAAGGTTCCCTCAAGCAGCTCCGCCTCCGAAGTCGATGAATCCTGCGAGACCCCTCTCGGCCCTCACCGTTCGTCCGGAGCCCGACTCGGGCGGGAGTTCCTCGACATGCGCATCGCGCTGCTCGTCAACTGGCACGTCTACTACACCTGCGAGCTCGCCAACGCCTTGGCACGAGAGCACGAGGTGCTGTTCATTGCTCGGCCCGGCACCGAAGAGATCGCGGCCGACGAGGCCGAGCTCACGATGGATCAGTTTCTTCGGGAGCGACTCGATCCACGCATCGAGGTCGAGTGGCTCCGATTTCGAGCCAGTGATCCGCGCGGACTTCTCGAAGTGGCTCGCCTGCGACGACGGCTTCGGGCCTGGCGTTCGGACGTGCTGCACCTCCAACAAACCTGGGACTGGCGTTCCGCGCTCCTGCACCGTGCGGTCCGAGGGCTCGGGATCCGAACCGCCTACACGGTCCACGACGTCAAGCCGCACCCGGGGGACGAGAACTGGACCGTTCGCGCCTTGGGTGTGTTGGAGCGCGCCCACAGGCACTGGTCGGATCGTGTGATCGTGCACAGCCGCCAGCTGCTCGAGGACTATCGTCAGGAGCACGGTGAGTCGCGAGCCCGGAGCGTCCGCGTCGTACCCCACGGTGCCTACAGCGGCTTGGCTGCCGCGGCGAGTCGTCATCAGGCGGAGGAGGCGGGGAGCGGAGGACCGCGCGTGCTCTTCTTCGGTCGGCTCTCGCGATACAAGGGTCTCGATGTGCTGATCGAAGCAGCGCCCGTCGTCGCGGCCCGGGTTCCCGGTGTCCGCTTCGTGATCGCGGGTCGCGGCGAAGACTTCACGCCCTACAGGGCAAGAATCGACGACCCCGAGCTCTTCGAGATCCACAATCGACGCATCGACGACGCGGAGCTTCCGGGCCTCTTCCTGGGGGCCCAGGTCGTGGCGCTGCCTTACCTCGAGGCCAGCCAGTCGGGCGTCGCCGCCTTGGCGCTGGCCTTTGGACGCCCGGTCGTCGCTACCCGCGTGGGTGGTCTCCCGGAGATGATCGAGGACGGAATCCACGGATTGATCGTGCCGCCGGGAGATTCGAGCCAACTCGCGGCGGCTTTGGTTCGTCTATTGACCGAGGATGCCTTCGCAAGGCGCTGCGCCCGTCAGGCGCGTGTGAAGGCGAGGCGGGAGCTCTCGTGGCGAGCCGTCGCGAAGCGGACCGCCGAAAGTGTCTACGTGGGATGAGTCGAAGAGCCGGCTTGGAGACCGAGCGCCTGGTCGCTAGTGTCTGAGGAATCCAAGCTGCTATCCCGGAAGCGAACTGCCGCACGACCGTCCCTTGGCAATCCCTGAGATCGGGTCTTGATGAAGTCACCTCGCCTTCGACCAACCCTGCGACGATTCGGTCGGGCAAGCGCCCTCTCGTTCGCTCTCGCAGTCACCGCTCTCCTGATCGCGGGCTCTCGTCCTCTCGACGAGCCCGTGTGGTCTTCGCCGCTGGGCGAGAGCCGGGCTTCGGCGAGCTCGCATGCGGCCCGAGCCGTCGACGCGCGCCAGGATGCGGATCGGGACGACCATGAGTCGCTCGATGCGCGAGCCATCTTGAAGCGTGCCGACGAGGCCACCCGCGCGGTACGCGGTGTGAAGTACCAGGCCCAGTTCGCAGGTCGAGGTTCGATCGCCAAGAAGATTCCGGCCATCGAAGGCAAGGCGCAGATCGCGAAGTTCGGCCAATCCGGTAAGTCCCTGATCGCGTTTCGTGGCGTCGCTCGTCTTTCGAGCAAGAATCGCGAGATCGCTTTCGACTGTGGCTCGGACCGTGAGATGAGCTTCGCGATCGATCACGACGCCTGTCGGATGCGGGTCACGCGCGAGCCGTTCTCTCGAGAGCTCCTGGGAGTCGGCCTCTACTTGTGGATGCGGGAGTTCGGGTTGCTCGAGCCCTTCGCGGATGAGCTGCGCGCGCTCGAGATGGAAGTCGTGGGACGAGAAGAGATCGCGGGCGAACCCTGCACGATCGTTCACGTCGTCTACCAAGACCACGCCGGAATCGCTCGTTGGGCCTTCTCGGATCGAGACGCCCTTCCCCGGAGAGTGGAGCGCATCCTGCCCGGTGGTGAGCCTGAGGCGAGCACGGTCCTGACCCTCACTCAGCTCGAGATCCTCGATCAAGTCGACCCGGCAGAGTTTCGTCCCAAGCGACCCAACGGCTATGAGCTCGAAGAGATCCTGGTCGAAACGCCTCGCCTACTGACCGTCGGCGAGACGGCACCCGATTTTCGGCTTCGATCACCGGCCGGTGAGAAGCTTGCGCTCTCCGATCGTCGCGGACAAGTCACGTTGCTCTTCTTCTGGGCAACTTGGTGTGTCTCCTGCAAAGACGCCCTGCCCCGAATCCAAAAGCTGAACGACCGCTTCGAAGACGAGAAGTACTCCACGTGGGCCATCAGCACCTGGGACTTCGGCGATCCGATCTCGTTCTTCGAGGAGCGCGGCTACGGTTTCGAGCTCCTTCTTTCCGGCGATGACATCGCCAGCCGCTACGGATTGAGCGTCGTGCCGACTGCCGTGCTGGTCGACGGCGAAGGCCGAATCGCGAATGTCGAGGTCGGCTTCGACGCCAAGACCGAAGCTCGCCTCGCCAAGAGCATCCGTCACCTCGTCGACCGGTGATGAGCGAGCGGTAGCCCGAGAGTCGGTTCGCGAGCGCAGTGAGGGTGACGGCCCGCGAGGAGAGCGCCGCTCCCTCCGAATGTCCGCTCGCGGCTCCAGGGGGCCGCGGTAGAATCCCTGCCCATGATCCGCCTGGCTCCATTTCGTTGTCTCGTCCTCGTCGTCCTTCTTGCGATGGCTCCCTTCTTCGCTGGGCTGGACGTGGCCTTCCAGAGCGATGACTACATCGCGATCAGCCACTTCGCGGATCCCGGACTGAGGTTCGAGCGAATCCTCGGTGAGTTCACCGGGCCCCAGTACGGTCTCGAGAACCCTCGGTTCTACCGACCGATCGCGTCCGCGAGCCTCGCACTCGACCACTGCATCTGGGGCATCGCCCCCTTCGGCTTCCATCTGTCGAACGTCTTGCTCCATGGCATGAGCGCCGGGCTCGTGTTTCTGATCGGCTGGGCGCTCTTTCAGAGACGTGCGGCGGCGCTCGTCTCTGCCTTGGCGTTCGGATGGTTCTCCACGCACCCGGATGCCGTCGTCTGGACGGTCGGCCGTGTCGACGGCTTGGCGACTGCCTGGGGCTTGCTGGCGATCCTGGCGCACCTGCGAGCGCGACGCACCTCCCGACTCCTCGCGTCGGGCGTCTCCGCGGCGGCGTTTGCCCTCGCCCTCGGAAGCAAGGAGGCCGGCATCACGGTCGTGGGGCTGATCGGTGCGCTCGAGCTCCTGGGGCTCGCGAGTGGGCGCGACGAGAGCCGCCTGCGACGAGCCAAGGCGCTCGTGCCGTACTTCGCCTTGACCCTCGCGTATCTGCTCGTCCGTCGTGGTGCACTGGGCACCTGGAGTGGTGGCTATGGCGGCTTGCCTTCCCTGAGCGAGTGGCCTTCGTTGGCCGGGCACCTTCTCCTCGATGTCGTTTGGATGATCGTGCCGCTGACCCCGGCGGAGGCCGGCGACCTGCCCGGTGGTGAGACGCTCGCCTTCGTGGCTGCGGTACTCGTATGGCTGGTGCTCGGTCGGCTGCTGTTTCTATCGGGACGCAGCGATCCGGTGGCGCGCCCTGCATTCGTGCTCGGCATCCTCTGGTCTCTCGCGAGCGCCAGCGTGCTCTTGGGACTCTTGGAGCGCGAGGCGGTCGGCACCCATCTCCGACTTTGGTACCTGCCTTCGATCGGGATCGCGTGGGTGCTCGGGCCCCTTCTGGCCGCCGATTCCCTGGCAGAGGCGCGCCGGCTTCGACTCTGGCTCGGGCTCGCATTGCTCGTGGTCCATGGGGGCCTGCTGGGGACGCGTTTGGTGGCGTTTCGCGAGGCGGGTGCGATCGCCGCGGATCTCCGCGGATCGTTGGAGACGATCGCGGCCTCGTCCGGACCCCGATCGCCCGTCCTGGTGGCACGCGTGCCCAACCATCATCGCGGTGCATTCGTCTTCTCGTGGGGCTTGCCCGCGGCATTTCGCCCCCCGTTCACCGAGAGCGTCGGCCAGGTGTTTCCGATCAAAGGCGGACCCGAGGTCGATCCGTCGCTGGCTTTCTTGCCATTCGAGACGACCTCGATCTTCCGCTGGCAGGGAAGCCATCGACGAGCTGCTCGCCTGGCGATCTCGGATGGCACGAGCGCGAACCTGAAGATGTCGGTCGCCGGTCACACAAAGCGCTGGGAGCTGAGCGACGGTGCACCAGCGAATGGGGCTCTCGCGGTCCGCCTGAAGCCTCCGGTTGCGTGGGGGGCGGCCGCACTCGAGATTCAGCTGACCTTGGCCAGCGAAGCTCAGACGTGGCAGGAAGACCGTCGGATTCCACTGCCGGGACGAGTGGACCTCGTTCGGATCCCGATCGTGTTCGAGCGTCCTTCGATCGATTCCGAGGAAGTCATGCTTCGCGCTGTCGAGGTCACCCTGAAGGATTCGCCATCGGCGGGTGCCCTCCGGGGCCTCGCCCTCGAGCCGGACGTCCAGCGCTTCGAGTTGCGACTCTCCGCCGAAGCCTCCTCGGTCGTGCGCGCAGATTTCGACAAGCCGCTGACAGGGTCGCCGTCGATCGAGCACGCTGGGATCCGGGTGACGACCTTCTCGGCGCTCGGCACCTGTATCGCGATTCTGCCGGCCGGTCGGCTCGACCTCTTGAGGATCGGCACGGCGCCGGCGTGGGGTCGCAATGCGCTGCTGGCCCTCCTGCCGTCCGCCTTCGGCCTCGACGAGCGCTGGGTGTACTTGCACGTGGCTCTCCTCTCGGACCCCGGAAATCCTTACTCGGTGATCGCGTCTTCTCAGCTGCTCCCGCTCGAGCTCGACCCGACCTTGGCACCGGTCATCGAAGCGCTGCACGAGCAGCTCACTCGTCAGGCGCGCTGATCCCGTCTCGATCGCGTAACCAGGCCTCAGACTTCGCGTCCTGAAGAGGGGCGAGGTGTGCTCGCCGACCGAGGGTCGAAGAGCGATGGGGGGACGATGGCGATCGCATGTTGTGTGCTCGTGCTGGGAGCAGCGCTCTCGGGTCAGGCGTTCGAGGTTCAGGGGCCGGCGAGGCAGGAGGGCGGTGTCTGGCCAGTGACGGTGGGAGTCCCGCTGATGCCAGGGGTGCTCGACTCGGGAGACTTGGTCGTCAGTGGGCCGGGAGGTTCTCGCCTCGAGTCCAGCACCGAGGTGGCCGCGAGGTGGCGCGACGGGAGCGTTCGTTGGGCTTGGGTACACACCGCGGCGCGCCTCGACGCGCGCGGCCGAGGTCGGCTGAGCCTGCGTCCTCTTCGGAGTCGGCGACGCAGGCCTCGCTCGGTCGTGCAGAGCGGCCAGGGCGATCGACTCACCTGGGGTGACGATCCTCGAGTCTCGGTCGCGCGCGAGGTTGGGGGCCTCATGGCGATCGACGAAGCCGTGCGGGTTCGACTCGTGATCGAGGACGTCGACGGTCGACTCGACCAGCTGCGTGACATCGATCATCGCGTCGCGGTCCTGCGTGACACGCTTCAACGCGTCGACGTCGCCGTCGAGGGCTCCTTCGAAGAGAGCGGACTACGATACCGCGCCTGGATCACCTCTTTCGGACCCCGGCAGCCCATCCAGATTCGGACCTTTCTTTTCGCCGCGAAGGATGAGGTCGAGACGGGGCGAGTCCGTCTGGAGATCCTCGGGTCGGGCGCGGACCGTTGGTGCGTGCGCCGGATTCCCCGTCCAGATCGCCCCGAGAGCGGGCCGCTGCCAAGAGCCCATTCTCTCGATCTCGTGGCCGAGCCGCGAACCTGGCAACCGGGCCAGGGAGAGCATCAGGTCCTGCTGATCGGACGACCCGGCGAAGCGGCGTGTCGGGGGGACCTCAGCGCCTGGCCGCCCATCGCGCTGCCGCCGCCAGGAGCCTTTGGGAGAGTGTTCAGCGGAGAGCGAGGCTGGAAGCCAATCTCGCGATCGTCTTCGTTGGAGGTGAGCCTTTCCGCGCTCCGTCGAGAGCTGCGTGAGGCGCGTGCGTGGACGGATCGGGGAGACTGGCCGGTCGGTGAGAGGGCTTGGGGCAACCTCGAGTACGACACGGCCTATGGCACGCTAGCCCACGGTATCCGTGCTCGGCGGGCGACGTGGGTGCGTTGGGCAGACTGGATGCTGAGCCATCTCGACGGAATCGACGTCGCCCGCGTGCCACCGGCAGGAGTGCCGGCCGGGCTCCCGTTTCGGCATGGCTGGGATCATCGAGGGCCGATCGAGCTTGGACACGTCTGGCTGGATGGCCTCTGGGCCCATCACTGGATTACGGGTGATCTGTGGTGTCGCGAGTCGGCGGTGGCGATGGGAGAAGGCCTGCTCGAGGCGTTGACGAGTCGCCCTTCGGATCGGAACATCGTCCGCGGGGCAGGTTGGACGCTCATCTCGCTCGCTGCTGCCTGGCGGGGCACCGGTGAGTCGCGGTACGAAGCGGCACTCCGTCTCGAGCTGGAGCGCGTGCTCGGGTGGCAGGTGCCCGGTCGGGGCTGCTTCGACCTGCCTCGGGAGCAGCAGGCCGTCCGCCCCGAGCGAATCGAGGTCACGACCTGGGTGCAGGGCGGCGTGCTCGGCGAGGGACTCGCGCGCGCGGCCTGGGAGCTGGACGATCGCCGAGCACGCCGCGCGTTGGCCGAATTGTGCGAGTGGATCGCCTCCGATGCGTGGTCGAAGCGCTCGGAGGCCTTTCACGTGTTTCTTGCGTACCCCCGCGACGGCTCGGAGCTCCGACGAGGAGCCTTGCTTCGTCGTCGCGTGGAGGCGGCCTTTCTGGCCGCGACGCTCCAACGGGGCTTGGCCAACGGCGGTCCTCGGAGCTGGAGCCGAATCGTCGACGACGCACGATCCGAGCTGGAGGCGCTCCGACCGCCCTTCGAGCAGCATTCGAGATCGGGGAGACCGATCTCAATGCTACTGCGGTGTGCCCCAGTCCTGGGGCTGTGAGCGAGATTGAAGCTTCAGTCTTGAACGATCAGAGGCCCGAACAACGCATCGCGCTCACCGCGGCGGAGGATGTAGATCGTCAGCTCGTCGCCGGGTCGGCTGTGCTCGCAGACGGCCTGGAACAGGTCGAGCTTCGAGGTCGAGATCTCGAGCTGACCCCGGCGCGCGTCCGGGATCGCGATCTTGTAGATCACATCGTCCTCGCGCAGCCCGAGCTGGGTCGCGGGGCTGTGCTCGCGTACCTCGTTGACCAGGAAACCCTCGATCATGCCGGCACCGCGAGTCCGGACGCGTCGTTGTTCGCCCCAGAATCCGAGCTTTCGAAGGAAGCGTCGACGCATCACCTGCTCGATCGGTTCGACGGGCAGCTCGATATCCTCGATCAGAGATCCGCGCCGGACCGAGAGAGCGAGGGTGTCGCCGGCCCGCTTCTCGAGCAGTCGCTTCTTGAGATCGAGAAGGCTCTCGACGCGTCGTCCGTCGACGCGCTCGACCTGGTCTCCGCGACGTAGCCCGAATCGGGCCGCCTGAGCATCGGGGTCGACCGAGGTCACGACGATGGCCGGAGGCGTTCCTTCGTCGGTGGTATCGAACTCGGCTCCGATCGAGAGGCCCCGCGCGACAGGAAGGTCGAGCAAGTCCGGGAGAACCTTGCGGACCCGATCCACGGGGATGGCGAATCCGATGCCTTGTCCTTGCCTTGTGATGGCGGTGTTGATTCCGATGAGCTCGCCGTTGATGTTGAGCAGAGCGCCGCCGCTGTTACCCGGGTTGATCGACGCATCGGTCTGCAGGAAATCGGCGAATCGGACGCGGCTCGCCTCGGTCGGCACCGATCGGTCCTTGGCGCTCAACACCCCAGTCGTGACGGTGTTCGTCAGGCCGTATGGGTTACCCAAGGCGATGACCGTCTCGCCGATCATCACGTCCTCGGAGCGACCCAGGGGCACGTAGGAGAAAGGCTCGTTCGAGTCGATCTTGAGCAAGGCGAGGTCGTTGGCGACGTCGGAGCTCAGGAGGCTGGCGACATACTCGCTGCCGTCGAGCAGCTTGACGCGGATCTCGTCGGAACCGTAGACCACGTGGGCGTTGGTGATCACATAGCCTGCGGGGTCGATGATGACGCCCGATCCCAGCTCGCCAGTGGGCCGGGGCGTTCCGAAGATTCGGGAGAACGGGTCTTGGGTATTCCGGTCCGGGAGGCGAGTCGTCGAGACGCTGAGCACGCAGTCACCAAAGCGCTCGACCACTTGCACGACCGGGGTCCGCCGATCGAACTGGAAGGGCTCCTGACCCCGGACCGGCAAGGAGAACAGCGTGATCGTGATCCCCAGCAGCAGTGTTCTCTTCATCGCTTCGTGCCTCGATCCTCTGGGTGTCTTGTGTTTCGGGGAGCGCGGCGGGGGACGCTCGCCCGCGGGTTCGCCATCCTATACTGCGGCGGTCGGGGCAATTGTTGGGTGGTTTTCGGGGAGACTGGGGAACTTCAGCCCGTCCACCCGCTTGGGCGATGAAGAAGTTGGGCCTTGGGCGGCGAGCTTTCGTCCAGTGCCGATGCCGGAGCTCGAAGGACAAGACCGACACGAGCGGAGCGTTAGGAATGAGTGGAAAGGTATGGGTTCTCCTTCTGATGGCGGCCGGCGCCGGCTTCTATCTGTGGCAGCGAGATACCGAAGGAGATGGGGATGGACGAGTCCGCACGATCTCACGCGGTGAGCGTGTGGACATCGAGTCTCACATTTCGGATGCCGGCGTGACGATCGTCGAGTTCACGGCCGATTGGTGACCGGCTTGCCAACAGGTAGGGCCTCAGTTGGAGGCTTTCGTGAACCAGAACGAACAGGCTCACCTCGTGCGGATCGACATCGACCAGTGGGGATCCGACGTCGCCCAGCAGTACGGGATCCGATCGCTCCCGAGCCTCCGTCTCTACGAGGGCGGCGAGCTCGTCGCCGAGGGGATGCGTGAGGTCCTCGGACGTCTCCGCTGACGCCAGCGAGAACGTGAGCATGAAAGAGCGCATCCTCTTCGTCGACGAGGACGAGAGCTACCTCCTTGCCTACCAGCGGAGCCTGGCGGGAGTGTTCGAGGTGGTCACCGCTACGACCGGTCGGGCTGGCCTCGAGAAACTGGCTGAAGAGAGCTTTCGAGTGGTCTTCGTCGACTCGGGCATGCGCCGGCAGTCAGCGGCCGATTTCGTTCGGCGCTGCGCCGCGCTCCGTCCACGAGCGGTCGTCGTGGTCGTCACGACGCTGCGGACTCTCGAGAGGGCCCTGGCGGCGGTCAACGCGGCCAAGGTGTACCGAATCGTCTACAAGCCGCTTTCGATCGGAGCGCTTCGGGAGACCATCCGTCGGTGCCTTCTCGAGGGAGAGCGGCTCGAAACGGAGCGAACGCTGCGAGACTCGACCGCCAAGGCGGCGATCGAGTCGTGGCTCGAGTTCTTGCGATGCAGGCACCCCGACGCATTCCGTCGGTCTCAAAAACGTCAAAAGCGAGCGCGGCTGATCACGCGACGGCACGACCTGGGGCGTCCGGAAATCGTGGTCGCGGCGCTTCTGAGCGAGATCGGCCGGCTAGTAGAAGAGCCCGGTGACGAGAATGCCGAGGCCTGGAATGAATGGAGAGCGGCCGAGCTGGCAGAGCCGGGCGCGGATCTGGTGGAGACCCTGCCTCGCTTCGAGGCGACCGCCAAGCTGATTCGCTATCAAGCAAAGTACTTCGATGGATCGGGACCGCCAGACAACTTGAAATCGGGTCCGGAGATCCCGAGAGGAGCGCGCTTGCTGCACATCCTCCTCGCGATCGAGCCGCTGGAGCGTCACGGGCTCTCGCCCGCTGAGGCCTTTGCAAAGCTGCGTGCCGAGAGAGGTCGGCTCGATCCTCGGCTCTTGCAGGCATGTGAGATCGAGCTCACACAGAACGGAGGCGAGCTGGTCCTGGGAAAAGAGCTGTCGGTGGATCCCATCGAGCTCCAGAGTGGTGACCTCGTGCTCGTCAACGTTCACTCGCGCCCTGGCTCGCTCCTCCTCGCCTCGGGGGTCACCTTGACGCCTCCGATGATCGAGAGCCTTCGACGCCAGGCTCGTCTGACCGGTCTTCGGCGGGCGGTGTTCGTCGAGCGCTTCTCCGGCCCGGGCCTGACACCGGCCTGATCCCACGCGCTCGACCGGCCAGGCACTCTGCGTCGACCGATCGAAGCTCGCTGCCAGTCCGTTCTTTTCGACCCGTGTCGAGCGCGCCTGGGCGACCCCGCCCGAGGCTCGCAGCGTCGCGGCGGTTGGCAACGACCGGCGAAAATGTTTCTATACGCCGATCGGCTTGCCGGTGTGAGGGACCCGTGGATCTCCGTGAACGGAATCCGCCGGGCGATGGATCGGATCTAGAGAGCGGAGCAGGAACATGACCGGGACGGATTGGTTCACACGCATCGGAGTCGCCGCCTTGCTGGTCCTGGCCGGCGGGGCCTGTGGAGGCGACGAGACCGACTCGTCGGGCGCCAAGGTCTTGAGCTTGCCGATGCGGACCGACGGACCCAAGACGATGGACCCGGTTCGCGGATCGACGACCTACGACAACCGCGCCTGCAGCCTGGTCTATCAGCCGCTCCTTCAATACAAGTACCTGATTCGCCCCTACGAGCTGGAGCCACTCCTCCTCGAGGAGATGCCGAGCATCTCCGACGATGGCCGGGTCTACACCTTCAAGCTCCAGAAGGGCATCCGGTTCCAGGACGACGAGTGCTTCCCGGACGGCAAGGGCCGAGAGCTGGTGGCCGCGGACGTGATCTACTCGTGGAAGCGGATGGCGGACGAGTCGAACAGCCCCAAGAGCTGGTGGCTACTCGACGGCCAGATCGAGGGCTTCGATGCCTATCGAGAGGCGCAGAACTTGGCCGTCGATGGTGGCGGCAAGTTCGACTACAAGCAGGAGGTCTCGGGCCTGAAGCTGCTCGGCGAACACGAGTTCCAGGTCACGCTCACCGAGCCCGTGTACACGTTCATGTGGAAGCTGGCGATGTTTCAGCTCGCGGTCGTTCCGCGCGAAGCGGTCGATCATCATGGCGACGCGTTCGTCGATCACCCGGTGGGGACGGGACCGTTCAAGTTGGACTCGTGGGAGCGCCGCAAGAAGATGGTCTTCGTGCGCAACCCGACCTACTGGGATGATCGTTACCCGGACGAGAGCATGCCCGGGGACGTCGAGGCAGGCTTCACGAAAGCCGTCGGTACCGCGCTCCCGATCGCCGATCGCGTCGTGATCACGATGTTCCAGCAGGACCAGCCGATGTGGCTGCAGTTCGACGCGGGCAAGAACATCCAGTACACGCAGGTGCCGGCCGAGAACTTCGAAGAGGCCTTCAACAAGCGGACGCGAGAGCTGAAGCCGGAGTGGGCCGCGCGGGGCATCACCGCTCACGAGGTGCCGCTGCTCGACTTCATCTTCCGCGGCTTCAACATGGAAGATTCGCTCCTGGGTGGGTACACCGAGGAGAAGGTCAAGCTGCGCAAGGCGATCTGCACTGCGCTCGACTGGGAGGAGCAGAACCGCTCCTTCTACAACAGCAAGAACATCGTGTACGACGGCATGATCCCTCCGGACATGGACGGTCATCCGGCCAGCCACAAGGTGAAGGGGCAGGATTACGGCGACGCGAACATCGAGCTGGCGAAGAAGCTGCTCGCCGATGCGGGTTACCCAGGGGGACAGGGGCTGCCGGCCCTCGAGTACTACGTCAGCCGCAGCGGCAACAGCGCCGAGCAGGCCGAGATGCTCAAGCGACAGCTCTCTCGTCTCGGTATCGAGGTGAAAGTCCGTCTGGTCGATTTCTCGACCTTGATCGAGACCGTCAACACGAAGAAGGCGCCCTTCTTCTCGTTTGCCTGGAGCTCCGACTACCCGGACGCCGAGAACAACCTCGCCTTGTTCTACGGTCCGAACGAGTCGCCCGGGTCGAACCACTTCAACTACAAGAACGCCGAGTACGACAAGCTGTACGAGCAGTGCCGGACGATGGTGCCGTCACCGGAACGAACGGCCCTCTACGAGAAGATGCGCGACATGGTGCTCGACGATGCGCCGTACGCGGGCTCGATGGCTCGCCGACGTCACTACCTCGTTCAACCTTCGCTGAAGAACTTCAAGCCCACCGAGACCTTTTACAACTGGGTCAAGTACCTCGACGTCGACCCGAGCGCCCGGCCGGCCGCCTCGAACTGAGTCCGCGCGTTCTGAGCGTGCTTTCCAGAGGGTATCGCTGACATGTGGGCCTACATCTTCCGGCGGCTGATCTACAACGTCCCCGTCTTCTTGGGCATCCTGCTGTTCGTGTTCGCCGCCTTGCGCGTGAACGATCCGGTGTGGATGTACCTGGGCAAAGGGGCGACTCAGGAGCAGTACGAGACCAAGAAGAAGGAGTTTGGACTCGACCGCTCCTACCCGGTTCAGTACTTCGAGCTGCTGGGGGACGTGGTCACGCTCAACTTCGACCAGAAGAGCTGGGGCCAGGAAGGGCTGACGGTGGGCGAGCTGCTCGGGAGCTCGATCAAGCCGAGCCTGGCGATCACGGTGCCGGCCTTGTTTCTGACGAGCATCATCTCGATCTGCGTCGGGTTGATCTCGTCGTTCTTTCGGGGCGGCAAGGTGGACAAGACGCTCGTGATCCTGGCCGTGTTGGGGATGAGCATCTCGTTCCTCGTCTACATCATCCTTGGCCAGTACTTCGGCGCGTACAAGATCCTCAAGGAGACGGGCGCCTCGCCGTTCGCAATCTCGGGCTATGAACCCGGCATCGGGAACTGGGCGCATTACTGCCTCCTGCCCGTGATGATCAGCGTCATCGTCGCGATGGGCTACGACACCCGCTTCTACCGGGCGGTGATGGTCGAGGAGACGACGCGCGACTACATCGTCACCGCCCAGGCCAAGGGGGCGAGCCGGCGCAAGATCCTGTTCGTGCACATGCTCAAGAACGCGATGATCCCGATCATCACGCGCATCATGATCACGCTGCCGTTCTTGATCGCCGGCTCCATTCTCCTCGAGATGTACTTCACGATTCCGGGCATGGGACGCACCTTGATCACGGCCATCAACGACAAGGACTTTCCGGTCATCCAGGTCTTCACGGCCATGTTCGCCGCGCTGTTCATCCTGTCGAACATCCTGACCGATGTGCTCTACGCGCTGGTCGATCCTCGGGTGCGGCTCTCATGATCAAGAAGTTCCTGCGCTCCCGCGGACTCCGAAAGCTGCTGAGCAATCGCTTGGCCATCGCTGCCCTGGGAGTGATCGGCCTCTACACCGGCATCGGCTTCGCCGTCTTCCTGGGCGCCATCACCGAGAAGGACACCGAGGCTCGCGTCTGGACCGACAGCTACCCGGGCTATCCGCATCATCAGACGGCCGAGAAGCGCCTCGACAACTGCGAGGTCATCCTCAGTCGCGTGATGCGCGTGCTCGAGACCGAGGGCGAGCTGTCGGAGGTCGCGTTCGCCGAGCGCTCCGTGAGCGACGCCTCGATCGAGGAGCTCACCCAGAAGGTGCAAGCCGGTCTCGCGCTCTACGAGGAGATTGCCGACACCGTCGGTAGCCTCAACGACAACCCCGAGGTCCTGCCACGCATCGAGCAGCTCGAGGGGTTCGTCGACGACGTCTACACGCCGCTGACCGGCTGGAGCAGCCTGGTCTACGACTTCCGACTCTTCTTCGGCACGGATCGACAGGGACGATCGATCCTGATTCGAGGCATCTACTCGATCAAGGTGGCCATCCAAGTCGGCGTGGTCGTCGCCCTGATCGCCGTCTTGTTCGGCAGTGTGCTCGGAGCAGCCGCGGCCTTCTTCGGCGGGTGGGTCGATCACCTCGTGATCTGGCTCTACTCGACCTTCTCGTCGATCCCGCACCTCGTCTTGCTGACGCTCTTGGCCTTCATGTTCCTCGGGCATCCCCTCGAGACGACCCTGATCCCACTCTACGTCGCCTTCTGCCTGACGTTCTGGATCGGGCCCTGCCGCGTCATCCGCGGCGAAGCGCTCAAGATCAAGGAGCTCGAGTACGTGCAGGCCGCCACCGCGGTGGGCTTCGGGCGCTTCACGATCTTGTGGAAGCACATCCTGCCCAACACCTCGCACCTGATGTTCATCAACTTCTCGCTGCTGTTCATCGGGGCGATCAAGTCGGAGGTGATCCTCACCTTCCTCGGGCTGGGCATCAAGGACGGCGCGAGCTGGGGCATCATGATCTCCCAATCCCAGGCCGAGGTCCTCAACGGCTTCTTCTGGCAGATCGGCGTGGCGACCGCCTTGATGGTGGGCCTCGTCCTCGCGTTCAACATCCTGACCGACGCACTCCAGGACGCATTCGATCCCAAGCATGTCTGAGACGAACACCACCTCTGCCGCGCCCTCGATCTTGAAGGTGCGGCACCTGACCACGCGCTTCAAGACGGACCGCGGCATCGTGACCGCCGTGGACGACGTCTCGTTCGATCTCGCTCCCGGCGAGACGCTCGGGATCGTGGGCGAGTCAGGTTGCGGCAAGACTGTCACTAGCAAGTCGATCATGCGGCTCCTGCCGCCGCGCGTGACGATCATCGACGAGAAGAGCGACATCCAGTTCCAAGGCCTCAACCTCGCCCGTGTACCCGAGAAGACGATGCGCACCGTGCGCGGCGACAAGATCGCCATGATCTTTCAGGAGCCGATGACGGCCCTGAATCCTGTCTTCACGATCGGCTGGCAGCTGGACGAGGCGATCAAGTATCACCTCGACCTCGACAAGAAGCAGCGCCGCGAGCGGGCCATCGAGATGCTGCGCTTGGTCGAGATGCCGAACCCCGAGAAGCGAATCAAGGAGTACCCGCATCAGCTCTCGGGCGGCATGCGCCAGCGCGTCATGATCGCCATGGCCCTCTGCTGCGAGCCGGACATCCTCATCGCCGACGAGCCGACCACCGCGCTCGACGTGACGATCCAAGCCCAGATCCTTCGCCTGATGGAGGACCTCAAGCGCAAGCTCAACACGGCCATCATGCTGATCACGCACGACCTCGGCGTGGTCGCCCAGGTCTGTGACCGAGTCCTGGTCATGTACGCCGGGCGGGTTATCGAGGAAGGGCCCGTGCACGATCTCTTCCATCGACCGCGGCATCCCTACACACGCGCGTTGCTCCGCTCGATCCCCAAGTCGGGTCGCAAGGAGCATGGCAAGCGCTTGCCCGCCATCGAGGGCATCGTCCCGTCGCTGACCGAGCTTCCCGACGGCTGCCGCTTCCAGGATCGGTGCGAGCTTCGCGAGCAGCGCTGTATCGACGAGGAGCCCGAGCTGATCCCAGGACCCGACAGGCGTCCCGTCCGCTGTCACTTCCCCCTCGACGGAGGGAGCTGAGATGGCCCTGATCGAGGTGCGCGATCTCGACAAGCATTTCCCCGTGCGTGGCGGCTTCCTCAACCGTGTGGTCGGCCACGTGCACGCGGTCAACCAGGTCAGCTTCGACATCAAACGGGGCGAGATCTTGGGGGTGGTCGGGGAGTCGGGGTGCGGCAAGTCGACGCTCGGCAAGACCATGATCCGGCTGCTCGAGCCGACCCGGGGCTCGATGCGCTACGAGGGACAAGACATCACTGAGCTCAGCCACGCCGAGCTCATGCCGTTTCGCCGCAAGGCCCAGATCATCTTCCAGGACCCGTACTCGTCCCTGAACCCGCGCCAAACCGTGCGCGAGATCATCGGAGAGGCCGTCCGGTTCCATCGGATCGTGCCTCGCGATCAGGAAGAAGGCTACATCATCGATCTGATTCAGAAGGTCGGGCTGCGGGCGGACGCTCGAGAGAAGTTCCCCCACGAGTTCTCGGGCGGACAGCGCCAGCGGATCGGCATCGCGCGAGCGCTGTCCGTGAAGCCGGACTTCATTGTGGCCGATGAGCCGGTCTCGGCGCTCGACGTCTCGATCCAGGCGCAGGTGCTCAACCTTCTGATGGACCTCAAGGACGAGTTCGGGCTCACCTTGATGTTCATCTCTCACGATCTCAAAGTGATCGAGCACTTCTGCGATCGAGTCCTGGTCATGTACCTGGGGCATGTCGTCGAGGAGATGAACTGCATCGACCTGCAGGACTCGGCCAGCCACCCCTATACCCAGGCGCTTCTTGGCGCCAATCCAATCAACGATCCGAGCGACCGCCGGCCGCTGACGGTTCTCGAGGGCGACGTCCCGAGCCCCTTCGACATGCCGCCCGGCTGCCCGTTCGCCGGTCGTTGCCCGCATCAGATCGAGCTGGTTCCCATGAGAGCCGACGCCCACATCGGGATCGCGCCCCTCGACGCGGGACCCTCGATTCAGGCCATCCGCCGGTTCTTGGGTCAGTGCATGCAGGAAATGCCGCCCCTCGAGACTTACGTCGAGGGCCATCGGGTCGCCTGCTACGCGGTCGATGCCGAGGCGGTGGGCGCCGCGGCGAGTCGCTGAGAGGCGGCCGGGGGAGCGTGAGCCCGGCGCCTGCGCGCCGGGCCACCGAGCGTACCCGTCAGCGCTTGACGAGCAGAGGAAAGCGTCCGCGACGCAAGAGGAACTCGGCGACCGTGCCGAGCAAGTACTCCTTGAACTGCCGATCGCCGAAGCCACCACAGGCAGCCCAAGTTCCGGGTCCGTCGCTCTGGACGTAGGCCGCGATGACCTTGGCCGGTTCGCCGGTGTGCGCCACGGTCTTCACCTCGACCTTGTACGGAGAAAGCTGGCTCTTGGCCTCTTTGAGAAGCTGATCCGACCTCTCCTTGTGGGCGTCCACGTTCAGGATCACGAGCGGGAGCGTGAGCCGTTCGGCGAGCTCACCCGCCAGGGCGAGGGCCTCGGCGGAGTTCGGGCTGCCATCGTAGGCGGCGACCATCTTGTCCGGCGGATGGAAGCACTCCGAGACGACCAAGATCGGCTGGTGGAGGTGGCGCAGTACGGCCTCGGTCGTCTCACCGATGGCATCGTGGTGCTTGCCGTTCGCATCTTCACCCAGTCGGCCGAGCACGACGAGATCGTGGTGCGTGGCTCGCTCGGCGATGATCTCGGATGGCACGCCTTCGCCCAGGATGGTCTCGACCTCGAACCCATCCTGTTGGCAGCTCTTGCGGAAGCTCTCGAGAATCGCTTCCGCTCGCTCTTTCTGAAACTTGTGCAGGGTGTCCCGGGCGTTGGTCTGGGGCTGGATGCCCAGGCTGGCCAGGGCATCCGTCCAACTGGCCAGCCGGAGACGTCGCGAATCGACCACCGAGATCCCAGTGACCCGGCCGCTGAGGCGGCGGGCCAGGTAGATCGATGTTTCGCGAACTCCTTCGCCATGCAACGATCCGTCGAGGGCAGCGAGCACATTCCGAATCACGCTTGAGTTCTCCTAGCTGGAAGGGGGAGCGGCATGTCGACGACACGGCTCCAGTCTCGATCGAGTGACATCCATTCGCTTCGAATCACGCTCGCGCGAATGCTCGCTGGCAATCGCCTCGGTTGCGAGACCGCTGAGGTCGGGTGTCGCAGCTGGACTGCAACTCCGGTTCCACCGAACGACCCATGACGGTGGCAAAGCGGTTGCTGCATAATGATCCGTGACCCAGGAAAAGCGAGCCGAACTCCTCGGAGGCGACAGTGAAGAACATTATAGCGGCGGTCGACTTCTGCGACAGCTCTGGGGACGTGTTGCGTTGGGCCTCCACGCTCGCCGATCGCTTCGAGGCCTCTCTCGAAGTCGTCCATGTGGTCCATGACCTCGAGGCCTATACCGGGATCTATCTGACCGATCGGCCCATCGACGAGCTTCAAAAGGAGCTGGAAGTGGAGGCCGAGGAGAAGCTGACGTGGCTCGTTCGGGAGCAGCTGGGCGAGCGTCCGGGACTCACCACCCAGGTCCTTCGGGGTCAGCCAGCGGCCGTACTGCCGGGCCATGCCCGGGCCAAGCGAGCCGATCTGATCGTGATCGGCTGTCACGGTCAGAACCGGCCCATACATCAGGTGGCTGGGTCGACGGTCCTCCGAGTGCAACGCATGGCGCCCTGCCCGGTGCTGGTCGTCGGTCAAGACGAGGACGTGCACCATTGATTCACGATCGTTCGAGATCGCGAGGGAGCCGGTGAAGGAGTTCCCCTGGCACCACGTTTTCGACCCTTCGAGGGAGCCGGTCGCGGAAGTGCTCCCGAGTGGGCGCTTGGGATACATGAACCCGGCCTTCCGTCAGCTCTTCGACGCTCTCGGCCGCGATCTGCGCGGCCGCTCTTGGAGGGACCTGTTCGCGGACGTCGAAGCCCTCCCGCTCCAGGAGGCTCTCGACGAAGCCCTCACGGCCGGTGTGAGTCAGATCGACACACTGCGCATCTCGCCGAAGATCGCCTCGGGTCATGTCAGCGTGGCGCTGGCCCGCGTTCCGCGAGCCGGACCGAAGCCGACCACGGCCGCCTTGTTGGTTCGGTCTGCCGCTGGAAACTTGCGAGGCTTCGGAGAGGGGCGGGGCTCCCATGCCGAGGTCTCGGCGCCCCAGTCGGCTGCCGTCCTCTTGATCGATGCCGCCGGGAGGATCGAGGAGGGAGACGATGGCGCGGCGGCGACTTTCGGCGTCGAGGGTCCCGAGCTCCAGGGGCGGCCCTGGACGACACTGCTTCACTCCGTGAGCGACGAATCGTCCCTCGGGATTCAGGAGGCGACTCAGATTCTGTCCGACCTCGCCGGCTCGGGAGTGGCTCCGGCGGTCGGGCAGCGTTCGGATGGTCAGGTCTTCGCGGCCCGGGTGCGCGTCTCGCGGCGCTCCTCGGTCGAAGGAGGGTTCGTCTTGCTGGTTCAGGACGTCACGCCGCTTCGGGGGCTGCAATCGGCGCTGGACCTCAGCGAGCTTCAGACGCGCGCGGCCCTGCGTGAGCTTCAGCTCCTCGAGAATGCATTCGACCAGCATGCGATCGTAGCCGTGACGGACCGGGCCGGACGGATCCTGTATGCCAACGACAAGTTCTGCGAGCTCAGCCGGTACTCCCGGGAAGAGCTCCTGGGACAGAATCATCGCATCATCAACTCCGGCCATCATCCCAAGTCCTTCTTTCGGGAGCTATGGACCACGATCTCGCGCGGCGATACCTGGCGGGGCGAGATCTGCAATCGAACGAAAGAGGGATCTCTCTACTGGGTCGAGACGACGATCGTCCCGATCGATAGCGCCGGGGAGCGTCGGTACGTCTCGATTCGAACGGACGTGACGGAGCAAAAGCGCATCCAGGAGCAGCTCGTGCAAGCCGCCAAGATGGCGGCCATTGGAGAGCTGGCGGGACATATCTCGCACGAGGTGAACAACCCGCTGGGGATCATCAGTGCCAAGGCGCGGCTGATCCTCTCGGATCTCGGGGCCGAGCTGAGCCCACGTCTGGTGCGAGATCTGGGCAAGATCATCAATCAGTGCGACCGGTTGTCGCGGCTGACTCGAGGGCTGCTGGACTTCGCGCGGCCGTCGCTCGGGACTCGCTCTGTGATTCCCGTTCACGATGCGCTGCATCGCGTGATCGACCTGGTCCGGGACCGGATCGTCCAGGGCGGTGGTGAGTTCGTGGTCGAGCTCGCGGAGCGGCTTCCCAAGGTATACGGAAACCCGGGTGAGCTCGAGCAGGTGTTTCTGAACCTGCTCTTGAATGCGATCGACGCGATCGATGTCGGCGGTCGAGTCTGCCTGACGACCGAAGCGTCCGGGACGCTCTCGGATGGGCGAGAGGGGATCGTCATTCGCGTCGAGGATGACGGCGACGGCATGGATGAGCCGATTCAACAGCGGATCTTCGAGCCCTTTTTCACGACCAAAGAGCCGGGCCGCGGCACGGGCCTCGGCTTGTCCATCTGTCAGGGGTTGGTCCGAAGTCACGAAGGAGAGCTGACCGTCGAGTCGAGCCCCGGCCAGGGGACGCGATTCGAAGTTCGACTCCCCGTTCCGGAGAGCGGCGCCGAGGAGGCCCCGAAGACATGAGCGAAGTGCGCATCTTGGTCGTAGATGACGAGCAGGACTTGCTCGAGGTCTGCGAAGACACCCTGAGTCGACTCGAGGACGTGGACATCGTGACGCTCTCGGATCCTCGGGAAGCGGCCGATCGATTGGGCAAGGAGAGCTTCGATCTTCTGATCACGGACATTCGGATGCCGGGCCTTTCGGGCGTCGACCTGCTGCGAAAGGCTCGCGAGCACGACTCCGAGCTGCCCGTGATCATGATGACGGCTTTTCCGGCCGTGGAGACTGCCGTCGAGAGCATGAAGCTCGGGGCGCTCGACTATGTGACCAAGCCCTTCCATCCGGACGAGCTGGCCGCCACGGTGGGTCGGTTGCTGGAGAATCGCCGCCTGAAGGAGCAGAACCGTCTCCTCCAACGACAGCTCGAGCGTCCTTTTGCCTTTGACGACCTGGTCGGGCAGAGCCCCGAGATGCGACGTGTGTACGACCTGATCGAGCGCGTCGCCGAGACCGATGTCGACGTCCTCATCATCGGCGAGACCGGTACGGGCAAGGAGCTCGTCGCGCGCTCGATTCATCGGCGCAGCGCGCGAGTCAGCTCGCCCTTCGTGCCGGTGGATTGTGGAGCCATTCCCGAGAACCTCATCGAGAGCGAGTTCTTCGGCTTCGAGCGAGGTGCGTTCACGGGGGCCAACGCTCGGAGCATCGGCTTGATGGAGTATGCCCACCACGGGACGTTCTTCCTGGACGAGATCGCCGAGCTTCCCCTCCTGCTGCAGGCGAAGCTGCTGCGTGCGCTGCAGGAGCGAAAGGTGCGGCGGATTGGTGGTCGGCGAGAGATCCCGGCCGATGTCCGCGTCGTGGCAGCCACGGCCAAGGATCTCGAGGACCAGATCCAGCAAGCGCTCTTCCGCGAGGACCTGTTCTTCCGCATCAATGTGGTTCGGATCGATCTTCCGCCTCTTCGGGATCGCGGAGAGGACGTGCGACTGCTCGCCGATGACTTCGTGAAGCGATTCAGCCGTGACATGGGCAAGACCGTGAGTGGCATCGATGAGGACGTGCTCGAGATCTTCCGCGAGTATCGTTGGCCAGGAAACGTGCGTGAGCTTCAGAACATCATTCGGCGCGGTATCGCCCTCACGCGCACCGATCAGATCCAGCTCGAGGACCTACCCGAGAAGGTGGTCGTCGCCGCGGGTGGCTTGAAGCCGGGACAGGGAGGCTCGGGGTTCTTTCCCCTTCGTGACCGACAGATGGCTCGCTTCGAGGCCGACTACTTGCGAGACTTGCTGCAGCGCCACTCCGGCGACGTCACCGCCGCGGCCAAGGAGGCACAGATTCCCAGAGGGACTTGCTACCGACTGATGAAGAACCACGGCCTGCGTGCTTCGGAGTTCCGCCCATGAGTGGCATTCGCCTGTCGGACGACGAGTCGGCACGCATCACCTGGCTCGGTGCTGCACGGGAGGTCACGGGATCTCGCACTCTGGTCGAGACGGCACGCACGCGGTTCTTGATCGATTGCGGTCTCCTCCAGGGCAGGTCCGAGACGAGCCGTCGGAATGCCGACCCGTTCCCGGCCGACTATTCCGAGCTCGATGCCGTCGTGTTGACCCACGCCCATATCGATCACTCGGGACTCTTGCCACGGCTCACGCGCGACCGCTTCTCCGGACCGGTGCTCGCGACCCGTGGGACGGCAGATCTCTGCGATCTCATGCTTCGTGACTCGGCGCACATCCAGGAGCAAGACACCCAGCGTTCCAATCGGCGTCGGCAGCGCCGGGGAGACCCACCCCGGGAGCCACTCTACGGTATCGCCGACGCCGCGGCGTGCCTCGAGCAGTTCCGTCCGCAGCCCTTTCACCAGTGGGTGTCGATCGGTGAGGACGTTCAGCTTCGCTTCTGGCCGGTCGGACACATTCTCGGCGCCGCGTCGCTCGAGGTTCTCCTGCCCGGTGATCGGCGAGTCGTCTTCTCGGGCGACATCGGCCGAAGCGGTGATCCACTGCTCCCCGATCCGGAGGTGCCGGATCAGGCCGACCTCGTCGTCATGGAGTCCACCTACGGCGATCGAAATCATCGAGACCTCGAGGGGACTCTTCTCGAGTTCGAGGAGATCATCCACCGCGCTCGAGCTGATCGTGACAACGTCCTCATCCCCGTCTTCACCGTCGGCCGAGCCCAGGAGGTCCTCTACTACCTCCATCAGCTTCTGCGGCGAGGCAAGCTGGAGCCGGGGCAGATCTACTTGGACAGCCCAATGGCGATCTCGGCCACCGCCATCTACCGCCGCCATCTCGAGCTGCTTCGACCCGAGATCCGCCAAGAGTTCGAATCCGATCTGGATCCGCTCGGGGAGCTGGGCGTTCACTACTGCCGGACCGCGACGGAGTCGATGGCGCTCAACGAGTCCCGGGGCGCGATCATCTTGGCCGGCAGCGGGATGTGCGACGCCGGTCGCATGCGCCATCATTTGAAGCATCACCTGTGGCGGAAGTCCACCCAGCTCGTGATCGTCGGTTTCCAGGCTCAGGGAACCCTGGGCAGAATCCTGGTGGATGGGGCCTCCAGCGTGAAGCTGTTCGGGGACGAGGTAAAGGTCGAGGCCGCGATTCACACTCTGGGCGGATTCTCCGCGCACGCCGACCAGCACGGATTGCTCGAATGGTTGGCCCACTTCGGCTCCTCTCGCCCCGAAGTCGTGCTCGTGCATGGCGAGGAGGCCAAGATGGAGATCCTCACCGACGTCCTGCGACAGCGCATGGGCTGGGCCGCTTGGGCCCCGAAGCGAGGGGATCTCCGCATGATCCCTCGGCAGGGTCCCCTCCCTCGACCCGGCTGAGGCCGACCTCTTCCCGGGAATGGTCTCGCCGCCTCCTTGCCGGTCGCCGTGTTTTTTCTCAGACTGGCAGGATTCGGTCCTGATCGCTCTCTTCCTGGAGTCTCGGATGCTGGCCTCCTTGTCCCGGTCTGTCCTGACCGCACTCATTCTCGCCCTCTTGGGATCTTCCGGCCGGGCCGCCGAGAATCCCCGGCTCGAGCTGCTCGACGACCGACTGGAGCCGGTTTCCGCGCTCACGGCCGGTGACTCACTCGTCGTCACCGTGGATGGCCTCGAGGCCGCCCGCGGCTACGAGCTGACTCTCCTCGATGGGAACGGCACGATTCACGGGTTCGTGAGAGCGGCCACCGACGCCAAGGGCCGACTGGGGCCCGAGCTGATCTGGTATCACAGCGGGATCACAGGGACCGATCCGGCGGGTGACGGCGTGCCGGGACCCGGCTTCCGAGATCGAGAAGAAGCGGAGCGTCACCTGCTCGCGACGAGCTGGGAGCTGGAGCTTCGGCGGGTCGCGACCCGCGCCGGCGTCTCGGCTTCAGGCCAGCTCGTGGCCGGTTGGGACCTGCCAGTCCGCCGCGCCGAGTCCCCACGCTTCTCAGTGACCGATTTCCAGGGGCGTCTCCGATCGAGCTTCGAAGTGGGTCGCGAAGCCGTGTATCTCGAAGCCGATGGCATCGCTCCCGGGATGCCTCTCGAGGTTTG
Source organism: Planctomycetota bacterium (assembly GCA_029260795.1). Classification (GTDB taxonomy): domain Bacteria; phylum Planctomycetota; class OFTM77; order OFTM77; family OFTM77; genus OFTM77. The sequence continues at coordinate 31,806 of JAJDCO010000015.1, read as the reverse complement.
GATCGTTGCCGACCGATCGAGCTGGAAGTCCGGGGACCTTCTCGAGAACGTCACGGACGTGCGGCGAACCTTCTCGGCGACGACGGGGCGGATCGGTCCGATCTGGAGCGCCGGGCAGCAGCGAGTGGGTCGCTATGATGTCGTCGTGCGACCCGCGCCCGCTCGCCGGCTCGAGAATCGGCTGCGCGATGTCGACATCGTGCTGTACGGCCTGGACGCTGGACTGGTGATTCGGCCGGCGCTGACCTCGCTGGCGTCCGCCCAACGCCACGTCGCGCTCAGCGGGCGGGTCTTGTCGGAGTATCCGTTCTTCGAGCATCGATCCATCTTTCTGCGTGGAGGCGTCATCGCGGCGGCAGTCGATCCGAGCGACCTGCGCCAGTCCGGATCGCCGGATGCCACCGTGTTCCGCTGGGCGGCGATCCACGTCGTCGAGGACAAGAACCCCATCGAGTGGCTCGCGGATCCGACCTTGAACGACGTGACCGAGGTGGTCGAGATCCGGCCGGTGAAGTTCGGGACGCTCGAGGTCAACTCGGGGCCCGTTTGGTCGAATCCCGAGCCGGCGCCGGCGGGTCCGAACGGCTATGACGTCGTGATCGATCTCGGGGCGCGTCCGTTGGGCGGCCCTCCGCAGTTCGACGGGCAGTACACGGCGGGCATCGATATTCTCGACGGTGCTATCGTCGCTGGATTGCGAGTCCTGGACGATCCGTCACAGCCGGGTCCCTTTCCGGTCGGACGCGCGCGCTATGATTTTCCCGATGCCGCAGACCTCGCCTATGGGGCGTTCGCGGATCGGAACGTCGACATTCGGGCGGTGGTGGCGTACCCGGGCGAGACGGCGGGCGAGGATGTCCCGATGTCGCCGGGCAAGGAGCGCTTTCCGCTGGTCGTGATCTTGCATGGCAACCATGCCATCTGCAACGTCGGCAGCGGTTGCTCGAGCAACTGCGCACCTTCGAACCGCATCCCCAACCACGAGGGCTACGATTACCTGCTCGATCTCTGGGCGAGCCACGGGTTCATCGCGGTGTCGGCGGACGGGTTCGACGTGACGTGCAAGAACAACCGCTACCTCGAAAGGGGGGCGGTGATCCTCGAGCACCTCAAGCGCTGGGACAAGTGGAACCAGCCATTCTTCATCGATGGGACGTTCAACGGGCGCTTTCGGGCTCGGGTCGAGATGCGCAACATTGCGCTCATCGGTCACTCGCGAGGAGGGGAAGGCGCCGTCGCTGCCCAGATCATCAACCAGAACGTCGACCTCGGGTGGGACATTCGTTGTGTGGTCGCGATCGCGCCCACCGATCAGAACACTTCGAATCCGCCGGGAGGGGGACCGCGCTCGTTCGTGCTCGGGGACACGCCCTTCTTCAACATGATGGGCTCGAGCGACGGTGACGTCACGAACATGCAAGGTGCCCGACTGTTCGATCGTGCGGCTCCGGGTGGGCAGAAGGCCGACAAGTCTCAGGTCTTTATCTACGGGGCGAATCACAATAGCTGGAACACGATCTGGATCGATCCCAGCTGGAACTTCGGTGGCGACGACGGCGTCGGCATCGACCGAATCTCGGACGAGAAGCAACAGCTGGCCGCCAAGGTTTACATCACGGCTTGGCTCAAGGCTTGGTGCATGGGCGAGCAGGATCTGCTGGCCATTCACCAGAATCGCTTGCACGTGCCCGAGCTCGACGGGGTGAGGAGCTACTGGTCCTACGAGGCCACCGATCACCTCGACGTGGACGACTTTCAGAATGGGCCGGCCGATCCGTCGACTAACTCACTCGGTGGAGTCGTCACGGTCGCGCCGCCGCCCGAGGACTTCCTCGAGTCGAGCTTTCGACCGGGCGCGTATGACGGGAGCTTCTATCACGACACGCTCGGTCTGATTCTGGGCTGGCGGCAGGCGACGTTCTACGAGACCGAGGTGCCCGTCGCGCAGCAGGACGTTTCAGCTTTCTCGCATCTGGCCCTGCGCGTCGCGATCATCCATGACGTCGACAAGAATCCGGTGCTCGGGGCTGGTCGACTCGAGGTCAACCTCGAGGACGGGGCCGGGCGACGCCAGAGCGTTGAGCTCGGCAGTGAGGCCTTCGACCCGATTCCCTACCCGTACCCGCATCCCGGGACGAGCTGGAAGACGATGCTCAGCAGTGTTCGAGTTCCGCTGCGCAGCTTTCGGCAGGACGGCTCCGATCTCGACCTGACTCAGATCCGCAAGATCGTGATTCGACTGCCCAAGACCGGGCTCTTCGCCATCGACGACATTCAGTTCACAAGGTAAGCGACCCCATGCTTCAGCAGAAGACAATGAAGACCGGACTCGTCGTGGCGCTGGGCTTCCTTCTCAGTGCCAGCGTCGGAGCCCAAGAGATCCCGCCCGCCGAGGTCGCCTCGGTCGGTCCCTTGAAGATCTCGAGCTGGGAGCTGCGTGAGGTGTTGCTCGATCCGCCGCACCGAGAGCTGCAGGAGGACGGCACCGCCCGGTTGCGGAGCTGGGGATATCAGCTCACCGTCCGTGCGGAGACCTTTCCGGTGCGCGCCCTCGATCCCCAGGTGCATCTCGACGAGCACGTTCTCGTGCATTACGAGTGGTGCAATGACGAGTCGACGAGCTGCATCGTCTACACGTTCTGGGATCCCGAGATCCTGCGATCCGAGCGACGGTTCACGGTGATCTACGCCGGTGACGAGCGCACGCGAACGGTGCTGCCGAAGCCCTTCGATCCGGAACGGCTCGTTCGGCTCCCCGACGACGTGCGTCGAACGGAAGGCATCCCCGAGCTCGAAGGCGGTCGCCTCGAGATGCTCGGCCCCGACCGATGGACCGGAAGCCTGCGGTTGAAAGCCCCGGCTACGGCGCGGCTGGCTTGGCGAGTGGGGGATGGTTGGAGGATCGACGCGTCGCCGCTCGCGCGAGATGAGGTTGGACGCTTCGAAGTTCCGGCACCGTCTTTCGACGGCCCCGTGCAGGCGGTCGCCTTGCTCCGCCTACCGGCCGGCGCTGCCGTCCCGGCTCGCCTGACGGGGGCCTGGCCGAAGGGCTGGGAGGTCCTCGATCGAAAGTCGGTGCCCGCCCGGGACCGCTGACCGGCGACGACCGCGAGAGCCGTCTCGAAGCGGCCGTCCGAAGGCCATCCGATGGAACGATTTCAGTCGGGTCTTGGACGGTTTTCCGACTTGCAAACCCGAAGCGCTCTGACTAAGCTTTCCGACCTCACCGAGGGCGATTAGCTCAGTTGGCTAGAGCACCAGCTCGACAAGCTGGGGGTCACTGGTTCGAGTCCAGTATCGCCCACCATTCCCCTTCTCTCCATCTCCGACTTCGCGAAGTACCTGGGCTCACCCAGCGCGCCCTGTGTCGTGATCCGAACGAGGAATCGTGACACCTAGCGGCGACGTCGGTGATCCCGCAACCAGCGCAAGCCACGTCGTCCCGGCTCCGCTCTGGACCCGGTGACGCCACGTCTGGAATCGGTGCCCTTGGGCTGCTCGAGTCCACACCGCCACCGTCCCGAGCGCCGGTCGAGGCCGTTTCGTCGGAGCCTCTTTCTCCACGCAACCTTGCGCCGGGAAAAGTACCGGAAAAGAGACGGACCACCACGGGCGCTCCTTCGTATGAAGGGCACGACCTGATCCCGGACCCGCGACGAGGAGCCATTCCTTGGCGACTGCCCCAGAGTGCGACGAGCACCCGCCGAATCGAATCCGAACCCCGTGGAGTCTGGCCGCTCTCGGCTGTCTCGTGATTCTCAGTCTTGGACTTGGATTCGGCCTCCGGCGAGAGTGTCGTCCGGACTCGGGGAGCGCGTCGCTCTACCTGATTCAGGGCGGCGCGGAAGACCTCTGCCCGGCTGCGACGAGCTGTCGGGCCTTCGAAGCCGATCGCTCCCTCATCGGTGGAGATCCGAAGGAAACCGAACGTCTCTTCGCCAGCGGAGCCTGGGTGAGATTGGAATCGGGAACTCAGGTCGAGATTCCGGAGCTCGGCCTTTTGACGAACGAGATCGTCCCCACCACGGGCCGGTATCGGGGGCAAAGCCTCTGGATCTCGTACGTGTACCTGCGCTTGGTTCAGAAGCAGTGCGAGGCGCGTGATCCGAACCATCGAGCCGACCGCCGCGCAGCCTCGGAGGCCTCCCGATCTTCCCGTCGACTCGGGGGGTGACCCCGTTCCGACTCGACGCCGATCAGCGGATCGTGAAGAGCTTGTCGAAGCGGGCCGTAGCAAGAGCTCCCCGAACGCGCTCGTTGGGGTGGCGCAGCTCGACCTGGCTGCCGCACTCGATCGCATGCTCGTTGAGCTGAAGCAGCATCCCGAGGGCGGAGCTGTCCACATTCTCGGTGGCACCGAAGTCGACGACGAACGTCCTCACGTCGTTGGGGGCCTGCTGATAGGCATCCCGGAACTCGTGATGCACGGCGAATGTAAACGGTCCCGTGATCTGTATCGTCAGGGTGTCGTTCGAGAAGATCGTGTCGAGCTGGGTCGGCATGGTGCCCGCGGCCTGAGTCCGCTTCGGTTCTCGGTTCTCGGGGCCACGCCCGGGAGGGGCACGGCCGTTACCCGCGAGTCTCTCTTCGGCACCGCCTCGAGTTGAGCTTGAGCAGGTGTGGGCTGCTTTGAAGTCGCGTCTCTGTGATTCCGTCGAAGCGGCGTGTTCAATGGGGCGGCTGTACGCCACGCATTTCTAGCGGTGAGGAAAAGGCATGACCGGAACAGGCTCGGCTCGAAGTGTCCTTTGGCCGCTCGTAGTGCTCATTCTGGCCGCTGTCGTGTGGATCTGGGTCCCGGGAACGGAGAAGCCGTTCAGTGAGTCGTCGACCGAGGTTCTCGAGCCCGTCGGATCGGGCAGCCAATCGAGCAGCGAGGCCGTCATGGAGCCGCTGCCGGAGGATCGAGAGGAGGCGGTCGAGACGGAGGTGCCTCCGAGCGCGGCCGAAGACCGCGTCGAGACCGACCGAGTCGAGTCGGTGCCAACCTCCGAGCTCCGGGGAATGGTCCTCGATCTCGAAGGGAGGCCTCGGGCCGGTGTCGACATCGTGCTGCGGGTCGGTGGTGCGCCGGTCCGCTCGCTGGGCCGCTCGGATGGAGGCGGCCGCTTCGCCGTGGCGCTCCCCTTCCCCGAAGGGGAGCTCATTGCAGTCGAAGAGGGTTGGGTGGCGCTCCGGGGAACGCGATTCGGTCCCACCAACCTCGAGCTCGAGCACGTTCTGGTCCTGGCCCCGTCGCTGGCCCTCGCCGGGCAAGTCGTCGACTCGGAACGCCAGCCGGTCGCCAAGGCCGCCGTTCGATTCGCCCTCGATCCGGCCGCTTGGACACACCTCACGGTGCCCCTCGACAAGACCTTCACACCGCATTCGCCCTGGCGAGTCGAGACCGATGCCGAAGGCCGGTTCCGGATCGCTCGCGCCGTGGTCTCCCCGGCGGCTCGCTTGAGCGCCTTCACCGACGACGGTCGTCGGGCCTCGCTGACGGCTCCCCAGGTCGACACGACGGATGTCGAGATCGTGCTCTCGGCGGCCGACGACTCGGAGCCGACTCCACTTCGGGTGACGGGCCGCGTGGTGGACGGCGAGGGCCAGCCCGTCGCGGATGCCGAGGTTCGCTTGCCCGGGAGCTCGACCCGCACCGATCCGCAAGGCCGCTTCGAGCTGGCGGGGGAGACCGCGCCCGATCATCTGGTGCTTTGCGCTTGGAAGCGGGGCTACGGTCCCGCCGTCCTCGAGAGCTTTGGACAGCGCCTTCGCGAGCATGTCGAGCAATGGCCCGATCTCCCGCCGAATCCGGTCGAGCTGCGGTTGGGTGAGATCTTGGCGATCGAAGGTCGGCTCGTGAGCGGAGACGGGCGAGGCCAGGAAGGCTTCCGAGTGATGTTGCTCGATCCGACGATTCTCGACGACTTCTCGATCCCGTTCCGCACCGTTGAGACACCCGGCTGGAATCGCGGCGATCCCGCGACGACGGGCGAGGGCGGACGCTTTCGCATCGAGGGCCTCCTGGATCGTCCGTATCAGCTCCGGTTTCTGCATCCGACCCGCTTGATCCGACACGACAGTGATCCGATCGAGGCTGGATCGAAGAATGCGATCGTGCGGCTTCCGATCGATGCCGTTCGAGACCGCCTCGAGGGCCGGGTCGTTAGCCGCACGGGGGTGCCCGTGCCTCGCGTGTCAGTAGCGGCCGCCATGATCTCGATGGCGAGCGAAACGGGACACACCTGGGAGAGCGGCTCAGAGACGGTGACCAACGAGGGCGGGCGCTTCGTGCTCGGGGATGTCCCGCGACGCCACTTGCTCCTCGAGCTGGCCGGTGAAGCGATTCTGCCCACGAAGTTCGAGGTGCCCGAAGTGCTTCCCGGTGCCGGCCTGGAGGTGGTCGTTTCGCTGCGCTGCTTCGTGCAGGTCGAGCCCGGAACCGGCCCGATCCCGTACGCCTTTGAAGTGCACGACGCGGCGGGCGAAACCCTGATTATTCACGACATCCGCCGTCGCTCTCGCTCGTCGACGAGCCGCAAGGTGCTGGATGAGGGTCGCTCACGGGCTCTGGCGGTGGACGACACGGCGGCGACGGTCATCTTCTACGACCGGAGCGGCAGAGTTTTGGGCAGCGTTCCCTGGAGCCCGGTGCCGGGCGAGGTCGTGCCGGCGACGATCGACGGCTGATCGGTTGGACGGGCCTCAGCAGTGGTTCCGCAGCATCAGCTCGCGCGGATGGGGCTCGAGGTAGGTCTGGCCCATCAGGTAGTCGATCTGATGGCGGCGTGCGAAGTGCCGAACGAGAGTGATCGGGACGATCAGGGGGACCAGCCGTTGACGGTAGTCCTTGATCACCTCGCGCAGCTCGGCGCGCTCCTCGTCGGTCCCGACATCTCGGAAGTAGCCCGCCATGTGCTGCAAGACGTTGACGTGGCGGCGCACGGTCGCCTTCTCCTCGAGAGCTCTCATGAAGCTCTGCCCATACTCGGCTTCGACATCGGCCCGCGGTGTCTTCTTGGCGGCTGCGACGAGCTGGCCGAGGCTCTTGTAGATCTCGTTGTCGTGCGACATCAGAAAGAGCTTCTCGTGGGTGTGGAATCGCACGAGATCGCCGACCGTCCAGCGCTGGTTCGCGAACAGATCCTTCACGCGACGATACGCGAAGATCCGCTCGAAGAAGTTCTCCCGAAGATTCGGATCTTGGAGGCGACCTTCTTCCTCGACGGGCAACATCGGCAGACGCCGCATGAGCACCTCCGCGAAGAGTCCTCGACCCTCTCGACTCGGCATGCCTTGCGGGTCGTAGAGCCGAACGCGAAAGGCGCCGCAACTCGGTGAGTCCTTCTTCAAGACGTAGCCGCAGAGACTGAGCCGCTCGATCTCTTCGACCCGTGCTTCGGCGTAGCGCCGCATCGCCTCGGTGTGATCCGTCTTCGAGCGCGTGCCGCGGAGGTGGACGTCGCCGCCCTCGTCGAGCTCGAGGCGAATCGTCTCCCGGGGTATCCCGAGGCCGAGCTCCACTTCGGGGCAGACGGGGACGAAGTGGACGAACTCGGCCACCGTTTGAGTCAGGAAGCGAGCGTGCTTGTGGCCGCCATCGAAGCGGACCTCTTCGCCCAACAGGCAGGAAGAGATTCCGATTCGAATCTCGTGGGCGGCTTCACCTGGAGGCGGAGGAGGGGAATCGAGCGACATGGTGTTTCCGAGGAAGGGACAAAGGAGGAAATGACGTGAGACCACGATGCCTCAGAGGAGTTCGCTGGTCGAGGTGAGCGGGGGAAAAGGCCTGACAATGGGGCTTCGTCGGCGAGGAGGCGCGTGTTTCGAAGTGGTTCCTTTTTCGTTGTGTTCGAGTCGGTCCTCCCTATAATCGTGACTCGCTCGGGGCGGGCGTAAGTCAGTCTGTCTAAGCATTTTGCCCGAGTAAGGTGGGCTCGGGGAATCGGTGGCTGCGGAGGCGTTTCGTGGGAATCATCATCGGCGTTCCCAGGGAGATCAAGAACAGCGAGCACCGCGTCGGCTTGGTGCCGGGTGGCGTGCACGCATTGGTGTCCTCCGGGCATCAGGTGCTCGTGGAGCGAAACGCCGGCGTCGGCAGCGAGCTCACGGACGAGGAGTTCTCGGAAGCGGGTGGCACCATTGTCGGGACGGCGGAAGAGGTCTACGGCAAATCGGACCTGATCATCAAGGTCAAGGAGCCGCTGCCGACCGAGTATGCGTTGATCCGTCCAGGACAGACGGTCTTTACGTACTTCCACTTCGCGGCGTCGCGCGAGCTGACCGAGGGCATGCTGAAGACCGGGGCGACGTGCATCGCCTACGAGACGATCGAGGAGAAGAGTGGCGCCCTGCCACTGCTGACACCCATGAGCGAGGTCGCCGGTCGCATGTCGATCCAAGTCGGCGCCTGCTATCTGGAGCGCACGCACGGAGGTCGAGGCGTGCTGCTGGGTGGCATTCCGGGAGTCGAGCCGGCCAAGGTCGTCATCCTGGGAGGTGGGATCGTCGGGAGCAATGCCGCCCTGATGGCGGCCGGACTGGGCGCGCAGGTCAAGATCCTCGACATCAACCTGGATCGACTCCGGTTTCTCAGCGAGGTCATGCCCGCCAACGTCGTCACCCTCTACTCGAGCCCGTACTCGGTGCTTCAGGAGGTGCGAGATGCCGACTTGATCGTCGGGGCGGTGTTGCGCCACGGGGCACGCGCTCCGGTGCTGGTCCCGCGCAGCTATCTGCAATCGATGAAGACGGGCAGTGTGATCGTCGATGTCGCGGTCGATCAGGGTGGCTGCATCGAGACCTGTCATCCGACCACCCATGATGCGCCGACCTACGAGGTCGACGGCGTGATCCACTACTGCGTCGCCAACATGCCGGGTGCCGTCAGCCGCACCTCGACCTTTGGATTGACGAACGCGACGCTGCCCTATGCACGCCGCATCGCGGACCTCGGATGGAGACGTGCGGCTCAGGATGACGAGCGGATGGCGCAGGGCGTCAACATCGTCGATGGCGCCGTGACCTACCGGGCGGTGGCCGAAGCGTTCGAGCTGGAGCACACGCCGCTCGAGCAGGTCCTCTAGTCGATCCGGCCGACGCGCGGAGGAGGGCGACATCGACGAGCTCTGGCGAGTGCTGCTGCTGGCGGTGGCCCAAGGGTTGACCGAGTTTCTGCCGGTCAGCAGCTCGGGCCATCTGGTGATCCTGGGTGCGTGGCTCCAGCTACCGGATCCGGGGGCGTTCCTCGAGGTGGCCCTCCACTTCGGCACGCTCCTCGCCGTCGTCTTCTTCTTCCGAAGAGATCTGCTGGCTCTCACGCGATCTCTCGTGACGCGCGATCCCGAAGCTCGAGACGAGCGACGAGCGGGTTGGCGCCTGGTGACGGCCCTGGTCGTGGGAACGCTGCCGGCCGCAGTGATCGGCCTGCTCTACAAGGACTCCCTCGAGGCCCTCTTCGATCGGCCCTTCGTGGCCGGGATCGCCCTGATGGCGACTGGCTCCTTGCTGCTCGGAACCCGCCTCTGGCCCGGAGGGCGACGCGGGGTGGAGTCCCTCGGTGGGGGGGGCGCGCTCGTGATCGGCCTGGCGCAGATGTGCGCGCTCGTTCCGGGCCTGTCGCGCTCGGGACTGACCATCGCGGCCGGACTCTGGTTGGGCCTGCGAGGTGAGGAAGCCGGGCGCTTTTCATTCTTCCTTTCGCTGCCGGCGATCCTCGGAGCGACGCTGCTGACCGGCCTCGATGCACTCGAGGTCGGAGCCGGAATCGGGATGCTCTCCCTGATCGCCGGAATCCTCGTGTCGGCGGCGGTCGGCTTCGCCTGCTTGACGTGGCTGATGCTTCTGTTGAAGAGTCGGAAGCTGGCGGGTTTCGGCTACTACTGCCTCGCGGTCGGGGCCGCCACCGTTTTGATCACACTGGCCTGATTCCCGCTTTGTGCTTATAAGCGAGGAACAGGAAACCGATTCGGAGTGTCCGGCGGGAGCTTCCCACTGGAGACCCGAGCACACCTCCTCAAGTGGGGGAGGTAGAGAACCCGAGGATTTTGGCGGGTACCCGCCCGGAGCCGAGTCGGCTCGGGGAGAATGCGGAGCGCCCGACCTGCGTCCTCCAGGGAGTCGATTCATGCCCACTGCGCTCATCACCGGTATTACCGGACAAGACGGTTCGTATCTCGCCGAGACCCTCCTGGGGAAGGGCTACCGGGTCGTCGGAGTCGCACGCCGGTCGAGCACCGAGAAGTTCGAGCGCGTCGAGCATCTGCAAGGTGCGATCGAGATCATCCAAGCCGACCTGCTCGATCAGATGTCCCTCATCAACGTGATGAAGCGGATCCAGCCGAAAGAGGTGTACAACCTCGCCGCGCAGTCGTTCGTGCCGACGAGCTTCGAGCAGCCCGTGCTCACGGCTCAGGTCACGGCCGTCGGCGTTACCCACATGCTCGAGGCGATTCGAGCCACCGATCCCACGATCCGCTTCTACCAAGCTTCGAGCAGCGAGATGTTCGGCAAGGTGCGGACCTCGCCTCAGACCGAAGACACCCCTTTCTATCCCCGCTCGCCGTACGGCGTGGCCAAGTGCTACGGGCATTGGATCACCGTCAACTACCGCGAGTCGTACGATCTCTACGCCTGCTCGGGTATCCTTTTCAATCACGAGAGCCCCCGTCGAGGTCTCGAGTTCGTGAGCCGCAAGGTCACCGATGGAGTGGCCCGGATCACTTTGGGAGAGGCGGACCATCTGCGTTTGGGGAATCTGCGCGCTCAACGCGACTGGGGCTTTGCCGGGGACTACGTCGAAGCGATGTGGCGGATGCTGCAGCAAGACGAGCCCGACGACTACGTGATCGCGACCGGCGTGATGCACTCGGTCGAGGACCTGGTGCGCATCGCGTTCGCCCACAAGGGTCTCGATTGGAAGCTTCACGTGAAGACGGACCAGAGCTTGGTCCGACCGGCTGAAGTCGACCATCTGCTCGGCGACGCCGCCAAGGCGCACGAGAAGCTCGGCTGGCGTCCGAAGGTGAACTTCGAGGAGATGATCGAGATGATGGTCGATGCCGACATCGAACGGCTCACGCGCAACGGTAAGACCTCGGTAACTCCGACGACATGAGGGTCCTGGTCACAGGATCCCAAGGCTTTGCTGGCCGCCACCTCGTCGACTGGGCGAAGCGGCAAGGTGCCCACGTCGTCGGCTGCATTCGCCCGGGCCGCCCGGCGCCCACCGATTCTGACGTCGAGTGGGTCGAGTGGGACGTGCAGAACGGTGCGGCCTTCGCCGATCTGCTGCGCTCACGACGCCCCGATCGCATCTTCCACTTGGCGGCGATCGCCTCGGTCGCCGCGGCGGAGCGTGATCGGACCCAGACTCTCGCGGTCAACACCGGGGGGGTGCTCGCGATCGTCGAGGCCCTTTCCGATCAAGACTCCAGCGCGCGCTTGGTCCTCGCCAGCTCGTGCGAGGTCTATGGTCCCGGACAGCCGGGTCGTCGCCTGAACGAGCTGTCGCCTCAACGGCCCGTCACGTTCTACGGCGTCTCGAAGTGGATGGCGGAGGAGACCGTCCGGCTCTTTGCGCGCCGCTCGGTCGATGGCGTGATTCTGAGACCGTTCAACCACATCGGGCCCGGTCAAGCGCCGGCTTTCGTCTCGTCCAGCTTTGCGCGTCAGATCGTCGCGATGGAGCGGGGGATTCAGCCTCTCGAGCTGAAGACGGGCAACCTCGAGGTCATCCGAGACTTCAGCGACGTGCGGGATGTCGTTCGAGCCTACTGGCTCGCCGCGGATTCCGCCGAGACGGGCCAAACATACAATGTCGCCTCCGGCTCGCCGACGTCGATTCAGGGCATGCTCGAGCTCTTGCTGGAGCAGACGGAGGTCGAGGTCGCCGTCGTGCGGGATCCGGCACTGCAGCGCAAGAACGACAACCCCTATCTCGTCGGTGATGCGAGTCGTCTGGGGCAGGAAGTCGGCTGGCGCCCGGAGATCGCCCTCCGCCAAACCGTTCGAGACCTGCTCGACGAGTGGAGAGAGCGATCGGACGAGGACCTGGTGTCGCAGCCCGATTCGTTGAGCAAGGTGCGACCGTCGAGCTGAGGAGCACCCGGCCGGCCTCGAGCCGACCGGGCGGCAATCGCTAGTGGGGACCCACGGGACCTGCCAGGCTGGTGGCGGTTCCCGCCAGCTGCACGGGCGAAGCGGTGGATGGCGCCTGCTTCGAGAGAGCTGTCCGCACATCCCGAATCAGAGTGGGCAGAATCACTCGCAGCTGATCACCGGGACAATCGGTCGTCTTGCCGACCGTCGACGCGATGCGCTGGTGTCCGATGATGTTGTTGGCGGGGACCCCGTACTCGCCGCAAAACCGCACCAGCAAGCCACGCAGCGATTGGAGCTGTTCGGTGGAAGGTTTCTGCGCATCGAAGTTCCCGAGCAGGGCGATCCCGATGTTTCCGCGGTTGACCTCGGAGTTGCCCGCGTGAGCGCCTTGGACGTTGAGCTGGCGGCCTTCCCAGATGCGACCGGCCCGGTCGATCAGGAAATGGTAGCCGATGTCTGCCCAGCCGTTCGTGACCTGGTGATTGCGCTGAATACGCTGCAGCGCGTCGATCGAGGCGGCGCGTGTCGTTTCCCAAGTCAGCATGGCCGTGTGGTGGACGGTGATTCGCCAGATCTTCTCCATCCGGTCGTGATTGGCACCCAGCGCGCGGGCTCCCCAGGATCGACGAGGTAGCCAAGAGACCGCCGCGGTCGGGCTCTCGATGCGAGGTGGCGTCGACTCGACGACGGAACGATAGACGAAGTCGTGGAACGCCCGCGAGCGAGAGAGGCTCGCGGTGCGGAAACCCTCGAGGCCTCGCACTCGGTCGAGATGCGAGCGAGCCGTCTTCAAGGCGCGCTTCTCGTAGGCGAGTGCGGCCAGACCAAACTGAAGACGGTCCCTCAGACCGGGATCCGTCGGAGACAAGCGCTCGGCTTCCGTGAGGTAGTAGCTGGCGCTTCCGAGATTGCCTTCCGCGAAGCCAAGCTCCGCCAAGGCGAGGCTGTACTCGGCGCGGCGCTGAGGGCTGCGAGCGTTTCGGAGGGCTCGCGTGTAGTGCTCGCGAGCTTCCGAATCGTTTCCGAGCTCTCGAAAGCAATCGGCGAGCTCCCCTTCGATCTGTGCTCGTCGCTCACCGACGAGACCACTGCCGAGGGCGAGACGATACTGCGCGATAGCACCACGGACGTCTTCTTGACGACGGAGGTCGCGAGCGACCTCGAGGTGCGTTTGAGGGTTCGAAGGCGGTACCTCGACCGAGACGCATGCGCCCAGGGCCAAGGATCCAAAGACGGCGAACCAACGCCACGCGGCCCATGCCTGCATGCGAGCACCTCCCCGAATCGTGAGCGCGAAACAATCCCGTGATTCGCGCAAGATGTTGATCGGCCAGGGGTCCCGCCCGGACCCCGCCCACACAAGCTTGTATCTAGCCCTCGGCAGCGGGTCAAGAATCATCCTGCGGTGATCCGAAAGCTTGGAGGGATGCTGTCGAGTCTCGCTGCTTCGGAGAGGACGTTGCCCAAGAAGAACCTGGTCTTCTGTCGCTTGCCGGCCGATACCCAGAGTCCCCGCCTGCTGGGGGATCTGGTACGGAGTGCCCTTCGCGAGCGCCACGCGCTGGCGGCGGAGTCCCCGGATCTGGGGCGAGTGCAGCAGCTCGTCGAGACGGCGACGCGAGGCCTCCTGGGGAGGGACGGGCGGCCGAGTGGCCAGACCGATCTCCGACTCGGGCTGACCAGCTCCGAAAGACGCGCCTGGATCGTGATCTCCGCTCGAAGCGCGGGCGGGCCACCCGGGCCACTCCGGGAGGACACCTGGGCGAAGCGTCTTGCGCAAACCGCGCTGGGAGTCGCCCGCTGTGACATCACGCCCTTGAGCCGCGGCACTCGCATCGCCCTGGTTCTCGATCTCTCCGAGCTTCTCCGGGCCGAGGGGGTCCAATGACTGTTCCGCGAGGCAGGGGGGCCGGAGGCCCAGAGATCGATCGAGACATCCTTCGGTTGATGGAGGATGCGGTGGTCGCGTCGAGCTTGCCGGATCTTCAGGTGCGGTGGGTCGGGCCAGACGGGCGCGTGACGGCAACGCTCGGATCGCCTCGGGGCGAAGGATGCTCCGGGAGCGAGTCGAGTCGGTTGGAGCGCGCGTGCAATGCCTATGGAAAGCCGCTGGGTCGGCTCGAGCTCGTCGCAGGATCGGGAGGAGGGGCGGAGCTGGATCGGCTGGCCGACCAACTCGAGCGTCTCCTGATCCACCTCTTGAAGGCTCGGCTCGAAGTCGACAGCCTGTCCGCAGAGCTTGCGTTGATGTACGAGGAGCTGAATCTGCTCTTCGAGATCGAAGAGGACCTGGCAACCCGTCCCCAGGCGAACGGCGTCTGGGATCAGCTGCTCGAGCGGATCGCACGCATCGTTCCCGCACGCTCCCTGGCAGCCGTGCTCGCGGACGAAGCCAGCGGTCGTCTGCATGTGGTCGCCGCCTGGGGTGAGGCGGCTCCCGGATCGATCACACTCGAAGGCTCGTGGACTGAGAAAGCGCTCCGCGAAGGGCACACGCATCAGTTCACGGTCGACGAATCCACGGAGGTCGGCCGCGAGGGATTCGAGGCCTCGGTGCTCACGGAGGTTCTGATCGTACCTCTGCCTCGGGCGTCGCGCGCCGAAGGACCGAGGGGGGCCATCGTCCTGAGCGACCGAGCCGGCGGTGCCTTCACGGCCTCGGAGCGCAAGCTGGTCGAGATGCTGGCCCAGCACGTGGCTTCCTTAGTGCGTGGTCTGCGCTCCGCGGAGCTGGGGCGCGAGATGGAGATTGCACGTCGCCTGCAAAGGAGCCTCTTGCCGGGCCAGGATCCCGAGCTTCCCGATCTTCGGGTGGCGTCGAGCTGTGTTCCTGCAGGTCTCGTCGGCGGCGACTACTACGACTTCTTCAAGACGGCGAGCGGTCAGTTCGGTGTCGTGGTCGGCGACGTGTCCGGGCATGGATTCGGCTCGGCGCTGATGATGGCAACGGCGAGGACGGTGTTTCGGCGAGAAGCCGAGCGCGCGGACTCGCTCGAGAAGATCCTGGCTGGAGTGAATCGTCAGCTCCATGCGGATCTGCAAGCGGCCGGGCATCTGCTGACTCTGGTGGCCGTGGTGTGGGACCCGTCGGAGAGGCAGGTTCGGTTCGCGGCGGCCGGCCATCCGGCGCCCCTCGTGCGACGGCGTGGCGGAGAGGTTTGGACGCTCGACGCGCGGGGGATGGTGATCGGGCTATCGCCGGATGCGGAGTTCGTGGAGGGATGGGCGCCCATGGAGCCCGGTGATTCCCTCGTCTTGTACACCGATGGTGTCACCGAAGCTCGGTCGCCGGATGGATGTTTGTTTGGAGAGGCACGGTTGCGAGCCTTTCTTGCCGATAAGGAGCAACGAGAGGCCAGCGCGTGGCACAACGCGCTCGTCTCCGCCGTGGACAGCCACCGGGACGGACGCGAACCGGACGACGACGTCACGCTGGTGGTCCTCGAGTTTCGCTGACCTAGATTGAGCCCGCGCGGAGAGCCAGCTGACATGGATACCAAGGTCCTCGTCGTCGATGATGAACCCTTCATCCTGAAATCGCTGACCTTCGTGCTGCGCAAGGCCGGGTTCGAAGTCCTCGAAGCGCACGACGGTGAAGAGGCGCTGGAGGTGTTGCGGGCGCATCGGCCCAGCCTCGTCTTCCTCGACGTCATGATGCCGCGCAAGAATGGCTACGACGTGTGTCGGGAGGTCAAGTCGGACCCCGAGCTGGCGTCGACTCATGTCATCATGCTGACGGCAAAGGGACAGGAGGCCGACAAGCAAAAGGCCTTCGCCTGTCGAGCCGACGAGTACATCACCAAGCCCTTCAGTCCGACCAAGATCATCGAGCGGGCGGTGACGATCACCAAGGGCCGAACCGGTGCCGGTAGTCACTGAGCGCGTTCCGACTCCCGGTGCTTCGGCCCGAATCGCCCGACCCTCGGTGCCTCCGACGAATTCGTCTCGCTTGTGACTCTCGGGGCAGCTCGCTATTCTGTGGCCGGCTTCAGGGCGACGGTGATTGGCATCGGCGTCCAACACCTGGCTTCGATCCGCTGGCGAGCAATGGATGAGCGAGCCCTCTGCGCCGTCGTCGAGCGAGCCCGTGGCCGCTGCCGAGCTCCTTCCGACTCCCGAGTCCGAGACCGAACGGGATCTGACTCGCGGAGCGCTCTGGAAGACCGTGCTCGGATACGGTCTGCCGCTGTTCGCCGCAATGGTGTTCTACGCGCTCTTCAACATCATCGACCTTCTGATCGTCGGCCGATTGAGCTCGGCAGCCGTCGGTGCCGTGTACATCGGTGGCACCATCAACACGATCCCGATGGTGATCTACAACGGCGTCAGCATCGCCTCGGTCGCCTTGATCGCTTTCGAGTTCGGACAGAATCGACTCTCGAAGGTTTCTGATCTCGTCAACCAGTCGATGAGCTTTTGCTGCCTGCTCGGAATCATCATCGGGGTCGGCAGCTGGATCCTGTCGCGCCCTCTGGTCGACCTGTTCGGCGGAACCGGCGGAATCACCGAGCCCGCCGTCGACTACCTCGAGATCCTCTCGCTCGGCACGGTCGCGATGTTCTTGCTCATGCAAGTCACGAGCGTGCTCCGCGCGATCGGAGACTCGCGGTGGACGATGTATCTCCTGGTCGGCTCCAACGTCCTCAACATCATCCTCGACTACCTGCTCGTCTTCGGCATCGGCCCCTTTCCCCGGTGGGAGGTGGCCGGGGCGGCGATCGCGACCGTGGCCGCCCGAGGTTTGGGCGCCGTCGTCGGCCTGATCGTGCTGTGGCGGGCCAGGCACAGCGCCCGGCTCCATCTCAGTAAGCTGTGGCCCCTGGCCGGACCGATCATCGTGCGCCTCATTCGTTACGGACTGCCTCACTCGGCGCAGCTCGTCATCCGGATCGTCTCGATCTTGGTCGTGACTCGTATCCTGTCCCGCTTCTTCGGGGAGAGCGCGGTCTCGGCGTTCGGAGTCGGGTTTCGACTCGATACGCTGGCGCTCTTCGCGGCCGTCGGCTGGGGGTCAGCCATCGCGCCCATCATGGGACAGTGCTTGGGAGCCGGGCAGCTCTCTCGGGCGCTCCGGGCGACTTGGATGACAGTCTTCTTCGCGTCGATCATTCTGGCGGGCCTCGCCGTCTTCTACGGAACGAGCGCCCAGTGGCTCATTCGCCTGTGCATCGCCGAGCCCGAGCCGGAGGTGTTGGCCCTCGGCACGGCCTACCTGCGCATTTCGTGTCTTTCCTACGTCTTCCTCGCGATCACCGTCGTCCTGGCCTACGCCCTCAACGGTGCGCGAAGCATGCGCATCCCCCTCTTCATCGACGCACTGGTCTGCTTCGGCGTGCAGATTCCGGCTGCCCATCTCGCCGCCCGATACGGGGGCACTCCCCAGGCCGTGTTCTGGTCGCTGGTCGGTGTGCACGGAGTCCTCGCCATCATCTATCTGCTCGTGTTCCTGAATGGCTATTGGAAGAGTGCTCTTCTGCCGCCTCCCTCCGCGGCTGAGGGCGCCTAAACTCAGCCCAACGCCTCGGCTTGGACGTCGGGACTCTTGTGTTACTCTGGCTGGACGTCCACCGAGGAGCCAATCGAGACCGCTCCCGGCGTCGACACGGGGACCGGCGATCCGGTTCGCCGGGTGTCGAGGGCGAGGAGAGTCGGAGTCAGGCAAGGAATGACCACACTGAAGGAGCGGATCCTCGAGCAGGTCGAGCGACCGACCGATTCGCTGGACGCGACGAGCCGTCAGGTTTTCGACGAGCTCGTGCGAGAGCTCGAGCGAGGGGGCGTTCGAGCCGCGACGCCGACGGTGAATGGATGGCGCGTCCGGAGTTGGGTCAAGGAAGGAATCCTGCTGGGGTTTCGCATCGGATCGATGGTCGGGTACTCGATGGGGGAGTTTTTCAGCTTCCGCGACAAGAGCACCTTTCCTCCCCAGGACGTGACCCAACATGGTGTCCGAGTCGTCCCCGGTGGGACCTCGGTTCGGTCGGGCTCGTACGTCGCGGCCGGCGTCGTCATCATGCCGCCTTCGTATGTGAACGTCGGCGCCTTCGTGGACGAGGGCACGATGATCGACAGCCACGTGCTGGTCGGAAGCTGTGCCCAGATCGGCAAGCGAGTCCACCTCAGCGCCGGTGCCCAGATCGGGGGAGTGCTCGAGCCGGTCGGAGCGTACCCGGTGATCATCGAAGATGATGTCTTCGTGGGAGCGTTGACCGGTATCTTCGAGGGCGTCCGAGTGGCGCGCGGAGCCGTGATCGCTTCCGGCGTCATCTTGACCGCCTCGACACCCATCTACGACGTTCCGAACGAGCGCTGGATCCGAAGCGCCGATCCCGGACTGGCACCCGAGATTCCCGAAAACGCCGTCGTCGTCGCGGGAACTCGTCCCTTTCCGGCGGGCGAGGCCGCAGGTATTCACGTGCAGTGTCCGGTGATCGTCAAGTATCGCGACTCGGGCACCGATGATCGTACGGCTCTCGAGGAGGCACTTCGATGACCGGGCTCGCCCGTCGTACGGCCGGATTCGAGCGCACGATGATCCGGCGCATCTACGACGAGGCGCCGGCCGGTGCCATCGACCTTGGGATCGGACAGCCGGATCTCGATCCCCCAGTCGCCTTGCAGGAAGCCGCCGCACGGGCCGCCCGGGCCGGCGGAGGCTACTCCTCGAACCCGGGCTTGGTCGAGCTTCGTGAGGCGATCGCCGCGCGTTATCCCTTTCGATCCGGCCCGGACGACATCGTCGTCACGGTCGGTTCGGCCGAAGCGATCACCCTCGCCTTCCTGGCGCTCGTCGATCCCGAGAGCGAGGTCCTGGTCCCCGACCCGGGCTATCCGGCCTATGCGAACTTGGCCCGGCTGCTGGGGGCGCGTGCCGTGCCCTACTCGCTTCGCGCCGAGAGGCTCTTTGCACTCGATCCGGCCGATGTGCTCGATCGGCTCACCGACAGGACGTCGTTGGTTCTCTTCAACTCGCCGTCGAATCCAACCGGAGGGGTTCACGATCCGGAGGACCTGAAAGTCGTGGTGGCGGAGCTCGAGCGTCGAGGAATCCCTTTTGTCTCCGACGAGGTCTACGAGGCCTACTGCTACGACTCGGCGCCCCACGTTTCACCGGCTGCCTACGCGCCCGAGCTGGGCTTGACGGTCACGAGCTTGTCGAAGTCGCATAATCTGATGGGCTGGCGAGTCGGTTGGATCGCGGCACCGAAACCGTTCGTGCCGGCTCTCGTCGCCTTGCACCAACACGCCGTCACCTGCGCCCCGACCCTGGCGCAACGGGTCGCTCTCGAGGCCTTGCGAGGCGCCGGATCGGAGGAGATCACCGCCAATCTCGCGCGTTTCGAGAGACGGCGGGCGCTCGCACTCGAGCGGCTGGCGGCGATCCCCGAGCTTCAGGCGGTTCCCACTCGCGGCGCCTTCTATTGCTTCGTTCGCGTGCCCGGCTGCCCAGACAGCCTCGAGCTCGCGCGCCATCTGATGCGCGAAGCGAAGGTCATCACCGTCCCGGGCATCGGCTTCGGTCTCGGCGGTGAGGGCCACTTGCGGCTGTCGTATGCGGTCGAAGAAAGCCAGCTCGAGCGAGGGCTCGCCGCGTTGGCGAAGGGTCTCGAGACCGCTGGGGAGGCCGTGCGGCCGGCATGAGCGTCCCGAAGACGAGCTTTCCGCTCGAGCCGCTCTTGCAGCTCCTCGCCGTCGACACGACGACCGGCAACGAGAACGCGGGGGAGGCCGTCTTGGCGAGACTCCTTCCTGAAGATCATCGGCTCCAGCTCGAGCGTCTCGCCGTCGGTGGTGATCGGCACAACCTGCTCTGGTCGACCGAAGCCTCGCCACGGGTCCTGCTGACGACACACTACGACACCGTGCCGCCGTTCCATCCGCCGCGACTGGACGGAGACCTTCTCTGGGGCCGAGGGACTTGCGATGCCAAGGGCATCTTGTTCGCGATGCTCTGGGCAGCGCGTCGTGTCGTCGAGGCCGGTGAGCCACGAGTCGCGGTCTTGGCGGTGGTGGGTGAGGAGACGCACTCCGATGGTGCGAAAGCCGCCGTTCAGTGTTTGGCGCCCCGTTGGCCCGAGCTTCGATACGTCGTCGATGGCGAACCGACCGACAACCGATTCCTTCGCGGAGCGCTCGGGGTGCTCGGCATCCGACTCGAGACGCTCGGGACAGGAGGGCATTCGGCCTATCCCGAGCGAGGCGCGTCCGCCGTGCATCGCCTGCTCGATGCTCTCGACGTCTTGCGACAGGAGGAATGGCCGGATGACGAGGACTTCGGTCCGACGACCGTCAACGTCGGTCGAATCGAGGGGGGCGATGCGGTCAACGTCCTCGGGCGGAACGCTTCGGCCGAGCTGATGTTTCGGGTGACCGTTCCGGCGTCCGAGATCGCTGAGCGAGTGACCAGCTTGCTCGGCGAGCTGCCGGTCTCGGTCGAGGTGACGACCGCCTCCGATCCGATGCGCTTTCACGTGCCGGTGGGGGAGGAGAGCGACATCGCACGATTCGGGAGTGACCTGCCTTATCTCCAAGCCTTGGGCAAGCCGGTGCTGTATGGACCCGGCTCGATTCATGTCGCGCACACCGACGACGAGCATGTTCAGCTGAGTGCTCTCGAGCATGCCCTCGCACGCTACGAGTCGCTTACCCGTGAGCTCGTCGACGCGTAACGTCCCCGGTCAGGGGTTGCTTTTCGAGATCTGATTTCGGAGCTGAACCGATGCCAAAACGGGACGCGATGACGGCGGTCGGGTTGCTGATCCTGAGGCTGGGCTTGGGTGGCTACATGCTCACTCACGGCTGGGGCAAGGTGCTGATGCTCGCGGCGGGAGACTTTCACCTGTTCGGTGACCCGATCGGTTTGGGCAGTGAGCTGAGCTTGATCCTGGTCGTGTGGGCCGAGTTCGTCGGCGCCTTCCTGGTCGTTCTCGGGTTGGCGACCCGCGTCGCCGCGGTCTCCGTCGTCATCGCCATGGGGGTGGCGGCGTTCGTCGCTCACGGGGCCGATCCTTGGACCATGGGACAAGCGGCGGAGCTCTACCTGGCGGGAGAGGCCAAGTCGTGGGCGAGCAAGGAGCCCGCGCTCCTCTACTTGATTCCGTTCTTGGCGCTCGTCTTCACGGGCGCCGGTCCGATTGCGCTCGACTCGCTCGCGTGGCGTCGTTTCCGGCGGCCGAAGTCCGAGGCTTGACGCCGAGCGTCAGTTCTGTCGCACGTGCCGCTGAAAGGCGCCGGTCTCGCGAACGGCGTCCGCCACCAAACGTGCGAGCAAGTCATAGCCGTCGGCGTTCGGGTGGATGTCCTCGTGGTCGAGCATCCAGCGCTTGAAGGGGCAGATGTTGAACGGCACCAGATCGGTCTCCCACAGCTGCTCGGGTGGCAGGTCGGGAATCGGCAGGCGATGGAAGAAGATGGAGTTGAAAAACGTGGTCGGGCTCCGAAAGGCCGCGCCGAGCTCCGGATCGAGCCGGAAGGCGATCTCGCCGCGACTCCCTTCCGGCAAGGCGGTCAGACCGGTCCAAATGCCGTCCCGAGCCTTCAGGTCCGGTGCCTCGCCATTGTCCCGTAGCCGCACCATTCGGTAGTCGAGTCGATGAGAAGGATCGTCGACCACGATCGCTCGGACGACGAACTTCTTCTCGTCTTCGGCGGGGAGCGGGGCGATCTTCGGTACCCGCATGCGTAGGACGACGGTCGTCTCTCCGTCGGGTGCTACCGGGATGTCCTGCCGCGGAAGTGCCTGGCCTCCGATCTGGGGGCCGGCGGTGACGGCGAAGCGCACCGGGAGATCGATCAGCGTGAGCTGGTGGTCGGCCGCGAGCTGCTCGAGGGTCTGCAGCGAGTAGGCGTTCGGGAAGTCGGTGTTGAGCAGCACGACGGTGGTGCCGGCGACGACGGCGCGCTCGATGATGTTCTCGAGATGGGTGCGATACTCATCGATCGGTACTCGGGACGTGAGCTTGCTCGGGTCGTCGAAGGAGGTGCCCGTGGCCGGGGGCGTCAGGCTCTTGGAGAGAAAGCGGAAGAGGGCGCTGTTTCCCAGCACGTCGACGGCGTCGGCGAAGAAGCGGCCGAAGCCACGCCGAGTGGCGAGAAGCTGGTCGTGGTACACGCTCTCGGTTTGCTCCTTGACGAAGGCATCGTTGAAGCCGAAGCCGACGATCAAGATGTCCGGGTTGAGTGCCGCGACCTCATGTTCCATCATTCGGATACCTTGATAGCTTGAGTATCCGGGTACTCCGAGGTTCAGGACCTCGATCGGTGCCTCGATCTTCGAGCGGAGGTGGTCTCGTAGCCGAGCGGGATAGGTCTCATCGTCGGCGGCGCCGTAGCCGAAGGTGATCGAGTCGCCGAGGCAAACGATCCGAAGGGTGTCGGCCGGTTTCTCGACCTGCCAGATCGGGCCGCGATAGCCGAAGCCGTTGGTCGACACGGGGCCGGAGACATTGTCCAAGAACTCCGAGAAGTCGCTTTGGAGGTTGGGCGGCATTCGGAAGATCAGAGTCTCGTCGAGCTCGTAGAACAGGTCGTGAAAGCGCTCCAGGCGGGCCAAGCCAGGGCTGCTCGGACCGGCCGGGGCGAGATCCAAGATGCGGATCACGACCTCGATGCCTCCCAGCACCACTATCGTCCCGAGGGCCGAGAGCATCAGCTTACGCAAGATCGATCGCATCACTCAGCCCAGTCGGTACAGCTCGCCGTACTTGCGGCGCAGGTAGTCGCAGAAGAACTCGGCGGACGGGGGTTCACCGGTGATCTCTTTCAGGAGCTGGCGAGGGAGCCAACGACGCCCGTTCCGATGAACCTTTTCTCGGAGCCATTCGCGCAGCGGTGCGAAGCGCCCGGCCGCGATGTCACTCCAGAGCCGGGGCAGCTCGAGCTGGGCTTGTCGGTGAATCTGCGCAGCATACAGGTTGCCGAGCGCGTAGGTCGGAAAGTATCCGAATGCTCCCATCGACCAGTGCACGTCTTGTAAGACGCCCTGGGCATCGTCGGGAGGAGTGACGCCGAGCAGGGTCCGCATCTTCTCGTTCCAGGCGGTTGGCAAGTCCTTGACCGCGAGCTCGCGGCTGAGCAGCGCCTTCTCGATCTGATACCGCAGGATGATGTGGAGATTGTAGGTGACCTCGTCGGCCTCGACTCGAATGAAGGAAGGCTCGACGGCATTGATCGCGCGGTAGAAGTCTTCCATGTCGCGGCCGAAGAGCATCGGAAACAGCGACTCGATTCGGGGAAAGAAACGTTGCCAGAAAGGTCGGCTGCGACCGATGACGTTCTCCCAGAGCCGAGACTGGGACTCGTGAACGCCCATCGAGACCGCTTGACCGATCGGGAGGCCGCGCTCGGACGGCTCGAGGCCCTGCTCGTACAGGCCATGGCCGGCCTCGTGGAACAGCCCGAAGACCGCCGGCCGCAGATCGCGAGGTGAAAAGCGCGTCGTGAGGCGGACATCCTGAGGAGCGAAGCCGCTGCAGAACGGATGCGCGGAGACGTCCACCCGACCGGCGTCCAAGTCGAACCCGATTGCCGCGATTACCTCCAGGGCGAACTTCTTCTGGCGTTCGGGAGGAAAGTCGCCGCGCAGGATGCTCGAGTCGATGGGCGTCTCGGAGGTCTGAATGGCACGGACCAGTGGCACCAGCACCTCTTCGAGCTCGCGAAACAGTGGGTCCAGGTCGGCGACGCGAGCACCGGGCTCGTAGCCTTCGAGCAAGGCATCGTAAGGGTGACCGGTGTAGCCATAGGCTTCTGCGACTTCGCGTTGCAGCTCGACCTGCTTCTCGAGCTCGGGGGCAAACAAGGCGAAGCGATTCGTCTCGCGGGCATGCTTCCAGACTTCCAGCCCGCGAGAGGCTGCCAGCGAGAGGCGCTCGACCAGCTCACGGGGTAGCTTGCGCGCGCGCTCGCGGTCGCGTTGGACCTCACGCACGTTGGCCCGCTGGCGTTCGTCGAGCTCGCTCGATGCGGCGAGCATCTCGTCGATCCATCTCCCGAGGCGATCCGAGGTGAGTTGGTCGTGGGCCAGGCCGGCGAGCGTTCCGAGCACCTGCCCGCGGGCGGTGGCCCCCTTGGGAGGCATGTACGTCTCCTGATCCCACTCGAGCACATGGCTCGCCGTTCTCAGGTCGCCGAGCCGACGGATGTGTCGGTGGAATTGGTCGTAGATCTCTCGAGTGCTCATGTCTCTCTTCCAGGGTCCCCATTCGGGCGGGCTCGTCCCCGGGATCGGCCGCTCGAGCGGCCGGTTTCGGCGGGACTGCAGGCCGGGCCGTCCATCCGAGGGGCGAGAGGGCCCAATGATGACCTGGGCTGGGAGCCTTGGCAAGACGGGGAGCGAGCGCGGAGGGTTTCAGCCAACCATTGCCCGGCTCGAGATCGGGCGTCATCATGGATGCATGTCGACCCTCACGAACGATAGCAAGCTCCGGGAGCGCTCCGCTCGCCGAGCCGAACGCCGAGCGACGGAAGGAAGGCGTCACCGCCGCCTGCTCCTCTGGATTCTGCCGGTCACCGCGATCGTCGTCATCTCGACCTGGATGATCATTCAGCATTTCGTCGTGAAAGGTACTCAGTGGCGTCAGCTCGTCCACCGCCTCCACGAGCCGATGACCGCCGATCGCACGGTGGCACGCGATGTCCTCATTCAATGGGGGCCCGAGATCGTCGACGATCTCGTCGCACTCCTCGAGACGGACGATGGCCGCTTCGGGTATCCGACGGTCGAGGTCCTCGATGCACTGGGGGCGGCCGAGCGCGTTCCGGCCTCGGCACGGATCGGCTTCGGTCTGGACGTGATTGCACGCGACCCGGGAGGTTGGAACTACGACACGCGGAAAGCGTTCTTCGACCTGGTCGATCGCGGGCCCGAGGCCATCCGTCGGTCCACGGAGGCGGTGGCGAGCTGGGGCGTTTGGGACCTCAGCGGATCTGCCTTGGCCGCGGTCGCCGGGCTCGCCCTCGAGAGCGAGGATCCGGCTGTCGTCGAAGCCTGGACACCCCTGCTCGATGATCGACGACCGGCGCGGGCGGTTCGCGTCTGCGACGTCGCCGCCTACGTTTTGCTCGCTCATTGGCGTCTGCCGCAGCTCATGTGGCGTCTGGGCATGCCCGAGCTCCATGGGGAAGAGGAGTTCGATCTCCATTTCCTGGCACCGATCTTCTCCGAGGCGCGAGGGCTGGGACCCGCGGTGCGTGATCAGATCGTGGGCCATGTCCGAGCTCTCGCCGAGGCACCCCTGACGCGAGACCAGCGAAGGGCGTTGACGATCGAGCAGATGCTCGTCTGGCAGCAGACCGGGCCGATCGGCGACGAGGTCGCGTGGGAGTTTCTCGAGGCCGCATGGCTGCGGAGACTGGCCTCCGAGGCGGGGCGAGAGTTCGCCGACTGGGAGCTAGCCCGGGCCTGGTGGGCCGGTGTGAGAGATCTGACCCAGGAGCAATGGCTGACCGCGGAAGCGAGCGGCCTCCTCGGAGACTCCGACTTTGCGAATGTGTCGTTGCTGTCCTTGCTGACCGAAGAGGGACCTCGCGCCAGACTCGCCAATCGACTGCTCGAGCTGAGGACCGGTCGACGGGTCTGGGACCTCCCGGCCTACTTCGAATGGCAGCGAAGACCCGAAGCAGATCTCGCGGCACGCCTGCGAGGTCCCTGGGATCGACTCTGGGAATCACTTCCCGCGCGTTGGATCGTCCGTTGGCCGCTGGATCAACCCAAAGATGCCGAGGTCCGACGCGGTATCGATCTGGAGATCGATCTGACGGCATCCGAGGCCCGCGCTGCTTTGGCAGCCCTGCCACCCGGCCCGCTGGAACGTCTTTGGGAGATCGAAGAGCAGGTCTTTCGAGCTCTGGTTCGCTTCCAACGCTCAAACGTCAGCCGTCGTGATCTGAGCGAGCGAGCACTCCCGTGGACCCATCTGATCTGGATCGACGAGGGAGAGGTCTTGCCGGAAGACATTGTCGAGCGCTGGCAGCAGGTGCTCGAGAGCTGATTCGTCCAGCAAGGCGGCGCCGCTGCGGGCGAGCACGGCGCCAGGCGATCATTGAGCACGCAGAATGCGCGTCGGGAGGACGAAGAGAGTGCTCGTCACTGGCGGTAGACGATGCGACCCTTCGTGAGGTCGTAAGGGGAGACCTCGACCGTGACCTTGTCACCGGGAAGAATGCGGATGAAATGCTTTCGGAGGCGTCCCGCGAGGTGAGCGTGGATCATGTGACCCTGCTCGGGTAGCTCCACCCGAAATCGAGTGTTCGCGAGCGCCTCGCGAACGATGCCTTCTAGTCGAATGCCTTCTTCTTTTGCCATAAACTCCATTCCCTTGAATGAATCGATGAGTATCTGAGGGGCGATTCGATCGCTCCCCGTTCGGTATTCGTTGACCCGAGCTGCTTTGCCGAGAGGGTGCGGGATCGCACCGAGCAAAGCTCGGGATCTTCTTCTCTTGCCGGTTGACCGAGACCGCGTGCAGCGCCGTCTCGAGCTCTCAGGTGTGGGTCGGGCAGGTAGGCAACCCCAAGTATAGACCTCGGTGAGATTAACACGAGGCCGCCTCTCTGTCGAGAGAGCAGGTGTCGAGGTTCTTTCAGGTCCCCCAAACGGCGTCTCACTCCCTTCAGGGGGCCTGTTTCCGGACCGGAAGCCTGGTATCATGCCGCATCGGCAATACGAAACGACGAGCTGGAGGCCTGATCCATGGGAATGACGCGCCGAGGATTCATCGAGAGCTTCGGAGCAGCGACCGCTCTGGGCTGGACCGCCTCGCCCGCCTCCGCGGCGCCGGGACCTTGGCCCGAGCTCGAAGGCCGCTCGGTCGAAGATGTCGCTCGCGATGAGGACTTCTGGGCCGTGATCCAGGCGGCCTATCCTGTCGATCGCGCTCTCATCAACCTGAACAACGGCGGAGTCAGTCCATCTCCGAGAACCGTGCAGGAGGCCTTGCGGCGAGATCTGGCCTACTCCAATGGGGCACCGAGCTACACGATGTGGCGGCATCTCGAGCCTCGCAAGGAGCTCGTCCGCCAGCGGCTCGCTCGGTTGGCGGGTGCGCCCGCAGAAGAGATCGCGATCACGCGAAACGCCACCGAGTCCCTGGATACGGTGATCTTTGGCCTGAATCTCGAGCCAGGAGACGAGGTCCTGACGACCGATCAGGACTACCCGCGCATGATCAATGCGTGGCGTCAGCGCGAGCTGCGAGACGGAATCGTGCTGCGGCAGATCTCGATCCCGACTCCGCCCCCCAGCCGTGAAGCAATCGTGTCGGCTTTTCGCGCCGGGTTGAGCGAACGGACCAAGGTCGTCCACCTCTGCCACATGATCAACCTGACCGGGACTCTCCTCCCGGTGCGGGAGATCGCGGACCTCGTACGGGGACGTGACGTCCAGGTGATCGTCGACGGCGCGCACTCCTTCGCGCACATCGACTTCGCGATTCCCGACCTCGGTGTCGACTACTTCGGGGCCAGCCTGCACAAGTGGCTCTCGGCGCCCATCGGGACCGGGCTACTCTGGGTGCGTTCGAAGCGCATCGGGCCACTCTGGCCACTCTTCGCGCACACCGAGGCCTCGAGTACCGACATTCGAAAGCTCGAGCAGATCGGGACCTATCCCGTTCCCATCCCGCTCGCGATCAGCGAGGCGATCCAGTTTCAGGAGCAGATCGGCACGGCCCGCAAGGAGGCGAGGCTGAGGTTTCTCCGAGACTACTGGGTCGATCGCCTGCAGGATCTCGAAGGCTTTTGCCTGCACACCTCCCGCGACCCCGGCCTGTCGGGGGGCATCGCGACCTTCGAGCTGGTGGGAGTGCCCGTGCGCGACCTCGGCGCGTACCTCCTGACTAAGCATCAAATCATCACGACTGGCATCAACCATCCCCAGTTCAGCGGGCTGCGTATCTCGCCGCACGTCTACACGAGTCTTCGGGAGCTCGATCACTTCGTCGCGGCCGTCCGCACGGCTGCTCAGGACGGAATCTGAGCGACACCGCTTCGCTGAGACGAGTAGGCATCCGGCATGACGTCTCAGCGAGCCGTTGCGATCTTGGGTGTGATCGCAGCGCTCGGCGTCCTGTTCCGTCCGACCCTCGAGGCCCGGATGGCCCGGCGGAGCCGTCTCCGAGCCCGGTGGGGGATCGGAATCCTCGGGATGGCCGTGATCAGGGCCGGTTTCGGCCCTGACCGTCCTCTGGGCCACGGCACGACCCCTCTGGGCGGGCGTCGCGTTGACAGCCGGCACCTTCGCCAAGCATCTGGTGCTCCTTTGGCTCATCAGCCCTGATCTTCGGCCGACGAGCCAAGGCGGCGCTTCCGGGAGCTCTCGGCGTCGGGCTAGCAATGGGAGCCGCCTACTTGATTCTCCCGGCCGGTATGTTTGACCACTATCGCGAGCATGGGCCCGCGGCAGCACCGGCGGCCTTCTACGGCCAGCCCGTGAACTAGTCTCTCCTGGCGAGCTGCGATCGATGGTTCGGGGGTGCGCCGAGCTCCAGCGGAATGGTCGAGGCTTGGTCTCTCCAGCCATTCCTCGCACCCGCGACGCTGGCGACACTCGGAGTGGTCTGGATCTCACTTCGGGCTCGACGGTCGGCTCCCTTCGAGTCGATCGCCGGGTTGTGGGGTGATTGGGCCTTGTTGCTGTATCCCTCGACATTGTACAAGACTTTCCCGCATTGCTGATGTCGGTGCTGATCTGGCGCGCCGACGAAAGGGAACGGCCCGAAGCGGCCAGGGCCCTCGGGCTCGTCTTCGGGTTGGCTGGCCTTCAGCGGAAGGCTGCGTGTGAGCGATGGTGGTGGCCGGGGCTTCGGCGTCTGGATCGTCGGACGCCCGATCCCCGGGGCAGTTGTCGGCCGACCTTGACCCTTCTGCGGTTCGGCAGGTATGCTGCGGTTCCGCGAAGCCCTCGCAAGGGCTCGTCGCGGCCGCCATAATGACGACTTCCGAGTAATCCCCGAAGGAGAGAACGCCGTGTTCGGTCGCGTTCAGCGCTTCCGTCTCGATCTTTCGCGCCTGCAGCGCAGTTACGCCTCTCTTTTCGGCAATTTGTCGCCTTCAGCTGAGTGCTTCCGGGTGCAGTTAGATCAGTGTCTGAGTGGGCTCCAGCCGACCCGAGTGCTGGATGCCGGATGCGGAAAAGGTACGTTTAGTTTCTATCTAGCCGAGCGCTTTCCAGAAGCTGAGGTCCTGGGTGTGGATCTGTGCCCGGACCTCCATTCGCTTGCCCGAAACGTCGAGGTTTGCCGAAGAATTCAGCGACGAGTTGGCCTGAAAAACGTTCGCTTCGAACAGCTTGATCTGCGACAACTCGATGCCCATGAGGAGTTTGACCTCATCGTGTCGATACATGTGCTGGAGCACATCGAGAACAACGCGGAGGTCCTGGCGCGCTTCGTTCGAGCCTTGCGTCCGGGCGGCCACCTGCACATTCAAATGCCAAGCAAAGACCATGATCACGAATTCCTTCCCCTCTGCCCCGAGATGGCGGATTGGGAAGAAGAAGAGCACATCGGACAGGCGTACAGCGCCACGGAACTCGCGGAGATTCTCGAAGACTACGGGATGGAGAGAATCGCCTGCAAGACTGATGGTGGTTGGCTTGCCAAATGGGCATGGAAGCAAGGCGAGTTTCGCCGATTTCGTGGGCAGCACATGCGACTCAGTTTGATCTGGCCCTTCCTGAAGCTCTTGATTCATACTGGCGGCCGATTCCAAGACGATGGTCGGGGTAATGCCGTCGTGTTAATGCGACGACCTCGTTGAAGTAGGAACGTAGTGCGACGCAGCGAGGGAGTTCCGGAAACAAAGGATTCTGCCTCGATAGGAGGCGCCCGACTCTTCGACGCGACGATAGCCAACGCCCTGGTTCAAGTTTGGCAATACGCCTCCGCATTCGGCTCAGGGATCATAACGGCTCGTTGGCTCGGTTTGGACGGCAAAGGCGCCTATCGCCTCATCACGATGGTGCCGACGATCGTCTTCATGTTCAGTGAACTTGGCCTCGGTGCTGCTACGGTTCATTTCCTTGGTAAGAAGAAGTTTTCGAGAGAGAGCGTCTTTGGTCACCTGATTCTTGCGGTTCCAATTGTCGGAGCTCTCGGCTTCGGCGGCTACTGCGTCCTGCTGCCCTCGCTCGAAGCGACCGTTCTCAAGGGAGTGCCTCACAATTGTCTGATCGCTGTAGGGCTTTCCGTTCCCTTGACGCTGGCCTCTTATTCTCTCGGAAACCTACTTCTCGCAGTTGGACGTTTTCGCCAATACAACGTGGGCTTGGCGATAGCGGCCACGATCAAGCTGTTTGGCCTTCTGATGCTGATCGTTGTGGCCGACGGTGGGCTGTTTGCGGCTACATCCGCCTGGATCGTGGGCGAGGCGGTGCACGTCGCGTATGTTCTTTGGCGTTGCAGGCGGATCCTGCGCCCGCGTTTCTCCATCCAGGCTCAGCTCGTCCGAAGCTTCTTGCGCTACGGTGTCCAAGTACAACTTGTAGGTGTTTTCCTTCTGGGTAACCTCCAGATTGACACTCTGCTGCTTTCTTACTTCGCGGGCGAAGACAAGAGTCCCGTCGGTCTATATGCCGTCAGTGTGTCGGTTGGCTGGCTACTACTGTTCATACCGACGGCGGCCTCGATCATACTCTCCCCCCGATTCAGCTCCTCCAGCGGGGAAGTCGCTGCCGAACTCACTTGCCGGAGCGTACGAGTCGCCCTGTTGGCTGGATTCCTGTCCGCTGCCGGATTAGCCGCGGTTTCCCCTTGGCTCATCCCCCTTGTTTTCGGTTCCCCTTTCGCCGCAAGCGTTCCTGCTCTGATAGTCCTTCTACCGGGAGCCATTTTTGCCGGAGGAGCCAAGATCCTCACCAGTTTCTTGAACATGCGCGGCAGGCCGGGGCTCAACGTCATCGCGGGCCTGGCGGCTCTGGTGGTCAATACTGGACTGACACTTTGGCTGGTTCCGAGGTTCGGGAACTTGGGAGCGGCTGTCGGCTCCGCTTCCGCCTACTTCGCGCTGTTTCTGATCCTAGTCACCAGCTTCTGTCGGATCACGGGACGTCGTCTCCGGGAAACTCTGCTACTCCGCGCCGAAGACTGGTTGGCGATCCGGGAGCGTTGGCCTCGACGGGCCGGCTGAACAGGCTGATCGGTTCTGTCGCCTACCGGCGCGCTCAGCGACAATTATCTCTCCCCACTGACGACAACGAGAAGTCCCCATTCTGACCCGGGACGTTGACATGGGAAACCGTGTGCTTCCATGGACTTGTGGAGGGGCTGGAAGCTCTACACCAAAGTTGACCCTCCTGCTCGTTGAGGATTGACCCACCCCGAGTCACTGCGTTCAGCCAGCCCGGGATCAGATCCGTGGCTCACGCCCGAACGTTGTTCTTGAGGAGTCTGTCGATGTGCGTATTGCGAGCCAAGCCGATCGCCGATTCCGAGGAGGGCGATTGGTTGTTCCGAGGAAGCCGATCATGACGTGGAAGCGCTACGCCAAAGTTGACCCACCTGCTTGCTGAAAACTGACCCACCCCGAGTCCCCCGTTCCGGGAGACTGCTGTTTGAACAAGACGGCGGTCACCCGGAGGGAAGTATGATCGAGGTGGATCAAGTCAGAGATTGTAAACGACTCTCAGCGAGGGGTCTTGGAGCTCGAGCGATCGCCAAGGAGCTGGGGATCTCTCGCAACACGGTCCGAGCGCATTTGCGTGGCGAGCGCGTGGCCGGTGAGTAC
>JAJDCO010000140.1 GCA_029260795.1 Planctomycetota bacterium | reverse complement strand
GTCCGCCTCTTGAGGCATCTATTCGACCAAATCGCAAGCAACCGATGGCAATACTGGTGCCCGACGATCCAATCGGTCGAGGCGCCAGTGACGCCCAATTGCGGTCGAGCCAATTCAGAGGCATTTGCAACAGGAACTAGCTAGAGCTCCGGATGCGCCTCGCGGACGCGGAGCTGGCGATCGGGGTCGATCCATGCGTCGATCTCGCGGATCTTCGGCAGCAGGTGAAACGACTGGATCGTCATGCCGTGGCCCCGAGCCTCTTCGAATAGGCGCGCTTCGAGCACGCGTCGTGGCGGCGGGGAGAAGACCGAGCTCGTGCGTCCCGGCAAGCGACGCCGCGCCTCGACGTCGCAGGGCCGCCCCCCGGGGCGCGGATCGTCGAGCAAGCCGATCGGCATGTCGACCGCGATCACGGCCACGTCGGCGGTCACCGTCATCGCGTCTTCGAAGGTGGGACAGAGCTCGATGCGTTCACTCAGTCCCGAGGCCACCTTCGCAAAGGTGACCACCCAGCCCCTGCGGCAGCCGTCGATTCCGGCGACGCGGGACCCGATCGAGGAGCGGCGTGGCATGGAGCGGTCCTGGAGAGAGCAACGTCGTTGCACACTTGCGTGGTCGAGGGGGACACGGATACTGAGGTGCGTCGTCGCTTCGATTCGCGATTCACTCGCACTGAACGAGCCATGCCCGAGCCCCACTTCTTCGATCGGAATCTGCGCGCGGGACGGGACGAAGACGGTGCCGGGTTGATCGCGCTGATCGAGCGCTGCTTCGCCGATTATCCGGGGTGTGTGCTCGATGTCGACGGGGAGATGCCCGAGCTGCACGCGATCGCCACGGCTTTCGCGGCTCTCGACGGGCGGTTCTGGGTCGTGGCGGACGAGGGAGCCATCGTCGGATGCGTGGGAGCCGTGCCGACGGCCGACCGGGCGGGCCTCGAGCTGAGGAAGATGTACGTGGCCCACTCTCACCGGCGGCGGGGCCTGGGCCGGGCGCTGGGAGAGCTCATCGACATCGAGGCGAAGGAGCGTGGATCGCGGTACGTCGAGATCTGGAGCGACACTCGCTTCCTCGAGGCGCATCGGTTGTACGCAAGCCTGGGCTACGAGCAGACCGGCGAGACGCGAGAGCTGCAGGACGTCAGTCGATCGCTGGAGTACTACTTCCGGAAGACGTTGGCATCGCGGCCTCGGTGACCGCCGGACCTCGGCATCCGTCCCGCGGTCACCGTCGGCGGGCGCTCGTCTTGCGTGACGAATGACGTCGGCGGATCTGCTTCTCAACCCGGAGTCGACGATAGCCAAACCGGAGGGCGGACTTCAGTCCGCTGAATGCGCCCTCGGCGATCTCGACGGCGTCGCAAGGGCGAACGACCTCCCACCCGATGAAGTCGAGCGGGAGGGCTTCTCGCGCACCGCTCTCTCACCCACGCTCTTCGAAGGCAAATCGCCCCGCCGACAGGCTACGCATTCAGTGGCGCGACCTGTCGAACTCCGTTCGGGTCTCTGTACCGCATGCACGTGCGAGAGCGCAGAGCCACCGACGTTAATCGTCACGCGAGACCGACTGCGAAGCGGACTGAAACGATGGCCAAACCGGAGGGCGGACTTCAGTCCGCTGAATACGCCCTCGGCGATCTCGACGGCGTCGCAAGGGCGAACGACCTCCCACCCGAATGAATTCGGGCCTCCGAAAGTCGAGCGGGAGGGCTTCTCGCGCACCGCTCTCTCACCCACGCTCTTCGAAAGCAAATCGCCCCGCCGACAGGCCACGAGCATTAAGTGGCGCGACCTGTCGAACTCCGTTCGGGTCTCTGCACCCCATGCACGTGCCAGAGCGCAGAGCCAGCGACGGTAATCGTCACGCGAGACCGACTGCGAAGCGGACTGAAACGATGGCCAGACCGGAGGGCGGACTTCAGTCCGCTGATTACGCCCTCGGCGATCTCGACGGCTTCGCAAGGGCGAACGACCTCCCACCCGAATGAATTCGGGCGGGAGGGCTTTCTCGCGCACCGTTCAGTCCGCTGAATACGCCCTCGGCGATCTCGACGGCTTCGCAAGGGCGAACGACCTCCCACCCAAATGAAGTCGGGCCTCCGAGGAGCCGGCCAATGTCGGCGGGATGCAGCGGCTGAACCCGGGGGGCGAGACCTCGTCGTGTTCGACAGCGTTTTTCGACTTTTCGCGTTACCTTTGCCATTCGGTTGCGATAGTGCCGGCAAAGGAGCGCTTCCCGGATGCCGCAGACCGTTTCAGAACGCCTCGCCGACAGCCTGAGACGAGAATCCCGATCGCTGGTGGCTTTTCTCACCATGCTGACCGGGAATCGATCGCTGGCGGATGATCTCTTTCAAGAGACCTGTCTCGAGGCCTGGCGGATTCAGGAACGGCTCGAGCCGGACGCCGAGGTGGGACGGTGGCTGCGGACGATCGCCCGCTACCAGGTACTCCGGCATTTTCGCCGTGCCAGCCGGTCCAAGGTGCGCTCCCTCAGCCCCGACGTACTCGATCGCCTGGAAGGGGACTGGACGACGCTCGTCGTGCCGTCCCGTACCGAGCGACGTCGTTCGGCCCTCGGCACTTGCCTCGAGGTGCTGTCGAGTGATCAGCGAAGCGCGCTGGCCCAGCGCTACGAAGGCAACCGATCATTCTTGCAGATCGGAGAACCCACCGGACGGAGCGAGAGTGCCGTCAAGATGTGGCTGTCTCGGCTGCGGCAGAAGCTCCAGGACTGCATCGAGCGGCGCCTGAAGTTGGAGGATCACGATGGATGACGCCCGCCTCGAGCGCCTGATCGCCGACTACTACTCCGGTGATCTCCACGATGCGGATCGCGCGGAGCTCGAGACCGCGCTTCGTGAGAGTGCCTCGGCCCGCGAGCGGCTCGTCGAGGCCGCCTTCGACGAGGTCGCCCTCGCCGAGCTCGTCGGGCACGGCGTACCGGTGGTGCCTGCTTCGGGGCAGCGGCGCGGATTCCGGAGAGGCTGGTTCGGCGTCGCGATCGCCGCAGCCATTCTGCTGGGCCTCTCCACCTGGTGGGTGCTTCTCGAGATCCAGGATTCCTCGAAGCCCCGCTGGATCGAGCTGAAGCGCGGACGCTGCTCGGCCGTCGAGTCGGAAGGCGAGCTGCGTCGAGTCGACCGGTTAGAGAGCGGGCGTCCCTACGTCAGCGATTCGGAGGTTGCTCTGAACCTCGAAGGCACGCGCATCGAGCTCGCGCGGGCAGTGGCCTTTCAGGTCACGCCCGCGGGCCCGGACGGTCGAGCGACCTTCGAGCTGTTCGAGGGGCGAGCGCGATTCGACGTGCCATCGGATGCGAAGGGTCTGCGAGTCCGCACTCCGGTCGGCGAGCTGAAGGACATCGGAACCGAGTTCGAAGTCACAGTACAACGAGAAGAGGCGAGCATGAGACGGGAATCGAGCCTGGCAGCTCTGGTCCTGGCGACGGTGTTCAGCGGCAGGGTCGAGTTTGCGCCGGAGCACGGTGGCTCGGTCCAAGAGCTCCGGCCCGGGAACGGGACGCTCGAGCTTCGGGACGACGGTCGCATCGGCAAGGTCGTCGATCGCGAGGGCATCGGACAGGTGCGCCCAGTCGGTGCCTCGCGTTGGACGGTGGCGCGAGCCGAGCAACCGCTCGATCCGGGGGACTGGCTCCAGACCGGAGCGCGCGGCGCCCATGCCTTGGTCGTGCGACTCGCCAACGGAACGCGGATCACACTCGGTCCCCACACCCAGCTCGAGCTGAAGGACGTCGCCCGAGGCCGCCTGTATGGGGGCGAGGCGGAGATCGTCTGCCCGGACTCGGTGACCTTCGAGCTGAGCGGAGCCGACGACCAGCGTCTCGATCTGAAGGGCACTGCCGTGGTGGCCATTCGAGACGGTGATCTGAGACGGCTCACGGAGCCTCCTCGCTGGCTGATCGGCTACCGCAGCGACGACTCGACGGACGCACTCGGCTCGCTTCTGGCAACGGTCGATGGGCGCAACGTGCCGCTGACGATCGGATACCACAAGGTCAGCGTCGACATCCGGGACCAGATCGCCCGCACGACCATCGAGGAGTCGTTCGTCAACCACACCGGCACGGTGCTCGAAGGTGTCTTCTACTTTCCGCTGCCGGAGGACGCATCGATCTCGGGCTTCGCGATGTGGATCAACGGCGAGCGAGTGGATGCCGACGTCGTGGAGAAGGAGCGAGCGCGCGAGATCTACGAGACCATTCTGCGCGAGAAGCGGGATCCCGGACTGCTCGAGTGGACGGGCGGCAACATCTTCAAGGCGCGTGTCTATCCGATCGGCGCCGAGAAGCGCATTCAGATTCGATACACGCAGGTGCTTCCGAAGGTGAAGGACACCTATCGGTATCACTACGCGTTGCGCAGCGAGCTGACGCGCAGCCACCCGCTCGAGCGCCTCGAGCTCGAGGTCACCATCGCCTCGGAGGACACGCTCGCCGAAGTGACCTGTCCCACGCATCCGGCGCGCATTCGCACCACGCCCGGCGGCGCTCGCGTCGAGTACTCGGCGCAGCAGGTGGTGCCGGAGCGAGACTTCGAGCTCGCGGTACGCACCGAGCCGCAGGCGCAGGCCGTGCGAATCATCCCGCACCGACGCACGCTCGATGGCTACTTTCTGATGACCATCGACGCGCCTCAGCTGCCTTCCTCCGAGCCGAGCGGAAGCACCGAGCCGCTCGATTGCCTCCTCGTGGCCGACACGTCGGGATCGATGGCTGGCCCGGCGCGCGAGGCACAGATCGCGTTCATCGAGGCCTTCCTGGCTTCGCTGTCCGAGACCGACCGCTTCAACTTGGCGACGTCGGACGTGAGCGTCCGGTGGGCGTTCGATCGAGCGGTGGCGTGTACGGCAGACAACCGCCGCCACGCGTTGAACTTTCTCACCGACCGTCGCCCGCTCGGCTGGTCCGATCTCGACGCCGCTTTCGAATCGGCCTTCGGACGGGCCCGTGAAAAGAGCCAGATCGTGTACGTCGGCGACGGCGTCGGCACGAAGGGCAAGATCGAGGGTGCCGATCTCGTGCGCCGAGTCACGGCGGCTCACGGCGGTCGCGGGGCGGTTCACGCCGTCGCCGTGTCGAGTGCCTTCGATGCCTTGGTGCTCCGTGGCCTCTCGAGGCTGGGCGCCGGATCCTGGCGCAGCCTGAGCGCCGGCACGGATGCGGCCGTCGGGGCCACCGCGCTGCTGGCCGAGCTGACGACGCCCTCGGTTCGCGATCTCGAGATCACCTTCGAGGGCATCGAGGTGGCGGCCGTCTACCCCGAAGTGTTGCCGAGCCTGGTGGCGGGCACGCAGCAGATCGTGGTGGGTCGCTTCGACCCGAGATCGCTCGGTGACTCGACCGGGCGAGTGCGCGTGCGCGGCCGCTTCGGCGATGAGGCGATCGACTTCGAGGCTCCGATCGACCTGACTGAGGCCGATCGCAGCAACTCGTTCATTCCGCGACTGTGGGCGAGGCATCACCTCGATCATCTGCTCGAGCAGGGGGACGCGGCCGAGAACCGCGAGCGAATCATCGCGCTGTCGGAAGACTTCCAGATCATCACGCCCTTCACTTCGTTTCTGGTGCTCGAGTCGGAAGCCGATCGCCGTCGCTTTCGAGTCGAGCGCCAGTTCCACATGCGCGACGGCGAGGAGTTCTTCACTGAGGGACGGGACTCGGCCGACTTCGAGCTGCGAAATGCACAGAAGCAGCTCGCCACCCGTTGGCGCTTCGAAGCACGTCAGCGAGAGATCACCGCGTTGCGCGGGCTCGGGAGCGATTGGATGGAGCTGCTGAGATCGAGCGGGTGGGACGACACGTCCGTCACCACGTTTGGCCTCAACGAACGAGCGGTCTACGGGGGACGTGCCGGGGTCGGCGGGGGAGGCGGCTTCGATGGGGGGCGCCGGCTGGGTCGCGACCGAATCGTCACACGCTCGGCCGGAGAGTACGCTCGCAACTACGACGTCGAGGCCGGCATGCAGAGTGGGGCGAAGTCCGAAGCGTTCTGGGACGAGAGCCGGCTCAAGTCCTTCGAATGGTCCGCCAATGCCTTCGAGCCGGTCGGGCAGGACGCCGACAACCGATTGCCGGAGCGGCTTCGCCGGGTCGACGACCTCAACGGATACCGCGGTCCGTCCGACACGGTCTTCTTCGCAAAGCGCTACGCACCGCCCGGGCTGGCCGGTCCGTCGTCGCCGGGTCCGGGCCGGTTTCTGCGACCCAGCTCGGCGCTCAAACAAGACTACAAGAAGTCCGGCGCCCTCTCCCTGAGCTTGTCCTCCTCGTCCATCGGCAGCCCCGCGCTGGTGGCCTTTCCAACGGTCTCGGAACCTCCAGTGCGCAAGGAGCTCCCTCCATCGTGGAGCGAGGATCTCCGCCGACGATTGACGGCGCTCGATCGGCGAGACTGGGTCCTGTCTCAGTCGGGTGGCCTTCGATTCCGGCAGACGACTCGCAATCGGGACGCGCGCGGCCGCATCGATTCGGATCACGAGCGCCACGCACTCTTGTCGGGCTCGAGCTGGTGGACGGACACGCTCCACACAGGCGGCAGCGACATCCGCTTCGATTGGGTGCACGGCGACGAGCGCGGCGCATTGCAGGAGATGTGGCGCTTCGCCAGCACGCGGCCTCGCCAACCCGGCGACGAGCTCGCATGGTCGGCACCGATTCCGTTCCTCTTCGGAGACCTGACGGAGCGCTTCGGCCAGCGAGCGGGGCATCCCGAGTCGACCGAAAGCTGGACGATCCGCGTCGAGCCCGGCAACGAGCTCACGACCCTGGTGCTGCTGCCTTCGAACACTGACAGCGGCTACCGCGAGGAGATCGACCTCAGCGCCGATGGCCTGACCGTCCTCGCCCAACGTCGATACACCGATGACGCGCTCACGTGGCGAGTCGAGTACGACGAGTTCTTCGAAGCGGCCGGTCAGCGCTGGCCCGGACGCCTTCGCAGCTTCGACGCCGACGGCGAGTGGCGCTCGGAGATCCGGTACGAGGTCGAGGCCCTGTCCGCCGACGCCTTCCGCGTTGCCCTGGAGAGCGAGCTCGCTCGCTCGGACGATGCGATCACGCTCGGGCCCGAGCAGCCCGCCATCGGAGAAGCTCGCGCTCACCTGGCCGCCGGCAACGCCTCGTTGACGGACGTCTTGATCGTGCTCGGCGATCTCGCGGCCAGCCAACGGTGGGAGCGAGCCGATGTCGCGTTGGACGCGCTGCGCCGCCTCATCGCGGGTCGTCGCGGAGCGCAGCGGCTGCAGCTGTCCGTCGAGATGCTGCGGCGTCGCAATGCCGAGGCG
Organism: Planctomycetota bacterium; assembly: GCA_029260795.1. Taxonomy (GTDB): domain Bacteria; phylum Planctomycetota; class OFTM77; order OFTM77; family OFTM77; genus OFTM77. Next base: position 27,289 of record JAJDCO010000140.1, on the reverse strand, counting down.
CTGCAGATCGCTCAGGCGCTCGCCGAGGAGCTGGTGACGTCACCGCGCACGGCCGATCGGGCCGCGGCCGCCGATCTCCCGTTCGCCGGCTTCACGGCTCCCGCCGAGCGACTCGCGCTCATCGAGACGCTGCAGCCGGTGTACGCCCGCCAACCGGGTCTCGCACCGCTTCGCAACTTCGACCAGCAGCTCTTGTCGGTGTTCGAGCAGCTCGGATGGACCGACCGCGCGCTCGAGAAGCAGCGAGAGCTCGCGACCACGTATCCGTGGGAATCGGGACTGCACTACACCTTGGCGGTGCGCCTCGCCCAGCGCGGCGAGATCGCCGAGGCGCTCGCGACCCTCGAGCGAGCAGAGGCCGACGCGGGTCCCTGGACCGATGCTGAGCGCTACGTGCTGCGCACCGCTCGTCTCGAGGTGCTGTTGACCGGCTATCGCTTGGACGACGTCGTCCGCGAGGGCGAGGCCTTGATGCGGGAGCTTCCTGACTCGGTGGACACTTGGATGCCGAATCGGCACCTCTCCGCCCTGATCATGCTCGACCGGACCGGTCCGGCCGAGGACGCGATCGAGCGTTGGATTCGGGCTGGCCTGACGGCCGGGCCCAAGGACAAGCTGGCCCACAATCTTCTCCAGGCCGCGGTGACGCAGGCTCTCGGCAGTGGCTGGAACATGTACCGCTCGCGATTCGACGAGCGCTTCGGTCCGGTGGTCCGCGAGGCGGCGCTCGCCTCGCTGTGGGACGATCGTCTGGGCCGAGAGGTCCTGTCGTCCGTCCTGAGCAACTGGAGCTTCCGCCGCGGGCAGACAGGACAAGACCTGGCCGCCGAGCTCTATCGTGAGCTCGTGGCCGGCCTCGACGCGCGATCCGCGGAGCACTTGGCTCGCCTCGCCCAGCTCCTGCACGCCAGCCAGAGCTACGTGCCGGGCGACGAGGAGCCGACCTGGGCGTCGGTGTACGACCGTCTGCTCTCGCGTTGGGAGTCGGCCGACCGCGCCGGACGTCGGGCGGTCGAGCAGCTCCTCACGAGCCATGCGGACTCGGAGCTGAAGCAGAAGCTGTGGCGTCGCGTGATCGAGCTCGAGGAGGATGCCGCTCGCGTGATTCTGGCGCGCCGATCCCTCTTCGACCTGCTGATCGAGGAGACTTGGTCCCCGACGATCGAGGACGAGCTCTTCCAGCTCATTCCGCGGCTCGCGCTCTGGAACGACGCGCTAGTGGCGGTCGATCGAGAGGCGTCGCTGGCGATCTTCCTCGATGCCATGCACCGTCTCGCGTCGGGGCTTCCGGCGGCCCGAGCCCGGGCCGAGCTGAATGCGGACCCCGAATCGTCGAGCTGGACTCGCCGGGAGCTGAAGGCGCGCTGGGACGAGCTGTCGGAAGCGGCGCGCACGGCCCTGAGCGATCGCTTGCGCGCGCTCGAGTCCCGCTTCGAGCCCGCGCTCGCCCGGCCGTGGATGCGGCTCGAGCGTTGGGCCTTGCAGGTGTCGGCGCCGGCCGATGCGGCCGCGACGGCCAGTGAGGCGATCGCCGCCCTGAAGGAGATCTGGCCCACGGAGCCGCCGGACTTGTATGCTCCGAGTGCAGTTCGGGAGCGGGTTCGAATCGAGCGGACGTTGGCGATCGCGACCTACTTCGCGGCAGTGGCCGGTCCGGACTCCGAGCCGAGTCGATCGCTCGAGACCTTCTTGATCGAGCGAGACGACGCCTCGGCCGCGTTGGCGGGGCGAGTGGACGCCCGAGCGGCGCGGTATCGTTTGCTGCTCACTCTGAACCTCGACGACAAGCTCACCGAAGCGCTTCGAAGCTGGTACGCGAACGGCGAGCGCTTCGACGGGCTGCCGTGGGGCCGTCTGCTGTCGCGATTGCTGGTCGAGGACGGTGAGCTCGAGAAGGCGATCGAGATCCTCGACACAGTGGAGGCACGAGACGAGCTCGCACCCGAGGACTACCGTCTCCTCGCCGGTTGGCGAGTGGCGTTGGCCGATCGGGTGGGAGAGCGGACCGCGCTCCTGAAGTTCTACGCGTCCCGGGACGAGTGGACCTTGCGGCGCGAGCTGCAAGGCGAGCTGCCGCACTACCAGCGGTCGGGTGACGGCGTCCCGGAGGAGCTCGACGCGACGATCCCTCTCCGACTGGAAGCGATCTTCTCGCAGGCGACCAATCCGCAGCAGCACGTGTGGGCGCTGCGCCAATACTACCAGGCGACCAAGGACCATCGCCTGCTCACGGCGGTGGCGCGGGGCGTGACGGGGGCGACCCCGATGAGTGTCTACTCATTCCTGGATCAGTTCCGACAGGTCCTCGATCTGATCCATGACGAGGCCGTGCTCGATCTCCTGTTGGACGAGGTCGATGCTCTCACGGTCGAGGCGACCTCGATCGACCAGCGCGCCCTGCAGCTGCTGACGATCGTGACGTCGTGGCGAGGAACGCAGCAGGCGAGCGGAACGGAGGAGTTCGCCGAGCGCCTGCGCCAGTCGATGTCGACGGCGATGCAGGCCAGCTGGGAGCCGAGCGAGCGAGTCGCGATGGCGCAGCTCTTGGCGACGCTCGGGACGTCGACGAAGCATCCGGAGCTGGTGGACACGATCCTGGGGCACCTGGGCGAGATCCAGAGCGCCTGCGAGGTCGGGAGCACGGAGCGAGTGCGGGTCGCCGTCGAGCGAGCGCGCCTGGGTTGGAGCGCCGAGCGGCGAGAGGAAGCCGTGCGGGTGCTGAGCGGTGCGATCGACGGCTATCGCGCCTTGCACGAGCGTCGGCTGTCGGTCGAGCTGGATGGTGCGCGAAGCAACCTCTCGAGCTACCTGTGCCAGATGGGCCGGTTCACCGCCGCCGAGGACCTGTGGCTCCTCGAGCGGGAGCTCGCCACGCAAGACGCCCGGCGTCATGCCGCCATCGAAGGACTCTACGGGGTCTATCAGCAAGCGCTGCGCGCGGGTGGCTCCGTGTCACTGGGATCGGGAGAAGGGCTCTACGAGGCCGTGCGAGACTCGCTTTGGGCGGCCCTCGAGCGGCGCTCGAACGAGGACCACGCGGAACGCTTGGTGACCTTCTACTCGCAGATCGCGATCCTGACGCACGAGAAGATCGACCGAGAGCAGCCCGGCCGGGATCTCCTCGAGTTCGCGTTCCGGCGTCTCCCGCGCGCGCTGGGCTTGTATCAGCACCGCAACGTGCGTGATGCAGTGCGTCAGATCGCCGACGCGTTGCAAAGCGTCGTGTCGGCGAAGGAGGCGCTCCGCTTCCTCGTGACGCGTGCCGAATCCGAGCCGAGCTGGCTCGCCTGGCGAAACATGGACTTCTGGAGTCGAGATGCGAACCGCTTCGGCAAGCTGATCCAGGACGCGAGCCCGGAAGGGGACCTCGAGCGCCGCGCGCTCTCGATCGTCGTCGACGAGCTGCGAGCCGCTTTGCGAACGCGCGTTCATCGGAATCGCCGGGTCTATCACGATGGCGATCGTTACTTCTGGAGCGCGCAGCGAGGCGCCTTCCTGGCGGTCGCGCTCGAGATCGCGGAGGAGCGCGCCGACTCCGAGCCGCATCTCGTGTACATCGCGGCCTATCTCTGGGACAGCTTGAGCGAGCGTTCGGCCGCGATCGACGTCTTGATGCGGGCTCTCGAGCGCCGCGGCCTGGACGTCGACGCGCGGAGACTGTTGGCGCGCTACCTCTCGGAGGACGGTCGCTGGAAGGACGCGCGGCCGATCCTGGCTCGGTTGATCGTGGATCGACCGGACGACATCGACGTGCGGGGCTGGTGGATTCGAGCTGTCTTCCACGTCGACGGGGCGGCAGCCGCTCGCCTCGCCCTCGACGAAGCCGAAGCCCACTTCCGAGCCGAGGAGCGTTGGACCGAGGCCGTCGCGGCGGCCTTGGCGACCACGGCGGCCGAGGTGAGGCTTTGGAAGCCGGCGATTGCCTTGAGCGACGAGGCGATCAACCTGCGTCGCCGAGGCAACGACCCTCGTGGAACGAGCGACGGTACCTTGGCCGGCTACTACGGCATCCAGATCGAGGCCTACTCGGCGCTCGGTCAGACGGCGCCAGCGGTCGATGCGGCTGCCGGGGCCATCTTGGTCTGGTCGCAAAGTCGGAACGAGCGGCAGAAAGCGCTCGAGCGGCTTCAGAGAGTTCTCGCGACCGCTTCGGATCTGGAGGAGTACCTTTCGGGGCTCGATCGTGAGGTCGAGAAGACGGGGTTGGAGAATCCGATCGTGCGTCGAGCCGCCGGTGAAGCGTATCTGGATCGGAAGCAGTTCGGTCCGGCGATCGTCCAGCTCGAAAAGGCCATGGAAGCCGCGCCCGAGGACGTCGAGCTCGCCCGTCGACTGATCGCGGCCTACGACGGAGCCGGGCGAGCGGAGCAGGCGGCGGCTCGACTCTGGGAGGTCGCTTCGGGCTCGCGGATGCAGTTCGAGCTGTTCCTCGACTTGGGAGACCGCTGGACGAAGCTCGAGCGGCCCGAGGCGGCGGAGCGGGCGTACACGAATGTCGTCGAGCTGATTCCGAACGAGTCGGAAGGACACGCGCTCTTGGCCGGAAAGCGAGAGCAGCAAGAGCACTTCGACCAGGCCGCTCACCATTGGCGCGAGGTGACGCGCATTCGCTCGAAGGAGCCGACCGGATACCTCGGCCTGGCCCGCAGCTTGATCGCGGGAGGCGAGGGCGCGCAAGCGAAGCCGATCCTCGAGCAGCTCCTGCGCCAGGACTGGCCCGAGCACTTCGGAGACGTCGCCAAGGACGTGCGCGAGCTCCTGAAGCGCCTCGAGTAAGACGTCTTCGTCGCGACGGCGGTGCTCTCCGTGATTTCGGTAGTGAAGCCACGGAGAGCACGGGGAGCCGTGAGACGTCCGTCTTTCGCCTGGCGAGGACATGCGTTAGAACGCGTCTCGGAGTCGTGCGCTGGGCGAGCGGCTCGGTGGGCCGACGCACGTTCGCGGAAGGAAGACGATCATGAGCTCGGAGTCGATGGAGTATCGCCGCCTCGGCGAATGCGGCCTCAAGGTGAGCGCTTTTGCGTTGGGTGGCTGGACGACGTATGGCGGCAGCGTCACCGAGCAGGCGAAGATCGGGTCGATCATCCGAGCCGCTTTCGACGAAGGTGTCAACTTCTTCGACATCGCCGACGTCTATGCCAAGGGCGAGTGCGAGACCGTGATGGGCCAAGCGCTCTCCGAGCTGCCGCGCAATGAGCTCGTCATCTCCAGTAAGGTCTTCTGGCCGATGAGCGACGACGTGAACGACCGCGGTCTGTCGCGCAAGCACATCCTGGAGTCGGTCGAGAAGAGCCTTCGCCGCATCGGCACGGATTACCTCGATCTCTACTTCTGCCACCGCTTCGATCCCGAGACGCCGGTCGAGGAGACCGTGCGAGCGATGGACGACCTGGTGCACCAGGGCAAGGTGCTCTACTGGGGAACGAGCGAGTGGTCGGGCGATCAGCTGCGCCAAGCCCACGCCGTCGCCGATCGGCGATCGCTGGTGGCCCCTCAGGTGGAGCAACCTCAGTACAGTCTGCTCTTCCGACAACGCGTCGACGAGGACGTCGCACCGGCCGCGATCGAGCGTGGCATGGGAATGGTCGTTTGGAGCCCCTTGGCGTCGGGCCTCCTCACGGGCAAGTACGACGACGGTGTCCCGGAAGATACGCGGCTCGGTCGGATCGATTGGCTGCGCGATCAGCTTCTCACCGACGAGCATCTCCAAAAAGTCCGGGAGCTGAAGGGGCTGGCCGAGGCCGCCGGCTGCTCGCGGGCTCAGCTCGCCTTGGCTTGGGCTGCGGCTCAGCCTGGCATCTCGAGCGTCATTACCGGGGCCACCTCCCTCGAGCAGCTGCACGAGAACCTGGGCGCGCGCGAGGTCACGATCGACGAGGCGCTGTCGAAGCGGCTCGACAAGCACTTCGGCTGAGGAGGCGAGGGTGGGCCTCGGCAAGCTCCGCTTCCGACTCCGAATCGGCAACCGCATCGTCGGCTACCAGCGCGAGGTCAACGGCGGCCCGTACTACTCCAAGGATCTCTTTTGGTGGACGGGCACGCCCATCGATCACGAAGAGCGCGACGCGTTCCTCGAGATTCGAGATAAGAACGATCGGCCCCTGTTCGATGGCGACGTCGTGCGAGCGCGTTGGCGCGCCAGCGGCGAGGAGCGCCGCGTGCACCTGCGTTTGACGGGAGACTGGCTGGAAGCCTTCGACATCGACGAGCAGACCAGCCTCCCGGGCGATCGTGTCCGGGAGGCGAAGTCGCTCGAGTTCCTCGGGTTCTCGTTTGACGACGAGGCGTCCCGCTAAGGACGCCTCCCGCCTCAGGACGCGCCGGACTCCGGCTTCGACATCTTGAGGAAGAGGAGCAGCACGCCAGCGGATGCCGCCAGAGTGACCGCGGCCGCGACGCCCTCTCCCATTCCAGGATCGAGGGACTCCACCTGGAGTGCCGCCAATCCCGCGATGGCGACGGCCATCAGCGCCTCGCCAGCGATCAAGCCGGAGGAGAACAGGACGCCGCGGTGCAGGAGCTTGTGGTCGTCGGCATCCTTGGGAGCGCGCTTGATGTAGAAGTGCGCAATCAAGCCGCCGATCAAGATGGGCGTCGCGATGGCGAAGGGCAGGTAGATCCCGACCGCGATCGGCATCAGGTGAGCGCGGAAAGTCGTCTGCGAGCGCTTGAGCCAGCTGTCGATGATCAGGATGAGGACACCGATCGCGACGCCGATGCCGACCAGGTTCCAGGGGAGGTCGGTGCCTTCCTCGCTCGAGAAGAATCCCTTGGCGAGGTTGGCGAAGAGCTGGGCCTGCGGGGCGGAGAGCTCTTCACCGCCGATGCCGCCGGGCGTGTTCTCGTGCAACAGGTTCAAGATCGGCGCCATCGCGAAGGATGCCACGAAGACACCCAGGATCTGCATGATCTGCTGCTTGCGGGGTGTGGCGCCCACCAGGTGACCGGTCTTCAGATCATTGCAGACGTCACCGCTGGTGCAGGCGACGCAGCAGACGACCGCGGCGACTCCGAGCGTGGCGACCATGCCCTCCATGCCCGTGAAGCCGAACAGGTAGATCATGCCGGCCGTGACGAGCACGGTCGTGATCGTCATGCCCGAGACCGGGCTGTTGGTGTTTCCGACGATACCGACGATGTAGCTCGCGACGGCCGTGAAGAAGAACGCCATCACGATCATCGCCACCACCGACAGGAGGGTGAGGGACAGGTGACCGATGAAGTGCTGATAGATCACGAGGATCAGCAGGACGCAGAGCGCGATCAGCCCGACGATGACCTTCGATGGAAGGTCGACTCCGTCCGCTGCGTCTTGGGCCGCCTTGGTGCCTGCGCCACCGCGCAGCTCGCGGACGGCTTGGACCAGACCATGGCGTACCGCGAAGATGGAGCTGATGCCACCGACCACCATCGCGCCGACGCCCAAGTACCGGACCTGCGTGCTCCAGAGCTCGCCGGCGCCTTTGACCGCCGTGGCCTCCGTGACGCCTTCGGTTCCCAGGATCGGAATCCCGATCAGCCAGCCGATCGCGCCGCCGATGAAGATCAGCGCCGCCACGTTCAGTCGCACGATGAAGCCGACGCCGACCAGCATCGGCGAGATGTCCGAGCCGTAGTAGAAGATCCGGCCACCCATCTCCCGGGCGACCTCGAGCTTGCCTTGGATCACGTTGAAGAAGTCGACGCAGAACTTGAAGATCCCGCCAAAGAGCGCACCGACCACCAGCGCGATTCCAGCGCCTCGCTCGGAGCTCTCGTCCTGCACACCCGCCTTCAATACGGCCGCGCACGCGATTCCCTCGGGGTAGGGCAGGTCCTTGTTGTCGACGATGAAGACGCGCCGCATCGGGATCATGAACAAGATCCCGAGCAGACCGCCGGTGAAGGCGATCACCGTCACCGTCAGCATGTCGAACTCGGTCCAGTAGCCGATGAGGATCAGCGCCGGCATCGTGAAGATAATCCCGGCCGCCAACGACTCGCCGGCCGAGGCGCAGGTCTGCACCTGATTCGCCTCGAGGATGCTCACGCTCCGGAACAGGTACCGGAACACGAGCATCGCCATCACCGCCGCCGGGATCGAGGCCGAGACCGTCAACCCGACCTTGAGCCCGATGTAGACGTTGGCGGCGCCCATCACCACCGAGAGGATCAGGCCCATCACGAGCACGCGCGGGGTCAGCTCGGGGCTGCGCGTGGATGACGTCCGAACGTCCTTCGAATCCATCGGCGGTCCTTTCACGGTCGGCAGGCGGATGACCAAGAACATGGCGACCCAGAAACCGATGCAGGGACCGCCGAGAGGACCGGAACCATACCACGACCGCCGTGAGAACTGAACGGGGCGGGAGGGTGCTTTGGGTGGGCTGGCTTCCGAGCGCTCTGTTCGTCGCCAGGGGCGCTTTCAGCCAGTCGATGCCGAAGAGGCTTTCGAGGACGAGTGGGGAGCCCGATCTCCGACTATCGAGGCGACTTCTCCGCGAGGGCTCGCCACCTTCGCGCGAGTGCGTCCTCTTCTCCCTCGAACGAGGCCGCAGCGAGGCGCACTTCCTCGCGAAGGTCTTGGAGGTTGCGGGAGTCATTCTTGGTGAGCAACTTCTCGAGAACCGCGAGGACCTCGCCGGCTCCCGGGCCACCTGCCCGCGAGACCTGGACTGCCAAGTCGATGACGTCCCGTGTTCTGCTCGCACCATTCTCGTGGGTCGTGGCGGCCACCGTATTCCAGAAGGCGTCTTCGATCTCTCGAGATGGAATCCGTTCTGCGATGTCGCTCCGTCTGGCATCGAGAAACAGCTCTTGGAACAGCGAGATGCTGCGCGCTTGGCCCTGGTCCGTGACGCTCAAGGTCATCAGCACTGCGCCGACGAAGTTGGGATCCTCGGCCGGGTCGAGCGCGATGTGCGGCAGCTCCTCGGTCACGTGCCCCTCGCCATATCGCAGTGTGATCAAGAAACCCTTGCGCTCCTTCGGATCGTCCGTCTCGAGGAGCCCGCGCAGAGCCAGCTCCTCGCCGATCTGCGAGCCCGCCATGACGAATGCTCGGAGCAAGTCGGGACGCGCTTCGAGCACGCGCCGCTCAGAGCCTGGAGCGTTTCTCGTGAGCAACGCAGCCAGATCATTCGTCGTCTGCGGATCCCACGTGCCTTCGAGCAGTAAGGACTCCAGCGTCGCGGCGATTTGTTCGCAGAGGTGATTCCCCCGCGAGATGCGTCGTTCCTCTGCGTTGATGATCTGCTTGACGAGCTCCGCATCTCGGGTCTCGAGACCGAGGCGCGTCAGCTCGCAACACTCGGGCGTCGTCTCCCAGTCGAGATTGCGTAGAGCTTCCCACTCGTGTTCGAGCATCGCGGAGGGCTCCCTCAAGCGGCGCGCAACCTCTCCTTCGGTGTTGCAGACCAGGAGGTCGGCCGGGAGCTCGACCGCCAGTGGAGGCTCTTGTGACGGCTCAGGGTCCAGGACAGCCGGATCCGTGGTGGGCTGGGCGGCCTCCAACACCGATGTCCCTTCTTGGACGTTGGTCGACCAGGTCGTGGACGGAGTGTCGGCTGGCAAGTTGTCGACGGGGTCGGGTGGAGTTGTCGATCTTGTCACGGCCAGGATCGCCAGGGTCAACACAGCTCCGGTGAGCAGGACTCCGAGCAGGCGCGATCTCATGGCGTTGGCTCCCGGCAACCCTCAATCGTTCGTACGTCCTGGATGCTCGCATCTCTCCCGCCTCGCCGCGGCGAGGCGGGAAGGCGATGTCGATCGTGTATCGAGTCTGCTCTCAGATCGGGCTGGCGACAACGATCTAGTACTCCACGTTCGTTGCATCGTCTCGTCTCAACGCGTACCGTCACGAGAGTCTTGGCCCCTTCGGAAAGGACGGACGCTGTGTACCGAATCTTGCTGCTGTGGAGCCTCGCGACTCTCGCCCTGTCGTGTCGAGCTCCGGCGCCGGACGTTCCGTCCACGCTGTCGCGTGCTCCGGCGGGGAGCTTGGACGGCGAACGGCGCGAGACGATCTTGAAGGAGCTCGCGCTCTGGGTTGCCGAAGAGGATCCGGTCGGCTGCGAGCTGCTGATCATCGAGCGAGGCCAGCTACTCTTGCACGATGCGGTCGGGTGGAGCGACCGGGAAGGCGGCGTCGCCTGGGAGCCGGGTGCGATCTGCCGGCTGCGCTCCCTGACCAAGCCCTACATCGCGACGCTCGCGCTGCAGCTCATCACGGAAGGAGCCCTTTCGCTCGACGAGCCGATCACGCGCTGGTTGCCAACCTTCGATCATGACACCGCCCGCACGATCACGCCGCGGCACCTGCTGCAGCAGACCGCCGGCTTCGATCAGCCGGGATACCCGGGGGATCTCGTCGAGTATGGCTCACTGCGCGAGCTGGCGGATGCCATTGGTCGGGTGGGACCTCGGCGAGTTCCGGGCACGGTGTTCGTCTATTCGGACGCGAGCACGATCGTCCTCGGCGCCTTGGTCGCCGAGGTGTGTGGCAAGCCCTTGGAGCTCCTCCTCGCCGAACGGCTGCTTGCGCCGCAGGGTCTCGAAGAGACCTTGTCCGAGTGGGCGGCCGAGGATCCTCTCGCCCAGCGCATCGTGCCGACCTACCAGGTGACCGAGGCCGGCGTGGCCCGCTATTGGGATCGATCGCAGACGCGACTGGTCCCGTGGCTTCGGGCCAGCGGCGGACTCTTCGCCAGCGCAGCGGATGTCGCGAAGCTCTTGGGCGCTTGGCTCGAGAGAGACGCCGAGCGTGGCGTGGGTGTCTCGAATGACCTCCGCCAAGCCGCGCGCGCTGCCAGTCTTCAGAGTCGGGCCAGCCCGTTCTTGGCGTATGGATTCCATTGGCAGCTCTTCTCTTCCGCTCGACCGGGCACGTGGAGCTTCGGCCACACGGGCTCGGACGGCACGATTGCCTGGGCCGATCCCAGCCGCGATCGCGTCGTGGTGTTTCTCACGCAGACGCGTGGCACTTCGAGCGTCGCCCGGATCCCGAGCCTGATCGATCGTGTGTTGGAGTGATACCGGAGCTGCGGACGGCGTGCGGCCCGCGAGTGTTCTGTCGACGTCGACGAGGGCGCGATGATCGCACGACCCGTCGGCTCAGGCGGAGAGAGCGGAGAGCCGCTCAGCCGTCCTTCCACTCCGGAGCCAGCATCGAGTAGACCGCCAGGTCCACGTAACGATCGTGCAGCCGATTGGCTTGGCGGAGAACTCCGTCCAATCGAAAGCCGAGGCGCTCCGGCACGGATCGGCTCCGGGCATTCTCGGTAGCCACCCGGATCTCGATCCGATGGAGCTGCAGCTCCTCGAAGCAGTAGTCGACGAGGGCGCGGCAAGATCGCGTGACGAGACCGTGACCTTGCTCTTCACGGATCAGCCAGTAGCCGATGTCTCCGGAGCGATGAGGCCAGTCCACCTGGTTGAGGATCACGCAGCCGCACAGGCGCTCTCGAAAGAAGATGCCCGACCAGAAGCCGTTGTTGGACGCGAAGCGCTCGCGCGCCGCTCGAATGATCTGACCGGCAGAGGTCATGGTCCATTCGGTCGGAACCCAGGTCATCCAGGAGTGGATGTGCTCGCGATTCTCACGGACGATCTCGAATAGCTCAAGGGTGTTCCGCTCTTCGAGCAGGCGCAAGGCGAGGTCGTCGTCGAAGGCCCTCTGAAACATCGTTCGCTCCGGGGAAGGCCGCGGCTTCCCATCGTGCCGGGTCGCGGTCCTGCGAGCGTGGCTCCGATGTCGCTCAGATTCAAGCCTCGGCCGTGGCTTCCCTCTCGGTGTCGGTGAGCATCTGCTTCACCAAGCCATAGGCGACGATGCGACCTTCCTCCCGGATCAGGAACGGTTTGCCCGGATAGAGACGCTCGCTCGCCTCGATCCACGGTGAGACGGTCAGCTCTATCCAGGCCGACTGGCCCGGATAGATGAACCGGTGATCGCGGAGGTGTCCGGTCGAGTCCCAGTACCGTCCATCGAAGTACATGGCCACCGGAGCCGGTGAGCCGAGCGGGTGTTGACGACCCCCTTCCTCGGTCGCGAGGAGCGAGATCTCGGCCAGGATCTGAGGGGGAGCGCTCGCGCGGTCAGGAGGGTCCATCGGGGGCTTGATCGGGGGTTCTGCGAGGTCGGAGGATGCGGCGCGTCCGCGGAGCTCGGCAGGGAAGTCAGTCGGGATAGCAGTGAACGTAACATGCTTGTGATAAGAAGGCAATGGCGATGAGAGCGCGGTCGATCAGTTCGCTAACCAATGCGCCGAGCCGGCCCGAAGACCGGCTCGGCATCCTTCTTCCTGTGCCTCGCTCCCGAGGCGTCCTGCCAGGACGCAGGTTGTCAGAAGTTCACGTAGATGAGTCGAGCCGTCGGGCGAACGGTGCCGACGAACGGCGGGGTGATTCCCATCGAGCGCGAGTAGTTGCTCGCGAGATCGAGCATGCGCGGGGTCTGCCACGGTCGAGCGGCATCGGGCGTCACCGGGAATCCTTGGTCGGTCATCGCGCCGTAGTAGACCTGGATGAACGGGATCCCGAAGCAGCCATCGGTCGTGAAGAAGAAGCCCTCGTTGACGAAGGCCGCCTCGGGTCCCGGGTAGGGCGTGCCCGGTCCGCCGCCCGTCCAGAAGCCCAGGCTGGTCGTGATCAGATGCAGCCAAGGCAGCGGGAACGGCGTCCAGATCGAAGCGGTTCCGGTGCCGCAGATACTGGTGCCCGTGAAGGGCTGGGCCGAGTATTGGAGTGGTCCGGCCAGGTTGAAGGGGCAGGCGCAGGCTTGAGCGATCAAGCCGAGATTGGCTCCGCCCGCAGGAATGAGCTCATCATTGAGGCAAGTGGCACCCGGAAGGGCGCTCAGGCGAGTGGCGCCACCGGTTACGGGGCCGAAGATGGGAGGCAGCGGCAGCGGGAGGAACGGGTTGGCGGCCGTCACCGGGGCGACGAGCGCATAGGAGCTGGCCGGGTGGTGCGGACCTGGAATCGACGAGACGGCCGGGTTGTGGATGAAGAGGTCACAGGAGTGGAAGAGGACGTTCGCGAACTCGAAGCCGCCGGTGTTGCAGTTGAGGACGACGTCCAGGTAGCCGTAGTAGAAGGACGTGGGGGCGGTTCCGGCTGGCACCGGACACGGCAGGCCCGGCGCCGACGCGAACAGGTCGACCTTGGCCATGAAGCGCCAGCACTGGAGCGGGTCACCCGCGAAGTTGGTCTCGGCCCAGGTGCGCGTGTAGTCGAGCGTCATCGTGCCGCGCATGATGACCGTCCCGGCGGTATCGATCACGGACAGACCGGTCGAGTAGCTGCCGCAGGCGAGTTGTGTGATGGGGGTGTAGGAGAGGAAGACGTTGGTCGTGGCCGGGCTACAGGCCGTCCAGCAGATGCCCGAGGCGGGCATCGTGGGGGGCGTCGGCATCGGCGTCGGCAAGTTGGCGATATTGAAGGAGCAGCATGGCCCGCTGAGGTTGTCCGGGCCAAAGCAGAGCTGAGCGTGGCTCGGAGCGGCCAGGCCAGCGATGACGAGGAGAGTGGCGAGCGCGAAGCAGGGGGCAGAACGCATCATGGTGAGCTCCAGCAAGCGGGTTGTTCTCTTGGGTGAGGGTCTCGAAGAGGGACCCTGGAACCCCTAGAGTCGAACCGCTGCCAACCTCACCATCTAAAAAGTTCGCGTCTTCCCCTAAGACCACGGGCGGCTCGCCCGTGTTTGGCGACGGCGAGCCCTCGTCTCTCCCCCCTGGGACCGCGGGCGGCTCGCCCGCTCTTTTCCGGGCGTCAGCTCCGCTTCGCCGCGATGACCTGAGTGGATTCGAGAGACGTCGTCGGCTGCGCTGCGCGGACGCACTCCCGTCCCTTTCGAGGGCGTCCCCCCTGGGACCGCGGGCGGCTCGCCCGCTCTTGTCGGAGCGTCAGCTCCGCTTCGCCGCAACGACCCGCGAAAATTGCGTGAGACGTCGTCGGCTCCGCTGCGCGAACGCACTCCGGTCCCATTCGGGGGCGTCTTCCCCTGGGACCGCGGGCGGCCCGCCTGGCGGCCCGCCCGCTCTTGTGCACACCGGAAACGCGAGAACGCCCGGCTCGCTCCTTCGAGCAAGCCGGGCGTTCGATTCTCTCGCGACGAATACTATCAAAAACTCAAAAGTTCATGTAGATGAGACGGGCTGTGCCGCGGACCGTGCCAACCCACGGTGGATTGATGCCGGTGCTCTTGGCATAGTTCGACGCCAGGTCGAGGAAGCGGGTTGTCTGCCACGGGCGCTGTGGGTCCGGAGTGACCGGGAAGCCTTGGTCGGTCATGGCGCCGTAGTAGACCTCGACATACGGGATGCCCGTGCAGCCGTCGAAGGTGAAGAAGAAACCCTCGTTCACCCAAGCCGCTTCGGGGCCCGGGTACGGTGTCCCGACTCCGGATCCGGTCCAGGTGCCGAGGCTCGTCGTGATCATGTGCACCCACGGAAACGGGTTGGGCGTCCAGATCGAGCTGCTGGTCGTGCCGCACGCCCCGCCCAGTGAAAGAGGCTGGGCCGCGTATTGAAGCGGTAAGCTGAAGTTGAGCGGGCACGCGCACGCTTGCGCGATGAGACTCAGATTGGCGCCACCTGCCGGAATGACCTCCTCAGTCGCACAGGTCGTTCCGGGGACCGTGCCGCGCCGAGTGCCGCCACCGGTCGCAGGACCGAAGACCGGAGGCAGCGGGATGGGCGTGAAGGGGTTCGCGGCCGACACCGGAGCGACCAACCCGTAGGCGACCTGGGGATGCAACGGGCCTGGGATCGACGACGCGATCGGATGATGGATGAACTTGTCGCAGGCGTGGAACAGACAGGTCGCGAACTCGGTTGCGCCCGTGAAGCAGTTGAAAACGATGTCCAGGTAGCCGTAATAGAACGACGAGTGTGCGATGGGTCCGGGCACCGGGCAGACCGGCGTCGGGATGGCGGCCTGAAGATCGACCTTCACCAGGAAGCGCCAGACCTGCAAGGTCTCGGCATTGAAGTTGGTCTCCTCCCAAGTGCGCGTGTACTCGAGCTGTTGCGTGCCGGCCATCAGCACCGTGCCCGCGCCGTCTTCAACGGTCAGGCTGCCGGTGTAGGTGCCGCACCAGAGATTCGTGATCGGACCATACACGAGCTCGGCGTTCGTGGTGGTCGGGCTGCACGCCGTCCAGCAGATGCCGATGCCGCGTAGGTTGTTGGGCGTCGGAAGCGGCGTCGGCAGGTTCTCGACCGTGAAGCTACAGCAAGGGCCGTTCAGGTTGTCCGGACCAAAGCAGAGCTGAGCCGTGGCCGGCGAAGTCAGGCCGAGGACGAGAAAAGACGAGAGGACGAAGAGCCGAAGAACAAATGAGGATCGCTTCATGGATGAGACTCCAGCAAGCCGCGAGGGCTCAGACAGATTGCGGGCGGACCGACAGGTCCTGCCTCACAGAATCAGAGCAGATTCCTTGCCGACCTCACCATGGGAAATCCGTCGGTCCAAACTCTCATTCCCACTGCGGGGCGGGGGCTCTCGCAATTCCGGCTGCCACTTCGTGGCTGCCCAAATGGCATCTCCCGGAGCGAGGCTTCGCAACCCTCGCCGAGCCTAGCTCGCCGGCTTCTCCAGATGGCGATCGTTTGTGGGCGCTTCGCCGCCTTCGCGCATCCAGCGGAGGCGTGCCTCGTCGATGGCGCCTGAGCCCGGGACCCGAACCACCCGAGTCGAGAAGCTTCCATCCGCCGCCAGGTCGAGGACGCGGAATCCGGCCGGGACCTCGTCCTGACGAAACTCCGGGCTGTCGGGCGCGAACTGCCCGCAGGTCGACGGTGTCGTCAGGATGGTGACGCCGGCGCGCACCAGCATCTGCTCCTGGTGGACGTGCCCGGCGAGGACCAGGCGAGGGGCGCCCACTCGATCGAGGACCTGGAAGAAGGCCTCGGAGTCCTCGAGGGCCAGACGGTCGAGCCAGCGGCTTTCGACCGGCACGGGCGGGTGGTGGAGCGCCACCAGAGTCGGTCGCCCGAGTGAGTGCGCCTCGCCCAGTGAATCGGCCAAGCGCCCGAGCTCTTCCGCGCCGAGCCGGCCCGAGTCGATCCCGGGAATGTGCGTCGACAGCGTGATCAGCCGCCACTCGCCGAGCTCGTGCGAGCCGGGTCCACGTTCACCGAGCGCCGGACGCATCGTGTCGGGGGAGTCATGGTTGCCGGGCAGCCAGTAGATCGGGCAGCTCAAGGGCGCGACGAAGGCGGCGAGGCGCTCGTAGCTCTCGGGCTTCTCGTCGTGGCCCAGGTCGCCCGTCAGGAGCAGCGCATCGGGTGCCGGATCGAGATCGGCGACCGCGGTCAGCACGACCCGCAGCGAGGCGTCGGTCTCGACACCCAACGACCGAGTCGCCGGATCCGCGAAGAGATGAGTGTCGGTCACCTGAACGATGCGCATGCCGGCATGGAAGCAGAACGCGCCGCGGTCGTCCAGCCGTGGGCGATCGATTCCCGAGCGCTGATCTCTCGAGCAGGACAGGATCTGGAGCGCTTCCAGAATCCGAATGGCGGCCAGCGGCGAAGTTCGAGTGACGACGAAACTTCCCGAGCAACGGAACTTCTTCCTGGAGAGACCCTCCCGTGACCTGGACCGGACCCCTCCTCGCCCTCGCCGCTCTGGTGCCCTCGATGGCTCTCCTGTGGCTCCTGCAAAAGCGCACGGGGGACGCGGGCATCGTCGATGTGGCCTGGGCCGCCGGACTCGGCAGCGCCGGCATTCTGTGTGCCTGGCTCGGCGAGGGCGATCCGACGCGGCGTCTGATCCTGGGCAGCATGGCCGGGGTGTGGGGCTATCGCCTGGCCGGGCACCTCCTGACCGATCGAATCCTCGGGGATCACGGTGAGGACGGCCGCTACCGCGCGATGCGACGGGAGTGGGGCGATGCCTTTCAAGGGCGCTTGTTCTGGTTCTACCAGGCTCAAGCCGTTCTGGTGGCCGTGCTCGCGATTCCGTTTGCGATCGCGGCCGCTCGGCCCGGTCCGGCGCCGGATGCCTGGGACCTGGCCGCTGTCGTCGTCTGGCTGATCGCGGTGGGTGGGGAGGCGATCGCCGACCGTCAGCTCGCCCAGTTCCGAAAGCAGCCTTCGAACCGCGGCAAGACCTGCCGCCGCGGGCTGTGGCGCTTTTCCCGGCACCCGAATTACTTCTTCGAGTGGATCCATTGGTGGGCCTACGTGCTGCTCGCCGTCACGGGGCCGATCGCTTGGCTGGCGCTGGCGGGCCCGGCGCTGATGCTGTTCTTCATCCTGAAGGTCACCGGCATTCCACCGACCGAGGCGCAGGCCCTGTCGAGCCGGGGTGACGACTACCGGGAGTACCAGCGCACGACCAACGCCTTCTTTCCGTGGTTTCCGAGAAAGCGAGCCTCATGAAGACCTTGATCTCAGTCATGGAGCGCGGGCTTCTACCCGACGCTCTGATTCGCCGCGGCATCCGACGCCTGTTGGTGAAGCGCTTGCGCGATCAAAAGGTGAACGACCTCGAACGTGTCGAGCTGGAGAAGCAGGAGCTCATCTCGGAGCTGCGACGCAGCCCGATCGCGATCGCGACGCGGGAAGCGAACGATCAGCACTATGAGCTGCCTCCGGAGTTCTTCGGGCTCGTGCTCGGGAAGCACCGCAAGTACAGCTCGGCCCACTGGGGTGAGGGCGTGCGCACTCTCGACGACGCCGAGGCGCGGATGCTCGATCTGACGATGCAGCGAGCGGACCTCCACGATGGTCAGCGCATCCTCGAGCTCGGATGCGGCTGGGGTAGCCTGTCGCTTTGGATGGCGAGACGGATGCCGAATAGCGAGATCGTGGCGGTCTCGAACTCGGCGCCGCAGCGGAAGTATCTGGAAGGGGTTTGCCGCGAGGAAGGGATCACGAATCTCCAGATCCTGACGGCCGACATGAACGACTTCGACGCGCCCGGCGACTTCGATCGCGTGGTCTCGGTCGAGATGTTCGAGCACCTGCGCAACTCCGAGCGCCTGATGGATCGCATCGCGGGCTGGCTGCGGCCGGGCGGCAAGCTGTTCGTCCACATCTTCTGCCATCAATCGGCGGCCTACCCCTTCGAGGTCGAAGGGCCGGACGACTGGATGGGGCGCTATTTCTTCACGGGCGGCTTGATGCCGTCGGCCGACCTGCTCTTGCATTTCCAGAATCGCCTGCACATCGAGCAGCGCTGGCTCGTGTCGGGAGTGCACTACGCGAAGACCGCCGAAGCTTGGCTCGACAAGATCGACGAGAACCGATCTGCGGTCTCCGAGCTGTTCGCCGACGTCTACGGGGAGGATCGCGATCGCTGGCTAGTGCGCTGGCGGGTGTTCTTCTTGTCGTGTGCGGAGCTGTTCGGATACCGGAACGGTCAGGAGTGGCTGGTCGGGCACTATCTGTTCCGAAAGCCGGAGCCGGCGATTGGGGTCGACTCGTGAAGCGCGCGTCGCTGAAGACCACGCTGCTCCGGTGGATCGACTCTTCATCCGTGCCCGCCGATACGAGCGATCGCATCGACTGGCTTCGGGTGATCCCGTTCATCGGCTTGCACCTGATGTGCCTCGGGGTGATCTGGGTCGGAGTGAGCCCGATCGCGGTCGCGGTGGCGGTCGGTCTGTACGGGGTGCGCATGTTTGCGATCACGGCGTTCTATCACCGCTACTTCGGTCACCGGGCCTTTCAAACCTCGCGCCCGGTTCAGCTCATCTTCGCGGCGTTGGCCAGCTCGGCGGCGCAGCGCGGACCCCTCTGGTGGGCCTCGCATCATCGCGCTCATCATCGACACGCGGACACGGAAGAAGACGCTCACTCGCCCGATCGCCGTGGCTTCTGGTGGAGCCATGCTGGCTGGTTCTTGAGCCGGGCCAACTTCCCGATTCGCTGGCGTCTGGTGCGGGACTTCGAGCGCTTTCCCGAGCTGCGCTTCCTCGATCGCTTCGACGTGCTGATGCCGGCCTTGCTGGGACTGGGTCTCTTCGGCATGGGCGAGGTCCTCGCCGCCGTAGCCCCTCACTGGGGGACCAGCGGCGCGCAGCTCTTGATCTGGGGCTTCTTCGTCTCGACGGTGGTGCTCTACCACGCCACCTTCTGCATCAACTCGCTGGCTCATCGGGTCGGCAGCCGGCGCTACGAGACGCGGGATGCCAGCCGCAACAACGCGCTGCTCGCCCTGCTCACGCTCGGCGAGGGCTGGCACAACAACCACCACCACTACCCGGCCTCGGCCCGCCAAGGCTTCCGTTGGTGGGAGCTGGACCTGACCTACTGGGGCCTTCGATTGTTGGCCGTGTTCGGGATCGTCTGGAAGCTGCGCCCGGTGCCGGCCCAGATCGTGGACGAGCGTGGCGAACGAGCCACGAGGCTTCGCCGCTTGCGCGAACAGGAGCTCTCCCGATGAGGATCGCGATCGTCGGCGCCGGCATCTCGGGCTTGGTGGCCGCCTACCTGCTCTCCCGGCAGCACGAGGTCGTCGTCTTCGAAGGCGCCGCGCGCCTGGGCGGCCACACGCACACGCGGGACGTGGAGACGCCAGAAGGTCGGGTCGCGATCGACTCGGGCTTCATCGTCTACAACGAGCGCAACTACCCGGGGCTGGTGCGGCTGCTGGACGAGCTCGGCGTCGCGACGCAGCCCTCGAGCATGAGCTTCAGCGTCCAGTCGGAACGGACGGGTCTCGAGTACAACGGCACCACGCTCAATACTCTCTTCGCACAGCGCCGCAATCTGCTGCGCCCGTCCTTCTGGCGCATGATCCGCGAGATCTTGCGCTTCAATCGGGAGGCGCCGCGTGTGCTGGAAGGGGAGGAAGCGGGCCGGACACTCGGCGAGTATCTCGACACGAATCGGTACTCGCGCGACTTCGTCGAGTACTACATCGTGCCGATGGGTGCCGCGATCTGGTCGACCGGTCCCGTGCAGATGCGCCAGTTCCCGATTCGGGGCTTCGTGCAGTTCTTCCACAACCACGGCATGCTGACCGTGGACGATCGCCCCGAGTGGCGAGTGATCCGGGGCGGCTCCTACCGCATCGTCGAGAAGCTGATCCGTCCTTTCGAAGACCAGATCCGCCTCGGCTCACCGGTCCGCGCGATTCGCCGCACCGAGAGTGGCGTCACCGTGCAGACCGAGGCGGCCGGCACCGAGTCCTTCGACCGAGTCGTGATCGCCGTGCACAGTGATCAGGCGCTGCGCATGCTGGCCGATCCCAGCGAGGCCGAGAGCGAGATCTTGGGCGCCATCGCCTACCAGGCCAACGACACCGTCCTGCACACCGATCGACGATTGCTTCCGAAGCGCGCCCGGGCGGGCGCGGCTTGGAACTACTTCGTTCCGGCCCAGGCCAGGGACGCGGTGGCGGTGACCTACGACATGAACGTGCTGCAGAGCTTGTCCTCTCGGGAACGCTACTGCGTGACGCTGAATCGTTCCGACGAGATCGACCCGAAGCGAGTGCTCGAGCGCATGGTGTACGAACATCCTCAGTTCACGCCGGCTTCCTTCGATGCGCAGACACGGCGCTCCGAGATCAGTGGCGTGCGCCGGACGCACTATGCGGGCGCTTACTGGGGCTGGGGCTTCCACGAGGACGGCCTTCAGAGTGGCGTGGCGGCGGCCCGCGAGCTGGGCGTGGCTTGGGGCGATCCGCAGGAAGCGACGCATCGACTGGCGGCGGCCGCGCCGGCTCTGGCGGAGTCCCGGCGATGAAGAGCGCGCTTTATCAAGGACAGGTGCGTCACCGTCGCTTCGAGCCTATCGACCATGACTTTACCTATCGCGTGTGTCTCACGTGGCTGGACCTGGCCGAGCTCGACACGGCGTTTCGAGGTCGATGGCTCTGGTCGACGCGTCGACCGAGCTGGTCCTGGTTTCGTCGCGCCGATTACCTCGAGCCGACCGACATCCCGCTCGAGGACGCGGTGCGGAACCGGGTCGAAGAGCAGCTCGGGAGACGTCCGAGCGGACCGATCCGCGTCCTGACACAGCTCCGCACCTTCGGCTTCGTGTTCAATCCGGTGAGCTTCTACTTCTGCTTCGATGAGGCCGACCAGCAGGTGGAGGCGATCGTGGCCGAGATCACGAACACGCCATGGAAGGAGCGGCATGCCTACGTGCTGGGGCGAGAGAGCGGCGAGGTCGACGAGACCGGGCAGCGCTTGCGGTTCCGATTTCCCAAGTCGTTTCACGTGTCGCCGTTCTTCGACCTCGACTTCGAGTACGAGTGGCGCTTCTCGATCCAAGACCGTGCACTGACCGTGCACATGGAGAACTGGTGCGAGGGGCGACGGGCCTTCGACGCCACGCTGACACTCCAACGCAAGCCGATCACGGGGCCTGCCCTGGCGAGCGCCTTGGTGCGGTTCCCGCTCATGTCACTCAAAGTGCTGGCCGCCATTTACTGGCAAGCGTTCCGTCTCTGGCGCAAGCGCTGCCCGTTCTTCGTCCATCCCGACAAGCGTCCCGAGCCTTTGTCCCTCGCGAGCCCTCCAGCAAGCGCTCCGGAATCGAAACCGCAGCTCGAAAGGAATGTCCGATGACCCGTCCGCTCTTCGATCGTCTCCTGGCCCGCGCCGTTCAGGGTCGCCTCGAGAATCTCTCGCGGGGCCGGCTCATCTTGGAGGATGGGCGCGATCGCTTCGTGTTCGGCCGCGTCTCGGAAGCCTTTCCGATCGAAGCCACGCTCACGGTGCACGATCCTTCCTTCTACGCGGCCTGCGCGCTGCGCGGATCGATCGGTGCCGGCGAGTCGTACATGAAGGGTCATTGGAGTGCGGACGATCTTACGGCTCTGATCCGGATCTTCTGTCTGAACCGCGACATTCTCGATGGGCTCGAGAAGGGCCTGGCGCGGTTCGCCAAGCCGCTCTTCAAGCTGTACCACCGGGTGCGCGAGAACTCGCGCGACGGTAGCCGCAAGAACATCGAGGCACATTACGACCTCGGGAACGACCTCTTTGTCGAGTTCCTCGATCCCACCCTGATGTACTCGGCAGCCTGGTTCGAGCGCGAGGACATGACGCTCGAGGAAGCGTCGATCGCGAAGATGGACCGCATCTGTCGCAAGCTCGACCTGCGGCCCTCGGATCATCTGCTCGAGATCGGCACGGGCTGGGGCGCCATGGCAATTCATGCCGCGCAGCACTACGGCTGTCGCGTTACGACGACCACTCTCTCCTCCGAGCAGCACGCCCTCGCCCAGGCGCGCGTCGCGGCGGCGGGCCTGTCGGATCGCGTGACCCTGCTGAAGGAAGACTACCGGGATCTCGACGGGCGCTACGACAAGATCGTCTCCATCGAGATGATCGAGGCGGTCGGCCATCGCTACTACGACCGCTACTTCGAGACGTGCAGCCACCTGCTCAAAGCCGATGGCGCCTTCTTGCTCCAGGCGATCGTGATCGCCGACACGCAGTACGAGCAGGCCAAGCGATCGGTCGACTTCATCCAGCGCTATATCTTTCCGGGCTCCTGCATCCCGTCGGTCGGTGCCATCAGCGACTCGATCGCGCGCAAGACCGACCTGCGTCTGTTCCACCTCGAGGACCTCACGCCGCACTATGCGCGCACGCTGCGCGAGTGGCGCTCGAACTTCTTGACCCACGAGGATCGTATCGCGGCGCTCGGTTACTCGGCCGAGTTCCGCCGCATGTGGGAGTTCTACCTCTGCTACTGCGAGGGCGGCTTCGAGGAGCGCGTCATCGGCGACGTGCAGATGCTGTTCACCAAGCCGCACAATCGCATGGAGCCGGTCTTCGGCGCCTTGCCCGATCGGCGAACTCCTGCGCTGGCACGCTTCGGCGCCTAGCGGTCCGCGCCTCGGCAACGGGGCCCAATCGAGAGGGTCATGAAGGACAAGCTGCTCAACTTCGCGCTCTTCCAGGTCGGCTGGTTCTTCTGCGTCGTGGGCGCAGCGGAAGGCTGGCCGTGGCTGGGGGCGCTGGCGGCGTGGCCGATCGTCGCCCTCGCGTTCTGGGGAGCGCCCGACAAGAAGCGCCTGGCGACCTTTCTGGGCGCGCTCGTGGTCTTCGGCTTCGTTACCGATACCGTTCTCGAGCTCGCGGGAATCGTTCGGTACCCCGAGGGTGGGCGCCTGGCGAGCGCGCCGGTCGCGCCGCTCTGGATCCTGACGCTGTGGGCGCTCTTCGGAACGCTCTTCCATCGTTCGCTGCGCTGGCTTCTCGCGCGACCGCTCCTGTCCATTCCATTGACGCTGGTGGGCACGCCGCTCAGCTTCTGGGCCGGAGTCCGACTCGAAGCCGTCGAGATTCCGTGGAGCTTGCCGGTCTCGTTGGTGGTCCTGGGGCTCGCCTGGGCCTTGGCCATGCCCTTGCTCCTGGGGTGGGCCCGACGCCTCGACCCGTGGTCGGTCGAGTCGCCGCGCGTCGGTGCCTGGGGATGGGTCGGTGGGGCGCTCTGGGCCGGGGTCCTGGGGGTCTTCGCTTTCGAAGCGAACGGCGGGCTGGACTACGCTGAGGTCCGTTCCGAGTTGCTGGCGCTGTCGAAGAACCGTCCGATCGCGGCCCTCGGCTTGGCAATCCGGACCGTGCACGTCGAGACGACGGAGGGCGCTTCGACGTTCGAGGTGTCCGAGCTGGTCGTCGAGCCGGCGGAGCCCTCGGGGCGCGCTCCGGTCCTACTCGTGCACGGTACTCCGTCTTCGCTCTTCGTTTGGACGCGCGTGCTGTTTGCCTCCAACGGGACCGGGCCGCCCGAATGGGCCGCAGGGCGCCGAGTCCTGGCTCCAGACCTGCCCGGGCATGGCGCGACGGGGCCCGCGGATCGACCCACGACCTTCGACGGACTCGTCGCGTTTCTCGAGACGTACTTGAAGAGTCACGGCGTCGAGCGCGCAGTCGTGGTCGGCCACTCCTATGGCGGTGAGGTCGCGTGGCGCTTCGCGGTCGCGCATCCCGAGCGAGTCGAGCGGCTCGTCTTGATGGCGTCTTCCGGTTATCGAAGGACTCGAGAGGAGACGCCCAAAGAGGAGCTGTTGCTCAAGGAGCATCCCTTGGCGTACTGGGGGCGCTTGGCAACGACACTGCCCGACACTCGAGAGGTGCTCGAGATCTCGTTCGTCGAGAGCGTACCGCCCGGCGAGGCCGAAGAGAACTTCGTGCTCGTTCAGAACCGGGACAACTGGCGAGCGATGGTGGAGCTGGCGCGCGAGGAAGAGGGTTATTGGGAGTCGCGCATCCGCGAGATCCGCTGCCCGACGCTCATCCTGTGGGGCGAAGAAGACGGCAACTTCGCGATCGATCGTCACGCCACGCGCTTCGCTGCAGACATCCCCGGTGCCGAGCTGGTGCGCATCCCCGACTGCAATCACTACGTCCCGGTCGAGAAGCCGGACATCGTGGCGCTGGAGCTTGCGCGGTTTCTGCGCTAGCGCGTGGGGGGATCGGACCGAAAGCGTGTCGTCGAACCGACACGCGGTTGGCGGCACGACACCCTGGGACCGCGGGCGTCCCGCGTGGCGTCCCGCCCGCCTCGACGTTGTCGGTGTCCGGTGACCCCAGGCTGCGGCCGGGCTTCGCCCGTCCTGGCCTGGGGCTGGATGATGTCGGCCCTTCAGGCCGAGCAACGGCCGTTCGATGATCGTCGAAAGATCCGGCGACGGATCGGCGGAGGCTTCTTCCCCTGGGACCGCGGGCGTCCCGCCCGCTTTTCTGCGGGCGTCCGGCGACCCCAGGCTGCGGCCGGGCTTCGCCCGTCCTGGCCTGGGGCTGGATGATGTCGGCCCTTCAGGCCGAGCAACGGCCGTTCGATCGTCGTCGAAGGACTCGGCGGCGGATCGGTGGAGGCCGTCTTCCCCTGGGACCGCCAGGCGTCCCGCCCTCATCCGTTTCATTGCCGTGGAGCAGGCCGGTGACTCCTACCTGCCGCTCGACGGATTCGAGCGAAAGGAGCTACGATCGCGGCGCTCAGATCGAGGATCCGGCGCATCTGCGGCCGCTCATCGAGAAGAAGAAGCGAGCGCGTCACCACCGGGGCTTCGACCGTTTGACCGAAGCGGCGCCTTCCACCGACCAGGTCTTTCGCATCCAGGCGCAGCGGGGCACCAACATCGGCTCTCTGACGGCGCGTCTCCTCGAGCTGCTCGATCTCTTCGGAGGCACCGAGCTCGAAGCCGCAACGAAGGAAGCGCTCTTGGCCGAGGCGCCGCACGCGCAAGCGATCCGTCAGATCCTGGATCGACGTCGCCGCGCCCGAGGGCTGGCTCCCGCCCGCCCGGTCATTCTGCCCAAGGACCCTCGTCTCGAAGGCGTGAGAGTCCGGCCCCACGATCTGCGGCAATACGACGAGCTGATCGGTGAAGAGGAGGACGCCTCATGACGTCTCGCATACCGGCCCAATCTCCCTCGAGAGAAGAGCGGCTCCGACGGCTCGGCCTCTACGGTCTGCTCGCTCATCTCGAAGAGCTGCGCGAAGAATCCTGGGTCGAGCGCCTGATCGAGATCGAGGAAGAGGAGAAGGCCAAGCGCAGTCTCGAGCGCCGGCTCCGCAATGCCAGGATTCGGCGATTCAAACCGATCACCGACTTCGATTGGACCTGGCCGAAGAAGATCGACCGGCCGCTCTTCGAAGATCTCTGGACGCTCGGCTTTCTCGAGGAGGCGACCAACGTGATCTTCTTCGGACCCAACGGAGTCGGCAAGACGACCCTGGCCAAGAATCTGGCCCACCGGGCTTTGCTCGAAGGGCACACCGTCCGCTTCGGCACCGCGAGCGAGATGCTCAACGACCTGGCGGCTCAAGAAGGCACGACGTCGCTCGCGCGCCGCCTGCGCCGCTACACCTCGCCGGCTCTGCTGGTGATCGACGAGGTCGGGTATCTCTCCTACGACAGCCGTCACGCCGATCTCCTCTTCGAGATCGTCTCGAGAAGGGAGGGCGAGTGCTCGACGATCATCACGACCAATCGCCGTTTCGAAGAGTGGGCCGAGTTTTTACCCGGCGCGAGCTGCGTGACCGCGCTCGTCGATCGCCTCGTCCATCGCTCCGAGCTACTCTCGATCGAGGCCGATTGCTCCTACCGACTCAAGGAGAGCCAGGAGCAAAGGAAGAAGCGCTCGTCGCAGAGGCGGGCGAAGAAGAAGCCGAGGGCGAAGTCATGACGCAAAGACCTCAGCCCCCGTATCCAGAACAGATCCGGCGGCCCCAGCCACCCTTTGGCTGGCTCGAGGCGAACCTTCTGCATCGAGGCTGGCTCGCGCGGCTCGGCCCCGAGGCCGTCTCCGTACTCGTCCACCTCGCCCTGGCCGCCGACCAGCGCGGGGCCTCCTTCTACACGCGAGAGCAGATAGCGCGAGGGCTCGCATTGGCTCGCTCGCAGCTCGACGACGCGCTCGATAGGCTCCTGAGCCTCCGTCTCGTCGCGCACCGACCCTGGAGCCCAGGACATCCCGATGGCGTCTGGCAGCTCCTGCCACTCCCCGAGCCGAAGCGCCCCCCTCGAGATCGCGGCCCACGTCGACTCGGCGACCTCCTCAAAGATGTCGAGATCGGATGACCCCTCCAACGAGCCGAGGGCCACCCACACCCTCGGCTCCTCCCCGCACACTCACACCGCCAAAAACACGCGCTTTCCACCGCCAACTACACGCGGTTTGAAAGCGCCGTCAACACCCGATTCCTCTTCGGTCCCCTCTTGCTCATTGAAAGGGTAGGCGCGGAGCGATAGGATCGTGCGTATCGGGGGAGTCCTCAGTTGCAACCAGGCCTTTGGGAGCAAGGGTGATCGTCACATGAGCTCTCTCTCTCTCTCTCTCTCTCTCTCTCTCTCTCTCTCTCTCTCTCTCTAGCCAGCGCATAGTGGGCTGCGGAGCTGGCCAGCCCTCGTCTCCCCTTCCGGCCAGGAGGCGGGCATGAAGGGCGAGAGGCGAGGATCCGGTTCGCAAAACAAAGCGCAGCGCGTCGAGAGGCTGGCAACGAGCGGACAGCTCGACCGAATCATTCGCTCGGTCGTGGGAGCAGGCAAGCCGGCGGTCGTTATCGAAGAGATCCGATCGAGGGCCCTGTTCAAGCTATGGGGCCACCGCGAGGAGCTCCGCGGCCGGACGGATGGAGAACTGTGCGGGTGGGCAGGTGCGATCGTGCGCTCGGTGGTTGCTGACCGAGAACGGCAAAGGGCCGCCCGAGCTCGCCTTGCGCGGGGGATGGGATTCGAGAAGGCTGGCTCATCCGACTAAAGCGTACTTTGACTCATGCGCCGCATAGATCCTGTATTTGAAGTACTCCCGGTCTCTGAAGCCGTACGATTTTCGTTGCAGCGTCTTGATCTTGTTGTTCGTTCCTTCGAGCGGGCCTGTGGAAAT
>JAJDCO010000139.1 GCA_029260795.1 Planctomycetota bacterium | reverse complement strand
TCGATTCTGATTTGGTCTGTGTCGTTCCCCTCATGGTAACGGCCGCCGAGTCTCAATCCCATCTCTGGTTAGGTCTCGATTCTGATGTTTGCGAAAGCTTGTACCAAGCGTGGATACCCGAGGGAGGTCTCAATCCCATCTCTGGTTAGGTCTCGATTCTGATGAGCGGCGGAGTTCCGCATCCCTTCGCACAACACTTCGAATCGTCTCAATCCCATCTCTGGTTAGGTCTCGATTCTGATAGTATTTTGGCTGGAAGGTCATCAGCCCTGATCGTTGGTGTCTCAATCCCATCTCTGGTTAGGTCTCGATTCTGATGTTTGGCTGATCACAACAAACTTAAAATTTTAGCACCAAGTCTCAATCCCATCTCTGGTTAGGTCTCGATTCTGATACAAGAATTTCACTGTCTCTGGAGAAATTTCAATCTCAATGAAGTCTCAATCCCATCTCTGGTTAGGTCTCGATTCTGATTCAATTCCTTTGAGTTTCAACCTTGCGGTCGTACTCCGTCTCAATCCCATCTCTGGTTAGGTCTCGATTCTGATTTATAAATAGAGAGAAGGGTAAAAATGATATTTAAACCGTCTCAATCCCATCTCTGGTTAGGTCTCGATTCTGATGGAGAAATAGCTTCTAGTTGGCCGGCAATAATTGTTCCTAGTCTCAATCCCATCTCTGGTTAGGTCTCGATTCTGATTCAAGGAGTACGTCGAGCACCGCATCAACCGCGTCGGGTCTCAATCCCATCTCTGGTTAGGTCTCGATTCTGATAACGCAGGCGAAGGCGCTGTATCTGTCTTCGAGCTTCGTCTCAATCCCATCTCTGGTTAGGTCTCGATTCTGATTCAAACTAAATCCAAACTTCAAGGCGTTTTGAAGGAACGTCTCAATCCCATCTCTGGTTAGGTCTCGATTCTGATTTTCTCACTCATTGCACGCTCAACTTGGCGGAAAAACTGTCTCAATCCCATCTCTGGTTAGGTCTCGATTCTGATGGAGTACTCTCGTCTGCGAGCGGACCTGGCAACAATACAGTGTCTCAATCCCATCTCTGGTTAGGTCTCGATTCTGATGAAACTGGACACCAGATGGGGTTGCTTACCAAGTCAAAGTCTCAATCCCATCTCTGGTTAGGTCTCGATTCTGATGACATAGGGCGCTTGGGTATTCGCACCCAGAAACTAAGTGTCTCAATCCCATCTCTGGTTAGGTCTCGATTCTGATGGTAGACCAGCTTGATAGTCTCAGGAAGAGGGCGTGGGAGGTCTCAATCCCATCTCTGGTTAGGTCTCGATTCTGATTAAAGCAAACAAAGAAGGCGCATGGAAAGAAAATAACAGTCTCAATCCCATCTCTGGTTAGGTCTCGATTCTGATCTTTGGTATCCACTCTGCGGAAAGGCCGGAATAGGTGGCAATGGTCTCAATCCCATCTCTGGTTAGGTCTCGATTCTGATTGAGCCGTAGCCGTAAGTATTGGTATAGGGGTTCATTTTGTGTCTCAATCCCATCTCTGGTTAGGTCTCGATTCTGATTGGAACATGCAAGAGGTTTGGGGGAGCATTGGGTTTCCGTCTCAATCCCATCTCTGGTTAGGTCTCGATTCTGATAGCCACTCAAAATATATCCATAAAAAACAGTTCTTTAAACCATTTGTGCCGTGTAGTCTGCTTTTTGAGTCATCATTTTTTGCGATTTGCACGCTATCACCTCCTTTTTGATGCGTCATAAGATATTATTTTTCAAGCAAATAAGCCGTGCCGTGTAGTCTCCCTGTTTTTGACCCCGAAAAAAGGCCTTTTTGCAGGTAGGTTCAGACATACGTTTTACGCCTAGACGATCAGATAGTCGGGATCCTCGGCCAGCTCACCGTGCCCCCATATCGTGACATTGCCGGTACAATTCCGGCAGAGCGCATAGAGCCGAATGCTATCACGCTCTTGCAGTTTCACCTGCGCAAGCTGTCGCTTGAGTTTGCTCATTTCGTCGGCGGTGATTTCCGCTTCGAATACCGAGAACTGGGCGCGCCGGCCATAATCCTTCAACCGCTTGGCCAGACGGGTGCGCACGTTGTCATTGCTAATGTCGTAAGAAATCAGCACGTAGGTTTTTGTCATAGTACAGTATGAGATTTATTGGTAGAGTTCAAGTGATTTATCGCAATTGAAAAGGTTTGTAAGGTATGGTGTTTTGCAGACTGGCTGCGAGTTTTTGCGCCTGAGTCTTGAAATGCGCTCGAAAGTACCCTACACTTTGGGTGGAGACATCGCTGCTGTAGTCGCCAGCATATTTTTCATACGCGGCAAAATATTTTCGCATGCCGTCGCGTGTTAGATAGACGCCGTCGCGCGTGGTCTTCTGAAAATCATCGCTTTGCATGATGTTATGATTCAAAAGATGCAGGACAAAGCGGTCGACAAGGCTATGACGAAATTCTTCGAGAAGGTCGAGAGCAAGGCTGTTTCTGCCATAGGCGACGGCGTGGTAAAAGCCCAGGAATGGGTCGAAGCCAAAACCGTCCAGGTGCGAGGCGATTTCGTTGGCAACTATCACATAGCCAAACGATAGCAGGGCATTGACGGGGTCGGTTGGCGGGCGGCGAACGCGACCTGCAAATACCCAGGGCGGTTTCAGCATTCTGGCAAAAACTCTGTAGTACCCGGCTGCCGCGGCGCCTTCAATTCCGAGCAGGCTTTTGACAGTGTCAGCCCGCATTGCTTTTGTGCGCATTTCGTCAATCGTTTGCAACTCATGTTGACAGTCCAAGTCGGCGTGGTTCTTAAGGTGGTCGCGAATGACATCCGCCGCGTTTTTGAGCTTGGCCTGCACAATGGTTTGGCTCAGGCTCAAACAAAAATCGGGGTCGGCCTGCTTTTGATATTGCCGCTGGCGCAGAACAATGTTCTTCGGAAAACGCGATGTGAGCTGGAAAAGCAGTTTGCCACGAGTGGTAAAGAACGCGATTTCAATATCGTTCTCAGCTAAGACCTTCAGCGCAGGCGTAGTGATCTCGACATTGCCAAAAATCATGACATGCTCGACATCGGC
>JAJDCO010000138.1 GCA_029260795.1 Planctomycetota bacterium | reverse complement strand
TGGGGACGACCGCCGCGACACCGTCTCACGCCGGGCGCCGAACGGTTCACCCCCACGTGCGTGGGGACGACGCTAAGGTCGGTGACGTTCACGCCATGGGCATCGGTTCACCCCCACGTGCGTGGGGACGACTATGTGGTCGAGGCGAGTGAGGGTTCGGAGGGCGGTTCACCCCCACGTGCGTGGGGACGACGGAGATGCGGTTCTGGCGACAGACTCACGTTTCGGTTCACCCCCACGTGCGTGGGGACGACTCAATCCTAGCCTTTCCTGTATCGTCCTACCGCGGTTCACCCCCACGTGCGTGGGGACGACTCCGGGACCGCAACGTCCACCCCCACTTCTACCGGTTCACCCCCACGTGCGTGGGGACGACCACACCTTGCGACGCCATCATTGCCGCATCTCCGGTTCACCCCCACGTGCGTGGGGACGACGTGAGCCGCGCGGGATCGACCTCGGCCCGAGGCGGTTCACCCCCACGTGCGTGGGGACGACGACTCGAGGTGACTGAGCCCAAGCTCGGACCCCGGTTCACCCCCACGTGCGTGGGGACGACCACCGGGGCATCCTCAATGGTGTCGGTGGCGTCGGTTCACCCCCACGTGCGTGGGGACGACTCCGGGCCGGCCCATACGACAACCGGCTCGCCCGGTTCACCCCCACGTGCGTGGGGACGACGTAGAAAGGCACGTCACCACGGCCAGCTTCGACGGTTCACCCCCACGTGCGTGGGGACGACAAGAGACAAAGGCGCGTCGACTCGGCGATCGACGGTTCACCCCCACGTGCGTGGGGACGACTTGTAGACTTCTCGCGCCATGCTTACTCGCTCCGGTTCACCCCCACGTGCGTGGGGACGACTACCCCAGCCATCGGCAACGGCAAGCCCCCCGCGGTTCACCCCCACGTGCGTGGGGACGACGCTTCCTCTCCGGTGTCCTTGTCGAGCTTCTTCGGTTCACCCCCACGTGCGTGGGGACGACTGAGCTGCAGTCTGCGGCGCCGCAGCGCCCTTCGGTTCACCCCCACGTGCGTGGGGACGACAGGACGTCGATGTCTCTGGCCACCAGCGGGTCCGGTTCACCCCCACGTGCGTGGGGACGACTGGAAGAAGCCGAAGCCATCGCGGAGGATCTTCGGTTCACCCCCACGTGCGTGGGGACGACCTCTCCAGCAGCAGCTTGATGGCGGAGAGCTCCGGTTCACCCCCACGTGCGTGGGGACGACACCCTTTTTGACGGAGATCGGCGCAGAGAGGTCGGTTCACCCCCACGTGCGTGGGGACGACAAAGAATGACAATGGGATTTCGACAAGCTAAACGGTTCACCCCCACGTGCGTGGGGACGACGCCGAGTATCGGATGTTGTGCGCGCCCGATCGCGGTTCACCCCCACGTGCGTGGGGACGACTCTTGTTCGAGGGGTTTTCTTTTTGGCGCTTTCGGTTCACCCCCACGTGCGTGGGGACGACACCAGCATCTCGTATTCTGAGGTGAGAGCAATACAAGACTTGGTCCCAATCACCGTCCTCGACGAATTGTCAAAGAGCGGTCGACGAGCCCTCCGAGCTGGGGCCCCTCCGGGATGAGCTCGGTCGCGCCGACTTACCCTTCACCAGGCGACGGCTCAGAACGATCCCCTCGAAGTCGACGAGCTGGCGAGTCCCCTCGCCCCACGTTCGATACTGAAATCCCTGGGGCGAACGATCACTCCAGATCTGGATCGCATGTCCGCGGTTCCTCGGGTGAAGGACCGTCTTGTCCCAGAGGATGTCCCGGATCCGGGAGCTGGGATTCCCCAGGAAGACCCCCGACCTCACCTCGATCAGCCAGCGAGACAGCAGTCCCCTCAAGCTCGCCGGGGCTCTCTCGAGCACCATCACCAACATCGAGCACCTCCGCGATGTCCGGCAGGATGCGCTTGACCAATCGATGTCGATGAAACTCGTCTCGACACCGAATCCGGACACGGCGCTCGACATCGTCCTGGCTCTCGGCAACCGTCTGGAATGCCAAGGGGACAGTGAGCTCCGTCTTGTAGAGATCGGCGATGTCGTAGACGAAGCTGAGCTGCTTTCCGACGTGGATGAAGCCAATGGCAGGTGAGTAACCGGCCGAGAGGATTGCTGCGTGGCACAGGCCGTACAAACAGGAATTGGCCGCCGAGAGGGCCCGATTGAGCGGGTCGGCCCTCGACCAAGAGCCCTGGTCGTACTCTCGCCCCTTCCACTCGACTCCGTGATCCTCGGCGAGCTTGGCGTAGCGAGCCCGTACCCGATAGCCTTCCATGCCGCGAATCTGCTCGAGCGATGCCCCCGGGGGGATCTCATCTGGAAAGCGAAACCGATACATCTTTCCAATCACGAAGAGCCGCCGTTTCGGGTTGGCCCACGACTCGGCTTGGTAGAGGAGCCGGGCGGCACTGTGGCTCCCTCCCGTTCCGTGAGAATAGAGACGAACCCCCTGCTCACCCGTCCAGCAGACGAGAGTGTTGTTGTCCGCGAGCATCCGGGCGCCCGCATGGGTCAGAGTTGTCCCCGGCCCGAGGAAGATCATTGCGAACTGGTCGAGCGGAATCTGGCTGCAACCTCCCTGCGCATCGAAGAATGCCAGGCCCTCCTTGTTCTTCTCGAGACGCCCGTGCTCCAGATAGAGATGGCTCCAGCGATCCGAGAAGCGAGGGAGATCGTGAAGGTCCCTCTTCATGTTCATCCCCTGAATTCAAACGGAGCGAAAGCTCAAGAGGCCAAAGCCGTAGGCCTTGGCCGGCCCGACTCCCGCCTGAACGGCCTCACGGAAGAGGCTCGGGTCGCGGACTCGAAGCAATCCATCGAATCGCACGCCCTCGATCGTCAGTGGAGTCGATGAACGGCGGCCTCTCACGGGAGGCTCGCGACTCACCCAGACTTCGGGTTCGCGGGCTTGGTCCTCGCCGATCTCGAATCCGTGCTGGCGACTCTGGCGCTTCAGCCAGTCGAGGCAACGAGCGTCATCGCGGTGAGGCACTCGTCGGCCGTGCCGCCGTTGTCCATTGACGGACTTCGTTTCGATCCGGCGAGTTGCGTTCGCTCGTAAACGAAAGCGGAGAACCTGGTCGACCGCCACGCGCTCCAGCTCTTCGAGAACCCGAACCTCGACGCTCGGCCCACCTGACAGGTCGGGCAGAGCACCTGGCACGAGCCCTCGCCAGGAGGGCTCGACGGCGGATTGGACGATCACGGTCAACGCTCCACTCGTCGGCGCGACCTCCAGCCGATACAAGACACCGAGTCGCTGTCGAGCGTTCGGTCCCAAGTCGCTTGCGAAGCCGGACATCACCATGGAGTGCATCCGCTGCACGTCCGAGACGGCCCGAGCGATCTCGCGATTCAGCGGGTTGAGGATCAAGCGCGAGAGATACATGGCGTCACCCTCGCGCGGTCGAAGGCGAGGAGATCCACTCGTCGCGGACGAAACGACGCGCATGACGCCTCTCGTAGAGCCGAAACGAGAGGGGAACGTCTTGCCGAGGCACGGCCCCGTCGTCTTCGGGCCGACACTCCCGGATCATTCGAAGCGGATAGTCGACCGACTCGTCTCTGTGTTCGACTCGGAGCGCCTCTCGAGGATCGACCTCCCGCATTCCGGCGAACGGGGGCACGGCACACGCGCAGGCCTTGCGTCCGAGGAAGAGAGGCCAGCGAGGTGTTTGCAGGGCTTTGCCAATCGCTTCCACGAGCTCGTGTTCCTCCCCTCCGAGCGCCGCCAGAAAGCTTGCATCGGCCAGGTAGTGACGATGGGATGGCACCGGGTTCTTCGTACCGAATACCGAGTGAGGCCGCCCTCGAAACGTCCCTCCACCCGATGTGTGATAGTCGCGCAGTAGGCGGCCGGGCCGGTCGACTCGAACCGCGAGTTCGAGGGCGGCGAGCCGCGCCAAAGTTGTGTCGTCATCGCGGGGCATGCCCAACGCGGCCCCAACGAAACCGAGAACGCCGCTCTTGCTAGGTTCGGCATCGGTATCGCGGATCTCGAATCGTCCCTGAGTGCCCCAGGATTGCAGCGGACCTTCGAGCCGTATCAACACGCTCTTCATGCTCGCGCTCCGATTGCAGCGGACTGCACGGACTCGCTCCATTCCTCGAGATTCGGGTGCTGCATCACTTCGAGCACGTCCTGGCTCTCGGGCACTTCCCGGTCGGCCACGAAGTGAGCCTCGATGCCCTCGACGCCGTACATCCGTGTGACCTTTCCGAGATAGGAATTCAGTGCATCGATCGAAGCGGAGACGAGGTCCCTTCCAGTATCGGGCCGAACGGGTTGGGTGAATGCGTTCGCGAGGGAGATGGGCGCGCCAGCCGTTCGCAGTGTCGCCAGCACGAAGCTGGGAGGGTTGTGGGCCGCCATGCTGTTCTGTTTTCCGGTCGGGATCGCGATCACCGAAGCCCGCAGCCAGGCACCGATCGTGCGACGAGTGAGGTCCCCATCGTCGCCCAAGTTGCGTGCAAGCTGCTCGACGTCCAGCACGGCATACCGGTAAAAGCACGACGAGCTGAATTGCACGGTGCCCATCATGTCCGAGCCGGTCGTGTCCTCGGGGCGGAGATCGTCGACGGCCGTGTAGAAATCGAAGTCCATCACGAGACGGTTCGTCGAGATAGCATGGGCGACCTGGCAAGCGGCTTCGACGTTCCACTTGGGCTTGTCGGCGATCATGCGGCCAAAGAGCGCGAGATCCGGGGTCGCGGAGGCGTCTTCGAAGATCGCCATCAGCTCCTTTCCAATGTCCTTGGGGAACGCCTGCTGCTTGGCGGACTTCTTGGACTTCTTGGTCTTTTTCGGAGCGCTTTCCTCTTGGTCGCTCGGTGGATCCCCCACGAGCGGCAAGAGCTCATCCCAGTGCTCATCGAGCAGCTTGGCGATGCGTTCTATGTGGCGTGAGGGTAGGAAAAGGAGGTACTCGCTCTTCGCATCACCTTCAGCGTCCTTGACCTTCAGGCCAGCACCCGGCAAGGACGCGGACACCATGGCGCGGGCCAGCTGGAGCTCACGACCATGGACCTCGAATAGATGCTTGGCGACGTTGTCCACGAGGCGCTTGGTCCGCACACCGAGCTCGGTCGCGTCGAACAACCCTTCGGTCTTGAAGGCATCGCGGACGGCTCGCTTGAGACATTGGCTCGAGATGCGGCCGCGCCGATAACCGCCCAGCTCACAGTCTTTCGGTGCTCCTGTGTCGTCTCGATTGAGATTGCTGGGAGCGAAGTTCTGCAGAATGTGCAGCTCGATCTTCATACATCTTC
The DNA here is from genome assembly GCA_029260795.1 of Planctomycetota bacterium. Taxonomy (GTDB): domain Bacteria; phylum Planctomycetota; class OFTM77; order OFTM77; family OFTM77; genus OFTM77. The sequence continues at coordinate 5,691 of JAJDCO010000138.1, read as the reverse complement.
TCCTTCCGCTTCTGGAGTACCTGCCCAAAAACCACGCGCCCAGCGGCGGCGAGCGCTTTCGCGATGCCATCCCCGAACGGTTCTCGCGACGTCGTGCCAGTCGATCCCGATGTCATCAGCCCGAACGAGAGAGACCACGTGGCGAAGATGGGACGCCAAGTCGTCGGGATGAGCGTCGAGCAAGGCCGCAAACCGTAGCTCCACGCTCGCCGAGTCTCGCTTGTCCCGGACCCTCCGGAGCGCCTGCGCCAATGTGAGAGGCCCAGATTGCGGATGCAGGGCGAAGAGCCCGGCGACGAGCAACAAAGACCGCTCAATCCAGGCGTTCGTAGCTCGGGGAAAGTACGGTGCAACGTACGGGTATGCCCGGGCCACGGCGTCATCAGCCAGGGACGCTCGCAATGCCGCGAGCGCTGCCCGGTCGTCCCGGCTTACCAGTCGCTCCAACCCCAGGATCAGGGGAACTGGTTGAAGGTTCGCATTCAAGGGGTGGCCTCCCTTCGGACCGGGTGCGAGATAGCAGCGAGCTTTCTGGCGAGCGTGGCTTCTCCGATTGCGGCGCCCTTCAAGACCCGGGCGGTCGCTCCGAGTGCCCGGCTCGCCTCTTCGAAAGCTCGTCTCGCTTCGGTGTACAAAGCTTGTCCGAAGTCGAGACGAGCCTCGGCCTCGGCTTCGAGAACTGTCCGCAAGAACACATCGAAGTGATGCTTCGCTCGCGACCAGAAGACCGGCTCGGCTCCTAAGGAGCGAATCAACTCACGTACGTCATTCTTGTCCGCGTCTCGATCGGCCGGAGCCAGTGCACGACTCGCCAGATTGAACAACGCATTCTGCAGGGCTTTGGCCGCTAGGTCCGCGATCTCGAGCACCTCGCAAATGCTCTCCCCGGCGTCCAGATCCGCCAGGATCCGTGGGCTGACCGGAACGCTCTCGGCGCGAACCAGGAGGATCTTCGCTTGGTCGCCACGCAACCCGAGCAGGTCAAGCTCGAAGCGGCGTTCATCGCCGACCAACTGTCGCACTTCGGGTCGTGCGATCTGATCCAGAGCCTTGGGTCGACGGTACTCGGGTTCCGGTCGGGCGCTTCGAAAGAGAGCATGACTGTCACGCCAGAAGGCTCGCTCGACATCGAAGCCGACCGGGATCGGCCCTCGCTTTTTGTCGAGTCGCCACGCTAGCATCGGGTCCAACCAACTTCCTCGGTCCAAGCCCTGACCAACGCATCGCACGCAACCGACGACTCGGCCGCCTTCAACGGCAAGCTCGAGACGCCTGCTTTGCCAAGTCAGAACGTCCAACCAGCCCTTTGCGCTTCGGGTGGGTTCACGAGCAGCCGGCAAGGTCCGCGGGAGGGGTTCTTGCTCCCAGGCAGGCGCATCGTCGTCGCTCCCGGGAATCGGCTCAGCCTCGGTTGGGGAGTAGATCAGAAGATTACTCAGCAGTGTCTCGAGGAGGACATTCCCCCGAACGAGCAGGACGGCGCCGCGATTCAATGGACCTGCACTGGCGGACGTCGGCTCACCGTGCTTGCGCACGAAACCTCCTGGGGCGAAAGCCAGCGCAGTCACGAGCCACCGTGCGGCCTCGGCCGGATTCAGGGAAGCACCGACACCCTCCGGCCGGTGCTGGAAGAGATGAACACCTCCTCCCCACGACGTCCGCTCGGTGACGAGCATGTCCACGGGGTCCGGCCCGAATGGCAGGTCGCGGACCTGATAAAAGGGCCGGTCCGGGTGGAACAGATCGAAGCGATCGCGCCACTGCTCCAGGTAGCTCGACAACGTCTCGACGTCGAAGCGACCCGCCTCGTAAAGCTTGACCCAGCCATCGACATCAGGTGGTCCGAAGCAGCGGTGAAGAACTGCGAGCAGCAGGCGGTGGAGGGCAGCGGTCACGAGCGGCGACGCATCGCACACGGCCCTCAGCTCGTGCGCCTGCCGCAACACGTCTGCCACCCCGAGCTCGACCCGCGACCCATCGAGCCTCTCGCAGGGGATCCACGCCCCGTCGATGAGATCGAACCGATCAGTCATCTGCACCTCCACGCCTGTCAATCACGAGTCCCAACGTTTCGTCCAACACGAGACGGAAAGCACCCACGACGGTTTCGCCATCCTCGAATAGGATCGGACGCCGATAGCGAAGCAACGGCGACCGACGCCAGGCAGCGGGCAGCTCCGACTCGAGCAGCCACTGCACCAGACCTCGAGTCGACACCCTCGTGCTGCACTCGAGCAGCCTTCGTATCTGAGACCTCGTCGGCGGGGTCTCAAGATCGACAGCCTCGTTTCTTCCTGACCCGAGGAAGACGCCGCCTTGCCGAACGTCGAGGCACACGACTTCGATCGACGGCGGACCGAGCCTCGTCACGGCGCGCAGCTCCTCCGCCCTCGCGGGATCCTCATCGTCCCGTAGGGAGATGGGGAATTGCCCAAAGGGATCGTCCCGAACGGTCGGACGTGGTAGCAGCTTGCCTTGGGCCTTGAGGTCATCCTCTTTCTGGCGGCGGTGGAGAGATTCTCTGAGATCGGAGAGCGCATCCGCGTGATCGTTCGGATTTGCCTCCGAGTAGACTCGCTCCACCGAGGGCTCGATGTCTTCGGGTAGGACCCAGCGATCGCGTCCGTGCAGCTCCAGCAAGGTCCGCCGAAGGATGTATTCGTCATACACGCCAGCGACGGCTTTCACGCCGACCACCAGAGGATCGCCCAAAGGCGAGATCAGGATCAGGCGTGCTCTTGCCACGTGCGGAGGCCGAACTCGCTGGTGGCGATGCAGTCGACCGGCACGCTGGAGAAGGAGATCGATCGGAGCCACATCGGTCGCCAAGACATCGAAGTCGACGTCGAGGCTCTGCTCCAAGACCTGTGTACCGACCACGATTGCACGGAGTGGTCGTTTTCCCGTCCGCCCGAGCATCGACTCGAGAGCCTCCTCTCGCCGCGTTCGATCACCACTCAGCAGCCGCGCGTGAAGCAGCAGGCGGTGTGTGTCCTCGGGCAATCGTCCGCTCCGAACGAGCTCATCCACCTTTCGGAACGCTTGCTGGGCACGCGCCACGGTGTTGCAGAGCCAACCCGCACAACCACCTCGAGCGACAGTGTCAACGAGCCGGGTCGCGACGGCTTCCAGGTCGTCCTCGCATCGCTCGAGCTCGATCTCGACCGCCGGCCGCAGCGAACCGAAGCCGTGCTCGGAAACGACGCCGTCTCGGACGACAGACACTCGCGGATAAGGTTGGGTTCCTCCGGCGACCGAAGGCTCCATCCCACCATATGCGTGTTGAAGTCGACGCCGGTGCTCGGACGGGAGTGTGGCGCTCAACAGCACCACCGTCGTTCCCAATGAGCTCAGCCAGCAAATAAGCCGCTCGAGAAGAGTCGACGTGTACGTGTCGTAGGCATGCACTTCGTCGAGGACGACGGTTTTCCCCGCCAACCCGAAGAGGCGCACGAAGCCATGACGGGTTCGTAGGACGCCGAGCAGAGCCTGATCGACAGTACCTACCGCATGGGAAGCCAAGAGGGCTCGCTTACGATCCGCAAACCACCTCTCCGCCCGGACCCCTCCATCATCGTCGGGATCATAGACTGCCCGAAGCAGACGCTGGTAGGGCGTCACGAGGGACGCACCACCGTGAGCGAGATGCAGATTCGCTGACACTCCAGGTCGCTCCTTCTGGAGGAAGCGCTCGACGCGGCCGAACATCTGGTTCGCCGTCGCCTGCGTAGGCAGGCCCACGAAGAGACCGGAGTGTCCGAGGCGAGCAGCAGCTTGCGCGGCGATCAACAGGGCCGCTTCCGTCTTCCCTTCACCCATCGGTGCTTCGACGACGATCAACGAGGGTCGGTCCAACGAGCTCGCGATGCGCTCGGCTGTCTCGTGCAAGGGCCACGGACGGTCGAACCCGAATAGCTGGGTGAACGTGCGCGTCGAACCGGGATAGGGCTGCCCCATGGCTGCTTCCTCGAGCGCCTCTTCGGCCCGACTCTCCGCGATGGTCACATAGCTGGAGAGGCTCTCGAAAGGCAGCTCGTAGCGAAAGACCTCCTGCATCGAGCCCAGCCAGTCCGCAACGCTTGTGAGGCCCGCAATGAGGATCGTGACGGAGTGATCTTGGGCGACCTCGAGTGCTGGCCTCCTGCGTCCGCAGATGCCGAGTGCGTCAGCGACGTGCTTCACGATACCCCGACGCGCTTCTTGCCAAACAGAAGCCTTGCCCGCCTCGCGGCGCCCTGGACGATCCAGAGCGACGGCATCCGGTGGAAACTCGCCGTGGTGAGCCGCAACAGCCCGAGCCAGGCGAAGAGAGGCTTTCGGCTCGAGCCCCATCGAGAGAAGCGCGTCAACGATCCAGAGGACGCCAACTTCGCCGTGGTGCCTCGCGTGTCTGGGCGCGTCCAGATCGAAACCGAGCGATCGCAACGCCGGTTGCATCGATTCCGCTTTCAATTGAAAGGCGGGCGAGGCCTTTCCGAGATCATGCATTGCCACGAGAAACGTCAGCCAGGAGAAGGCGTCCGATTCGTCCAGCCCGAAAGAATCCGCTAAGCGCTTCGCCACCGAGCGAGCCAGCCGCTCTTCCAGCAGGCGACGGGCGACGAGTGCCACGTCCATCATGTGACAGATCAGGGGATGAGCTAGGTTGTCCGCGTTCTCGAGCGGCTGCGCCTTCCCCCAAAGCCCCCACTCGGGGCGCCCGTTGGTTGCCTCGAGCCAACGGCTCGAGCCGTTAGAGAGCACCTTCACGTTTCCTCTCCGGCGACAAGCCCGCCGTAGCGGACAGACAGCGCCGGACCATGGGCTGTGCGAACCTCGGATTCAGTGCTGATACCGCAATTCTTGGCCAGCACCTGAACGAGACGCGCAACGGTCCGAGCGTCGTTGACGGCAACATGCGCTGCCTCGTGATCCAAGGAGCACTCGCTTCTGAGTGTCGCGAGGTCGTAGGACGGCAGATCCGGCAGCAAGTCCCGACTGAGTCGAAGCGTGCAGTATGCCCTGAGGTCGAAACTTCGAATCCTCAGCCTTCGCAACATCTCCGAGACGAATGCCAGATCGAATGCCGCATTGTGTGCGAAGAGGCATTGCGTCTTGGAGGTGATCTCCAGGAATCTCCCGAGCTGCCATCGCATTCCACCATCTGACGCTTCGATCGCCAGATCAGGATGAAGATCGATGGTAGTTCCGAAGCCGATCGTCTCGAGATCGAATGACACGTAGGCAAGCTGTCGGATCCGATGCCGAGTCGGTGACAGCCCGGTCGTCTCGACGTCAAATGCCACCCATGACGACATGGAATCTCCGTTCCCGGTCGACTTACTTACCTCACACTCCGGATCGGATGATATCGCATTGATCTCTTGCAAATCAACAGGAGAGTGTGGTTTGCGTGCCAGCCCATGCGAGACCGCTTGGGTCGAGATCTCGACCCAAGCGGTCTCGCACCGGACTCCGACTTATACCCGCAGCTCAGTCCACGCTCGAGTGAAGTGCTCACTTGTGCTCGTCGAGAGTTCGGGAGGCGGGATTCCCCTCCCCCCTACTCGGTCACACGCTCGATGTCGGCTCCGAGGCGGGCCAGCCTTTCCTCGATGCGCTCGTAGCCGCGATCCAAATGGTAGACGCGGTGGATCTCGGTCTCCCCCTTGGCCACCAGTCCGGCCAGGACCAGCGCCGCGCTGCCGCGGA
>JAJDCO010000137.1 GCA_029260795.1 Planctomycetota bacterium | reverse complement strand
GCCTCTCCTAAATCGTGAGTGGGTGGTTTCGGGCCGATCCTGGGCTTGGTATCTCGTCCGCTTGACCCGACTTGACGAGAACGGAGTGAATCGCCGTGATTGCAGTCTGCGACGTCGCGACTCCACGTCCTCTCCGCAAGTTTAAGCCCACGAGCGCCTTGCACCCCGGAGCTCCCTCGCCGTCGGCGTCGGTCGCGCCCTGAAGGAGCTTGCGACTGGGGCCGACGGCGGCGGCGAGGGAGCGCAGGGCTCGCCCCGGCAGCTCCTGAGCCCGACGCCGAGGGAGCGTTTCAGCGCGCGCCCCCTCTCAAGGAAGCCGAAAGCCCCTTCGAGAGCGGCCGGACGCGCTTCCGGCACCCACTCGGTAGTTAGGAGAGCCTTTAAAATTGCCAATAAGCAAGTTGTTTGAGACGAGAACCGAGCTTGCAAAACCACAGCTTATTGCGCCTTGGCAGCCCGCGATCGTGTTGTTGGTGATTATGGTGGCTCCGAGGTCTAAACCGATGCTGAGGCCAGCGCGCACGGCAGTGGTGTTACTCGAGAATACGTTGCCCGTAACTGTGACTGCAGCGCCGTTAGCACAGACTCCTGTATTAGAGTTTCGAATCTCAAAACCTCTGATCAGCGCTCGCTGAGTTTCACCGTTTGTCAAGCCGATGGCGTTACCTCCTGCTCCGTCGATCACTGTTGCGCCGGGTCCGAGCCTGCCAATCAGCCGTATGTCTTTACCGAGAAAATCGACATTCTCGGAATAGACTCCTGGTTCGACTAGGACAGTGTCGCCGCTTGTTCCCGAGAATACTGCGCTTTGGATGCTGCAGAAGGGGTCAGTCCTCGTTCCCGATCCAGGACAGTTGGGGTTTGAGGCGTCGACGTAGATCGTCGTCTGGGCGATCAGGGTGCTGCCCAGTGCGGAGATCATGACGGCGGCGAGGAATGCTCGAGACATGGGTGTCCCTCGTCAATCGAGAATGATGCTGTCGATGTCGCTGACGCTGATGATGTCGCCTGTGAGCTCATCTTGGGCGAAGCCGCTGTAGAAGAGGCGGAGGCCGGAGGGGAGGCCGGATGGGAGCTTCAGCTCTCGGGTCGAAGCTCCGCCGCAGCCGCGGAGGAAGGTCGTGCGGTGCTTCTCGGGGAGCGTGAGCCAGAATTGAAAGGCGAGGTCGGGCGCCAGGCCCAAGCGGCGTCCGGTGCCGTCGGGGAGCAGGAGCCCTTCGCCTTCGGGCGCGGGCTGGAGGCTGATGAAGACCGTGGCGAGCGTCTTCGGGTCGAAGAGGGTAGCTCGGGCTTGGAACGAGAGGCGAGTGTGCGGTCCGGTGTGGTGGATCATCGGCGCCCAGCGCAGGCCGGCCTCGTAGGCGCCCATGTCGATGCTGGGGCCGATGACTCGGTAGTTCAGGCCCGAGGCGTCCAGGAGCGGGAGTGAGGCGGGGTCCTCGACCCAGCCCGCGTCCACGCAGGGCGAAGTGCAGGAGAGGCGGAAGTCGTCCGGGCCGAGGAAGAGCGGATCGGCGTCGATGTTTCCGATGCCAGGCGCTCCGCCCATGACGTTCGAGTACGAGACGGCGGCACCGGCGAACTGATCGGGCTCGTTGTTCCAGAGGATGGAGGACCGAAGCGAGCCCCCGAAGAAGCCGGCGCCTTCTGCTGTCGCAATGCCTCCCTCGCCCGAGGCGGTCGCGGTCACAGTGTTGCTCACAAACGTGCAGGCGATGGCGTTCGACTCGAAGGCCCCCGCGCCCCGCGCGCTCGCTGTACTGCCAAATTCACTCGTGCCCGCGCCTGCCGAATTTGCAAAGAAGACAGAGTTGACAACCATCTGCACGTGTGCGACTCCACCTCCGTATGCATTAGCAGCGTCTATGGGAGTGCCGTGACCTACGCTGTTATGGCACAGGATGCTCGTCTCAATAAGAGACGCTCCTTCGACAGCACCACCGCTGGCCCACCCTGCGAAGGCACCTGCGGAGTTGCCGCAGAAGAGCGAGTTTCGAATTGTGACCAAGCCATGGTCAGCATAGATCGCACCTCCGGCAACTCCACGATGTCTATAGCCTCTCACCTCATTCCGATCAAAGCTGCAATTAACGATATAGGCATCTGTTTCTGACAGGTAGATGGCTCCACCACGCACGGCGTCGTTCTCCACGAACTGGCATGAGTCGAGCTCTACGGTCGAGTCGGCTGCGTAGATAGCGCCTCCAGCTGGATGGAAAACGTCTTTCCAATATGCGGAGTTTCTCAGGAATAGGCAATTCGAGGCTGTGACAAGGCAGGATCGAAAGAAGAATGCTCCTCCATTGACGCCATGGTAAGCTTCATTGCGGTCGAAGGTCGAGTCGAGCAGCTTAATCGTTGATTCGGACGCATGGATCGCTGCACCAGCATCGATTTCGCCTGCGGTCCGGAATTGGGTAAGCCGGCATCTGGTTATAGATACACTCGACCGATTGACCGAGAGCCCGAGCCCGCGATAGTACCCGGCTCCGCCTCGAAACGTAAGGCCCACAACTCGGAAGTCGTCACACTGATCAACCACATGACGACCTGGAGGGAATTCTAAGAAGGTGTCTTCACGTGAGCCAGTGGCTTGCAGCGAGAGCGACTTCCTGACGACTGACAGCGATTCCTCGTAGGTCCCCGGCCGGATGAAGATCGTGTCGCCGTCGCCTGACGCGTCGATCGCGTCCTGGATGAGGCAGAACGGATTCTCGCTCGAGCCGTCGCCGGGGCAGGCCGGGTTGTGGACGTCGACCCACCAGTTGGCGGCGGTGGCGCCAGGTTGAGCCAGCAACCAGGCCAGAAGGACCGTCAGGGCACACCGGTGAAAGATGCCTCTCCTCCTCCATGTCAGCGACCTCGGCAACGAGGTGGGGCACTCACACATCCCATACCGCTCGCCGCTGTGAGCATAAGAGCCTGTCATCCTCACCTTTGCCGGTTCGAGCTCCCCGAGCTCGTTTCCAGGGGCGAGAATCTCGTCGCTGGCGGGGTCACAACGGCGTGACATTCCCGCGTCCCGTTACACGTCGTTCACAATGACGCGCCGCCAACTCTTGTCAATGGGGTCCTGGGCGCTCATACCGAAGAAGGTCGCGGTGGATCGATCTTCTCGGAGGACCCTCATGGCCACGAACGAGCTCCTGCAGTCGGCCCTTCAACTCGCCTCGCTGGGCATCCGTGTGGTGCCGATGCAAGCCACCCGGAAGCGCCGGACGCCCTGTGACATGAACTTCGGCGATGGCTGCCAGGAGCGCATCGAGAAGCTCCTGACGCGTGCGACACGTCAGGGGTCGACGGACCCCGATCAGATCCAGCACTGGTGGCGGCAGCGGCCAGGAGCGAACGTGGGCATCCTGGGGAGCTGGATGATCTCCGCACCCTACCGGGAGGAGCCTGGCCAGATCTCGCTGCTCTGGGCCTTGTCCGGAATCGTCGAGAGGCCCGGCGGCTGGCTGTTCATCCTGCCGATCGACTTCGAGCCGGTGGAAGTGAAGGACTGCTCGCGGTGGAAGATCTTCCGGCCGACCGAGCCCGTCCTGGTGGCACCGTCGGTGGACTGCTCTGGCAGCGACCTCGCCTGGCATACCGAGCCGACCCAGCGGCTCCTGCACCCACCGGCCGAGCTCGTGCGTCAGGTGTTCCCCGAGCCCTACCCGATCGTCGCCGACGCCGTCCGCGCCTTCTTCGAGGCCGAGCGTCCCGAGCCGGGGGAAGTCTGGCGAGCGCGCAAGTTCTACGAGCGTTACCAGGCCTGGGGCCGCCGGGTTGGCCACCGCGCCCACAACATGCAGAGCTTTGCGACGTGCCTGGCAGCGTTCGGCCTCAAGCGCTGGCGAGACCGCGATCCTCGCAAGCGCCGGGTCATCTGGCAGCTGCCGGAAGTCTTGCGCTGAGGGTCACGCTACTCCGCTGGCAGCGTGCTCCGAGATACGACGACTTCCGACTTCTCATTGCCGATGATTAGAAACCGAAACCACTCCTCCCTCGTCGTGGTCGGGTCGAATGAGAGATCGCGAGTGCTCAGGGAGAAAGAGTTCAGGTAGGCTGTCAGTTCGCGTGCTGTCACGAAACCGTCCGGAGTTGGCAGGAAATCGTTGCTCTCGTGACCAAAAGTCATCGGCGAGCGTTGATCGGCTCTCCCAAGGAGCGCTTGAATGAGGACCGATGTCAAAGGGGCTCCTCCCAGCTCCAGAATGAAGTCGGGGGTGCGGACTTCTTCCGGGTATCCGATATGCAGTCGAAGGGCCTCGCTCTGCGGCCAGGCTGCCCAGACTCCTCCAGTGCTATCGGTCACGACGAGTACATTGGCGGGAGTTGTTCTCGTCAGTTCCACGATTTCTTGCATGCCGAGTTCGGTCGAGGCAGGAGAATCCACTTCGCCAGTGCAGCGGATGACTCTTGGTGGTGGGCTCTCCTCCGAGTCAGCTGCCAGAGACCATGTACCCTGGGGTCTCCCGCGAGCAATCTGAAGGCCCAGACCCGACGGCTTGCCTTTCACGCTCGACGAGTGACCGGCAAAGTAGACCAGGAGTAGATCGCCCTCAGTCATCGGAGACAATGCGCTTCGTATCGACTGCCTGACTGACTCTGCAGTGGCTTCTCGGTCTTGCAGAAGGGTGATCGAGGCATTCGCTGGCCATACGCGCGTCAGCGCATCTCTCAGGGACTGAGCGTCGCGCGAGGCTCCTGGTAGGCGCGGGAGAGGCTCGGACATGCCAGCTCCGACGATCACAGCCGCCAGCCGCGACGCTTCAAGTCGCTTCCGAGCGAGGTTGTGCGACGTGAGTCGACGCATCGCAGCTTCGCAAAGAATGCCAAACTCCGCTTCGGTGATTCGCTCCCGTGCCAGTAGCTCTAAGCCGAGCCGCACGCGTTCAACCGGCCCGAAGTCCGTTGCCGCTTCCAGGAGGCCCCGGGCTCTCTCGTGCAGGCCCTTCGTGGTTCGCCTAGCATCCTCCAAACGCTGGAGCCTTTCGAGGACGGCGTCGTTCGAGAGCTGTTGCTCAACATCCTGACGCGCTCTTGCGACAATCACGCCTCCTGAGACCTCACCTCGCTGAACAGGTTGCTGCTGAGCCGCAAACGTCCTTGCTACGTGAGCACCGGTGAGGGCGTGCGCGTATGCGTAGAGCTCAGCCGAGCTGATCAAGCCGTCTCGATTACCTTCCAGCTGGGCGTCCGCCTCGCCTTTGAGGCCCTGCGTCAGAAAGTAACTGAAGACACCATGACCTAGATTCTCGTCTTCGTAGCTCACCTGATCGCCTTGGCACGAGTACAGCTCGATGATCCCCGATCCCATCGGCAGCATCTCGGGCTTCAGCTTCTCGACCGCGACGACGTCGGGAGCTCCTCGTTTCGAGCCACTGTGGCATGCATCCAAGATGAGGAGCTTCTGACGTGCCGAGCATTGCTCGATGGACTCGCGAATCTGAGAGAGCCGCAACCCGGTTTGCTCGAGGTAGGCTCCCGGCGCCGAGTCCTGGATCATGAGGTAGGCGTCCTGGCTTTCGGACAGCAGACCGTGTCCGGCGAAAGCGACGAGCACCAGGTCGTTCGGCCCGGCCTGCTTTAGCACCAGATCCAGCTCGATCAGGATGTTGGTACGGGTGGGGCGCACCGGTGAGTTCTTGGAGGTCGTGAGGAGGCGGACTCGTTGCTGGTCATACCCGCCTTGTCGAACCAGGACGTCTGCCAGCGACTCCATGTCCTTCGCGCAGAAGCGCAGATCCTGAGCATGGTCGTAGCGATCAATCCCGATCAACAAGGCCCAGCGGTCGCCGGTGAGCCGACTCTCAGCCTGCTCAGGAGCGGTCAGCCCGCGGGCCTCTTCCTGGGCTGGCTGGGCCGTGGCGAGCGATGAGAGGGCGATGACGGGCATCAGAGCCCATCGCCAGGATCGACCTGCAGAGATCGACATCCTTCTGTACCTTTTGATGGTTAATGCTGCGGACACCCTTCCCGGACTCACTCTAGCAAGTCGAGTCTGTCGGGCGGTGTCGGGTGCCTGTCGGGTGAGCCCAAAGTGACGTCAACCATAGGAGTGGCTGAGGGTAGCATGCGAGCTGTCGGGTGTCGGGTGGGACAACGTGTCGGATGCCGCCCGACGACACGCCGGGATCTACTGGGTCACGGCGCTCTTGGTCTCCGAGACCGACGTGACTCTGAGGGCGGTCAGGTCCCAGGTGACGCCCGCGTAGTAGAACGTGATCCCGGGCGGAGCCGCGCCGGGAATCGTGAACGGCTGGGTGCTGGTGCCGGTGCACCCGTTCAACGTCGTGACCTGGCGAAACGCCCCGAGGAATAGCCAGGCGCTGAGCAGGCTGTCGACCTCGAGGCCGAGCCTTCGGCCTCCGCTCAGGGGGACCGGGATACCCCCTCCGACTGAGCCGTCACCGAGGCTGAGGTAGACCTCTCCGACCATGACTGGTGGATGCCCTGAGGACGCCCGGGCCAAGAAGCCCGCCAATGAACCGGGCGCCCCGGTGCCTTGGAAGTCCCAGGTGACACCGAGCTCGTCGGCACCTATGTCGATCGTCCCGATGATGCGGTTGTCCAGGCCAGACTGGTCGAAGCGAGGCATGGTGACACCGGTGGCGTTGGTACCGGTGTCGACGCAGGGGGAGGTGCACGCCAGCCGGAAGTCGCCGTTGGGCGCATCGATGAACTGTGGGTCGAGCTGGATGTTGCCGGTTCCCGGCCATCCTCCGCGAACATCGGAGTGTTGAACGTCGAGCGTTCCCGAGTCGAACCGGATCTCTTGCGGCGAGTTCTCCCAGATGATCGTGTTCGTGATCGTCGAGACCTGGTTGTCGAAGGCCCAGACGCCGCCACCGCTGCCAGCCGTGTTGCCGCTGATGGTGCAGTTGACGACCGTGCCCTGAGTGTTGTCCAGCTGCAGACCGCCGGCTCTACGTACAGCGTGATTGTCGACGATCACGCAGCCCACCGCGCGCCCAGTCGTATCGTCGTCAAAAGTCAAACCACCACCGTCTTCGCTCGCCGTGTTGTCGGCGATCAGGCACTGCTTCACCAGGCCCGTGGCGCCCGCTTTGATGAGGATGCCAGCCCCGTAGCCGGCGGTATTGTTGACGACACGGCAGTAGGCGATTCGAGCGTACGATCCCTCTCCACCGAAGAGCGCTCCTCCGCCAGACCCGTCGGGTCCAACGTTTCCAGAAATGGTGCAGTTCAGAATCGTTGGCGACGCACTCCAGGAGAAGATCCCTGCACCGCCATCCCGATTGAACGGAGGATGTGGCTTGCCGCGACCGTTTCGAATCGTGAAGCCCTGCACGACAGTCCCGCTAGGCTCCCCACTCTCACACGTGATCACAGGGGCTCGTGCCTGGCCATCGATGATCGTCAGTTCGGCTCCAGCTGACGAGCGGACGTTGATGCCCATACCAAGAAGGTCGATGTTCTCGAGATAGGTCCCGGGCCGAACGAGCACCGTGTCCCCATCGGAGGCAGCATCGATCCCGTCCTGGATCAGGCAGAAGGGGTCGGACTGGGAACCACTCCCTGGGCAGTTCAGGTTGCTCTGGTCGACGAAGATCGTCGTCTGAGCGCCCAGCGTTGAGCTCGTCCCGGCTCCCACGAGGAGGGCCGCCACAATCATCAAAGCACGCGTCGCCATGTCACTCTCCCTAAAGCAGTGCGGTGCCGGTGACGCCACGATTACCACACCCAATGGCCGCGAAACTAGCTGTCATCGCTCCCAGTGACCGTAGCGGTAGTGACTTGACGCCACCGCAGGTCAATCGCCTCTCGCCGACAACCTTGACGTGTTAACCGGCAAAAGTCCTCGAGCGGTTACAGACCCGGCGTGGGGGGACCCAGAGGCGAGTGCGTGCAAGCCGTGAGAAGTGGGCACTCAGCACGCGCCTCCAGCGCCGGGCTGAGTCTGTACCGGGGAGGCGCTACGCCGTCTCCGAGCGTTCCTCGAGCTTGCGGATCTTGCGCTTGGAGCGAACGAGCTTGATCTCCCGGTCGATGATCTTGGTAAGGCCCAGGACTGCTTCCACGGTCGCGCCGGGCTTCCGGCCGGGCACGAAGGCCAAGTAGTGGCGTTCGGCGACTTGCTGGCTGTGGCCGAGCCAGAAGGCCGTCAGGCGAGCCGGGAACCCCATCATGGCCAAAGCGCTCTCGAAGGTGCGGCGCAGGCCTTGGGGGCCCACGGTGCTCTTCTCGGCGTTCTTGGCGACGGCTGCCCAAGCGCCCTTCGGGAACGAAGGACTCTCGTCTTTGCCATTCACCGGCAACACGAAAGTCGACTTGGGTGACTTCTGTCGCCACGCCTTCAGGAGCGCGACGAAGCGGGGGGCGATGTCGCCTTGGGGATCGCCGACGAGAGGGAGGTAGCGGAAGCTCCGCGTCTTCTGCGCGTGGATGCGTAGGACGCCCGTCTCGAGGTCGCAGCTTTCCCACCGAAGCTCGACAGCCTCGGAGAGCCGCATGCCCGTGCAGGCGAGGAGGAGTGTGAGGTCGAGGACGGGAGCGGTCGGGTTGATTCTCTGGCGAAAGCGCTCGTCCTTTCCTCGCCGACTTCGCTTGATGTCCGCCACGCGGTCGGGATCTCGGTACTCGTGAGCCGCTTCGAGGAACGCTTCGAGCTCGTCCGGGGTGTGCACCTGGATGTCGCGTCGGTGCTCGGGAAGCGCCTCCACGTCGTCGAAAAAGATCGATCGGAGGTCGACTCGGAAGTACCGCTCCGAGGCACTCCGCGTGAACGCGTTGAAGAACTCTCGGAGGTGCCCTCGGAACTTGTTCACGGTGCGAGGGGATCGGCGCTTCTTCTCCCCGTGACCGCCTCGTTGACCTAGCGAGCGGCTGATGTGCTGGATGAAGCCGGCGATGACGCTCGAGGTGACCTGCCCGCTCTCGAGCCCGTGCGGGATCCACTGCTTGAATGCCCTCAAGCTAGCTTCGACCTCTCGCTTCGAAGATTCCCGCATCGGCCGCTCGCTGCGCGTCGACCGCCAACCGGGATCCCAGCTCGGAGGCTTTGGTGGGGTTGGCCCGTCGATCTCGACGCGGTAGCTCAGGAGCTCGAGGTAGGCGTCGACGAGCGCCAAGACGGATGTCTCGTAGGCGGGTCCCTCTTCGAGAGCCCGTGTGTGCTGCGCCTCACGGCGACGCAGCTGCTCGAGCGACTCGTAGCAGCGGACCAGCTTCTTGCGGAGCACAGCCGAGGTCGCGCCGTTGGCGAGAGCTGCGCGCTCCGTGGGGGAGAGGCAGGCCGCACTCATCGCTTCATCATGATTGCCGCCGAGGCAATCGGCTCGCCGTCGCCCAGCTCGTCCGGCACCCCGCCTGGCGTCATGCCACTCGATCATCCAGCGCCGGCGATCCTGCTTCGTGATGCGCGTGAGGAAGGCCATCGTCTGCCTCGCTGGGTCCGATCTCGGTACACCCTCTGGTACACCCGGTACACCCTTTTGTACACCCAAGCCGTGTGAGGCAGTATGCGCTCCGGTGAACGGTGCATCAAGACATCAGTCAATAGATGCAGGGTGATATGTGCATCAGCTCTTCTGGGAGGTGACTTTCAGAATCGCCTCAGATCGGCTTCCCAAGCCGAAGGTCGCGAGTTCGAGCCTCGTCGTCCGCTCCAGTTATCCAAGTCTTGCTTATCCTGAAGTTGCACTTCACCGGCTTCGCGGCCTGCTTGGACCTGCAGATGTGCGAGTACTCGTTTGAGTACCTACAATACGCTCCGTCACTTTCCTGAGCTCCAAGTCCAACTCACTGGATCCCACGATGGGGTGCGGAGTTTCGAGCACCGGATCCAGGAACTTGGCGACCGCTTCGGTCAGGATCTCGAGTGTTGGCCAGGCGAGGCCATCTTGTTCGGCGATTCTTGCGTAGACGTCGACCCAGAGTGGTGGCGGCGATGGAAGTGATGACGGTGCGGGATGCGTGTTCCTGGCTTCGAACGTTCGTTCCATGGCCTCGATGAGTACGGCGCCTTCGATCACTCGGCAGGACGCCAGGAGGGCGATGTCGGGCAGGTCTTTTACTCGCGAGTTCGGTCGATTGCGCGGCAGCGTGTAGGCGTGGAGCTTCTCGGCGATGTGCGTCTCGAGGGGGTAGATTCGGATCGTGGTGGGCTCGATTCCGGCGAAGCTCAGAAAGTCGCTACCCGGAATCTCCTCGACCTTCCCGGTGAGTGGCTCTGCGAAGGCGATGTCGACACCGAACGGAAATCCATAGAGCTTGCCCGCGAGCTTGGCTTCGGCTCGATATCTCCGGCCCGGGTAGGCCGGTCCTTCTGCACGAATCTCGGGGAGCTTGGCATCTTCCCGGACTTCGAAACGCAGGAAGTCGCCGAGATCCAGCCGTCCCGCTTCTTGAAGCTCCCGCAAGACGTCATCGGGGTCGCCCAGGAGTCGGAGGTCGACATCCTTGGTCGTCCTCGCCCGGTCGATCCTCAGCTCGACCACGAGTCCTCCCTTCAGGACCATTCGGTCCTCGAAGAGGCGACTCGCGCGGGCGAGGAAGCGATCGAAGATCACGAGCTGTCGAACGCGGGCCAGGTCGCGACCTTCTTCCTGAGCGAAGGTGCGTAGTCGCTGCTCGAGCGCTTGTCGAAAGGCGATGGGTGTCGAGTATCGACGAGGTGGCGTCATGTCGGTGCGGGTCCGGGCCGGTCACGAAAGGTCGGTCCTGACTTGCTCCGACGCTTCTCGAAGTATTGCTCGAGAAAGGTGACGACCTCGGGGAGGGTGCGACGGTCGACGAGGTTCCGGTCGGCCGCGGCCTCGAAGGCTGTCCGTATGAGGTCGGGGGCCACGTGATCGGCCACGCAATCGCGAAGCGTGCGGGCCGGGTCGGTCACCGGGACGGGGCCGACCCAAGTCTTCTCCTCCTCATCGATGTCGGCGAAGTGGAGGTCGACGCCGGGGGGAATTCGGAGTCGGCGCTGCTTCCAGGAAGCCGGCAGCGTCAGGTGAGCTCGGGCGGGGAGGGCGTCGCCGAGATCCTGGAGCGCCAGCGCCGTCTCGTGGCCGAAGACGCCCTCTTGCCCGCTCCACAGCCAGAGGACGACCAGGTGCTCGTGGTCCCCAGCCGGGTAATGAACCATGCGATAGATCCCATGCCGCATGCGCAGGATTTTGTTGCTCTGCAGGTACTTGTGAAGAAGCTGCGGCGAGTAGCCCGCTTCGGCGGCCTGGGAGGTCGTGAAGTGGCCCTCCTGGGCCGCAGCGACCTCGAAGAGAGCTTCGGGGTCAGGGTTTCTGGGCGGCTTTCTCATGCGAGAAACTTAACTATAGGTTTAGTTATGTGCAAGCTCATTCTTCGACCTCAGGAGTACAGAACTCAACCGTTGGTTTCGTTGCGTGCATTGTCCTCTCTGGCTTTCGTGGACTCCTCGACTCTGCTCAGGGCCCCGATGGACGATGACATCCCTCCCCGCCACCAACGGTTCGGCCGAGGTTTCAAGTCGCGGGGGACGCGTGGCCGACGAGTGGATTGGGGATGCCGGTCCGTCAGCCGGATGAGTGAGGCGTTGCTGCTCGAATGCTCGACGAGATGTCGGGCGGTCGGACGGCCTTCGCTGGCAGTCGGGACTGCTCCCCGAAGGACGGGTCTTCTTCGGGCATTGGGATGCCTTCCTCGGCTGCAACGAGGCTTCACTCCGTGACGACATCGAGGACGGCTTCTTTTCTCGCCGCTCACCTCTCGAGGCCCGAAGACCCGATCACCGCCGGCACCCTCACGAACGCAACGACGCAGTGGAAGCTTCGCGATGACGGATGACACCTGGGTCAGCCTCGGGCAGCTCCGAAGCGAGCTCTTGGACCTGACGTCCCGGAACCCGCTCATTCACAGGCCGCTCGGATCGAAGCGCGGTAAGGCGCTCGAGCTGAACAACCTCGACGGCGATGCCCTCATCTCTGCCCTCGTGATCGAAGTTCAGGCCGTGGAGCTCCTGCCGCTCGGGGAGCGCGTCGACGACTCGAACGGGGCAGTCGCGACCGACTCGGCTCCCGAGCCGTCGCTCGCAGCCGAGTCCCCGGAGCCTCACGACGCCGCCTCGCCGACTTCGCGCCGCACCGGTGCTCGAGGCCCCGACGTCCATCGCCCGGACCATTCGATCCCGACGAGCCTTCGCCCGGACGCGCTCGAGAAGAAGCTCCTCGCATTGCTTCACGCAGCGCGCACGCTCGAGGAGGATCAGGGGACGAGCGACCTCTACTTGGCCTGCGGGTTCCTGCGTTGGTTCGAGGCCGGGCCCGCCCGCGTCGAGCGCTTCGCGCCGCTGCTTCTGATTCCCGTTCGCCTGGAGCGCAATGCGTTCAGCGGGAAGGTCCTTCTGACCGTGGGATCGGACGAGATCACCGCCAACCTCTCTCTCCAGAACCGCCTGCGCGTGGACTTCCGGATCCAGCTCCCGGACGTCGAGGACTCCGAGAGCCTCTCGCCTTCGAGATACTTCGAGGCGGTCCGCTCCGCCCTCGCAGAGCAGGACGACTGGGATATCGTCGAGGACCGCGGCCTGCTGGGCTTCTTCTCGTTCTCGAAGTTCCTGATGTACCGCGATCTCGACCCCGAGGCGTGGAGAGCGGCCTCTCGCAGCCAAGGCTCACCGATTCTCTCCGGCCTCCTGGGTGAGGGATTTCCGCCGGAGCCACCGGTGCTTCCGAGCGAGGGCAATCTCGACAGCGTGCTCTCACCCGCCGAGCGGTTTCACGTCGTCGACGCCGACAGCTCTCAAACGACCATCATCGAAGAGGTCAAGGCCGGTCGGAATGTCGTCATTCAAGGTCCGCCCGGCACCGGCAAGTCCCAGACGATCACCAACCTGATCGCCTCCGCCATCCGCCAAGGCAAGCGCGTGCTGTTCGTGGCCGAGAAGATGGCCGCGCTGGACGTCGTCCGACAACGCATGGACCGCATCGGTCTGGGCGAAACGTGCCTGGAGCTTCACAGCCGGCATGCCAACAAGAAGGACTTCCTCGCCGCTCTCCATCGGACGCTCGAGACGCATCCGCCTTCTCCGATCGAGAACGGAGCGTTCGAGCGCCTTCACGACGTCCAAGACACGCTCAACACCCATGCCCACGCAATGCACTCACCCCTCGATCCGAGCGGACGAACGCCCTACCAGATCCTGGCCGAGCTCATTCGACACGCGGCTCGGAGCACGCCGGTGGCGACTCTCGACATCGGTGTGACGACGACCTGGGCCTTCGAGGAGTACGCGCACCGCCGTCACCAGCTCGTTCAGCTGTGCCGCCGATTGAGCGCGTGCAGCACGCCGGCTAGGCACCCGTGGCGAGGAGTGCAGGTCGACTCGATCCTACCCGGTGAGGTGGAGCGCTCGCGTCTCGAGCTGGAGCAGCTCGTCACGCGGCTTCGAGAGCTCGATCACTCCGGTCGACAGCTGGCCGATCTCCTGGGGAGCGAAGAGGCACCCAGCCTGCAGAGCCTGGCCGGAATCATCCAGCGAGGGAAGGAGCTGGCAGCGGGTTCACCGCGCGACCTGACGATGTTCCGAGATCCCGTCTGGAGCTCGAGCCAAGGGGAGATCGAATCGCTCGTCTCGGCGGGCGAGCGGCTGGATCGGGCGCTCTGTGCATTGGAGGGTCGCATCGATCCGAATGCCTGGAAGGTCGGTGTCGTTTGGATCCGAAAGGTGCTCGCCCAGAAGCCTCGCTCCGTCTTTCCCAGGCTGAACCGCGAAGCTCGCCAAGCCGTCCAGGCGATGAAGCAGATCACAGGAGCCAAGAGGTCCGACTGGCCCCAGATCCTCGATGAGCTGATCGCGGGGCAACAGGCCTTGGCTCTCATCGAGGCGTCCGACTCACTCGGCCAAGCGGCTTTTCGTGAGCGATGGCAAGGGTGGCGGAGCCCGTGGAATCACCTGCGCGAGATCCTGAACTGGGTCGGCGACCGTCGGCAGCGTCGTAGGAGCGACGTGAGGAGTCTTTCGGTGCGGTTCGACGACACCGAGGCGGTCGAGACGCACTTCGGTGCGCTCGACGCGAAGTTCCGGGCCCTGGTCGAGCCGCTGCAGGGATTCCTGTCGCGATTGCAGCTCGACGAGGCAGACGTCTTTCCCAAGCCGCTACCGGCACTCGCGGCGACCGAGCTCCTCTCCCTCTTGCAGGAGTGGATACAAGACTTGGACCTCCTCCCGGAATGGACTCGCGTTCGCGGTGCGCTGAACGACCTTCAAAGGCTCGGTCTGGACGATCTAGTCGAGAAGCTGTTCAGCGGAGAGCTCGCGCCGGAGGAGGCTCCCGAGACCTTCGACCGCGTCTATCACGAGCTCTTGATTCGGGCGGTCTACGAGCAGCGTCCCGAGCTCGCCCGATTCGAAGGACGGACGCATGAGCAGATCGTCGAGGAGTTTCGGGAGCTCGACCTTCGAGGCTTCGAGGTCGCCCGGAATGAGGTCGCACGGCTTCACTGCGGACGACTCCCGCACGGGGACGTCGACACGGCCGAGCTCAGCCTGCTCCGGATGGAGATTCGAAAGAAGCGCGCTCACAAGCCGATCCGGCGACTGATTCAGGATGCCGGCCACACGATCCAAAGCATCAAGCCCGTCTTCATGATGAGCCCGCTTTCGGTTGCCCAGTTCTTGCCTCCGGGCGCCCTGGAGTTCGATCTGCTCCTCATCGACGAAGCCAGCCAGATCCCACCGGTCGATGCCCTGGGAGCGATCCTGCGCAGCCGACAAGTCGTCGTGGTGGGGGACGAGAAGCAGCTGCCTCCGACGTCGTTCTTCGAGCGAGTCCTCGAGGACGACGAGGATGAGGAAGCGGACGCGACCGCTAAGGACCTCGAGAGCATCCTCGGGCTTTGCCTGGCGATGGGGATTCCGAGCCGGATGCTCCGGTGGCACTATCGAAGCCGGCACGAGTCGTTGATCGCGGTGTCCAACCGCGAGTTCTACGACGATTCCCTGCACGTCATCCCGAGCTGTCATGCCCGGTCCGAGGACCTCGGGCTCCTGTTTCACTTCGTTCCCGACGGCGTATTCGAGCGCGGGACTCGCAAGGCGAATCGCGTCGAAGCGGCGCTGGTCGCACGAGCGGCCGTCGAGCATGCTCGCGGCCAACCCGAGCTGTCTCTCGGGATCGGCACGTTCTCACAAAGGCAGCGAGACGCGATCCAAGCCGAGCTCGATCGGCTCTGGCAGACCGAGCCGGATGTGCGAGAGTTCCTCACGGACCCTCGGGAAGAGCCGTTCTTCGTCAAGAACCTCGAGAACCTTCAAGGTGACGAGCGCGACGTCATCTTCATCTCGGTCGGCTACGGCCCCGACTCCGAAGGCACCACCAGCATGAACTTCGGTCCCCTCTCGAGAGAAGGGGGCGAGCGGCGCCTCAACGTGCTCATCAGCCGCGCGCGATCGCGGTGCGAGGTCTTCAGCTCCCTGCGCGGCTCCGACATCGATCTGGAACGGGCTCGGAGCCAGGGTGCTCGCGCGTTGAAGGTGTTCCTGGACTATGCCGAGCACGGTCGCCTCGCGGGCGATCTTCCGACGAGCCGCGACTTCGAGACACCGTTCGAGGAGGATGTCGCGCTCGCACTCTCGCAGGCCGGGTACCGCGTCGCTTCCCAGGTCGGGCTCGCCGGCTTCTTCATCGACCTGGGCGTCGTCGATCCTCAACGACGTGGCCGCTACCTCCTCGGGATCGAATGCGACGGCGCCACATATCACCTTTGTCGATCGGCGCGCGAGCGGGATCGCCTGCGTCCAGCCGTCCTCGAAGCTCGCGGCTGGTCTCTCCATCACATCTGGAGCACGGACTGGTTCCAAAGACGAGATCACGAGCTGCGCCGACTTCTGGAAGCGGTCGAAGACGCGAAGCGGATGGCGGCTCACCCAGCACGTTCGCCGGACATCGAGCTCGCCGGGACCGACGACGGGTCCCGCGAGGTCTTGGAGCTCGCCACGCCCGACTGGAGCTCAACTCCACTGATCGGGCCCGGTGCCTTCGGCCCCGAGCCCCTCACGGTCGATCAGGAGACTGCTCCGCGTGCCGCACCCTGGAGTGCCTCGATCGAGTCAGAGCCCTACATCGAGTCGAGCTTCGAGGTCGGTCACACCTGGATGGAGATTCATGAAGCGCCGACGGGAGAGCTGGCGGACATCGTCGCCGAGGTGGTGCGCATCGAGGGACCGATCCACGCCGCCGAGATTGCTCGGCGAGTGACCTCACTGTGCGGTCGTCCCAAGACCGGGCCTCGCATTCAGGAAGCCGTGTCGTCGGCCATCGAGCAGGCCGCCCGAGTTGGCCGCATCCAGAGTGATGAGGACTTCTTCACGGCGCCCGGCCAGGCGCGGCGCATCGTTCGGGATCGTTCGAACGTCTCGTCGGCTAGCCTGACGCTTCCCGAGATGTTGCCCCCGGCCGAGATTCGAGCCGGCATCGTCTCGGTGCTGCAGAGCCAGGGGGAGCTGGGCTGCGACGACCTGGTCCGCGAGGTGTCTCGGGCGTTCGGAATCCGCGACACGAGCGCCGCGCTGAGAGAGCGCATCTGGTCGATCGCGTATTCGCCACTGTCGGGGCTGGCGGTGAGCGACGACCGAGTGCGGCTTCCGAAGAGCCGGCGAACTCGCTCGTTCTGAGGCGCTGCTCGAGCGCTCAGCCGCGCAGAATCTGCTCGACCTCGGCCCAGACGCCGAACGGCCAAGTAATGAGCTCCACGAACCCGAGCAGGGTCGCCGAGAGCAGCATCTGGAACTGCGGTACGAAGAACACCAGCCCCACGATGATCAGCAAGCCGAACTGCTCGAGCCGGCGATACAGTCGGAGGCTTTCGTCGGAGAGGAAGTACTGAACGACGCGCGATCCATCGAGGGGTGGAATCGGGATCAGGTTGAAGACGGCCAGCAGGGCGTTCAAGAAGATCCCGATCGCGAGGATTTCCGTGAGGCTCGAGGAGGTTTCGGCGACTCCGGTCGATGTGACCAAGGCGAGGAGCGCCGACAAGATCAACGCGAGGCTGACGTTCATCAGCGGTCCCGCCATGCCCACGAGTGCCCAATCTCGGCGCGGTCGGCGCAGCCGACTGACGTCGACCGGAACGGGCTTGGCCCCGCCGAAGATGAAGCCCGATCCCGACAGGATCAAGAAGAGGGGCAGCAGGATCGTGAAGAACAGATCGATGTGGGGGATCGGGTTCAAGGTGAGCCGGCCCCGCTCTCGTGCCGTGGGATCTCCGAGCCGATCCGCTACATAGCCATGCGCCGCCTCGTGCGACGTGATGGAGAAGACTGCCACGGCAGCGACACCGGCAATGACGACCGAGTTCAACTCCTACCCTCCACGCGTCCATCTCGCGACGGCGTCCGACGATTCGAATGCCCGTTGACCGGAGAGCGAGCCTAGTCGATCGAACCTCCATCTG
The DNA here is from genome assembly GCA_029260795.1 of Planctomycetota bacterium. Lineage (GTDB taxonomy): Bacteria > Planctomycetota > OFTM77 > OFTM77 > OFTM77 > OFTM77. The sequence goes on along the minus strand of JAJDCO010000137.1, from coordinate 24,855 downwards.
CAGCATCGAGAATCGTCCGGCTCCTCCTCGGAGGCCCGTCCCCTCGGAAGCCCGACTTCAATTCAGTCGGGTGTTTGGTCCGTCGAGGCAAGGTGGGTCAGACGCCGATCTGATGGGTGCTTGAGCCCAATCGAGGGATGCGGGCAGGAGTAACCGTCCGTTAGGTTTGGAGACGCCAGGAGTCGACTCTTCTGCCAGGACCCGTGAGGGGCGGCAGGAGAGGTGACCGCTCTCTCGGTTTGGTCGTCCTCAAGCGTCCCGGCCCGACGTTGCGCGACGACAGAGACGGAGCGACGTGACGAACTCCGTTCACGTCTCCGTTGGTTTGCGGCGATCGCCCGATCGAACCGATTCGCAGCCCTCACCGGGCCGCTTCCGATACCAGAAGGGGCGACGGCGACGCTAGTCGAGACGCGCGGAGCCGCGTCGAAGCCGACGCTGCCGCCGGCGGCGATTGAGGGAGAGCCTTCGTCGTGAGAACGAATGCGCCCCGGCCGAGTGCTTCACTCGACCGGGGCGTGCATGCGGTAGACGAGAAGTGGGCCTGCTCTCAGAAGCTCATCTGGATGATGTGCTTGGTGGGCGAGACGGTGCCGACGAAGGGCGGGGTGATGCCGCTGGTCGCCGAGTAGTTGCTGGCGATGTCCAGCATGCGGGCGGTCAGCCAAGGACGATTGACGTTCGGCAACACGTTGAAGCCGCCTCGGGTCATCACGCCGTAGTCGACGTCGATGCTCGGAGGCGGGAAACAGTTGCCCGAGTAGAACTCGAAGGACTCGTTCGCCCAGACCTGCTCCGGACCGGGGAACGGCGTGCCGGCACCGGTGCCGGTCCAGGTACCGAGGCCGATCGCGATCATCGAGATCCACGGCATCGGAAGAGGCGTCCCGATCGCCGTGATGTTCGCCGGCGGGTTGCAGGTGCCGTTGAACCCGAACTGCAAGGCCGAGTACTGGAACGGTCCCGCCAGGTTGAACGGGCAGGCGCAGGCCTGGCCGATGAGGCCGAGGCTTCCCAGGTTCATCACCTCTTCGGTGAAGCAGCTCGCACCGGGGCCGATGCGACGAGTGGCTCCGCCGACGGCCGGCGCGGCGAACGGAGGGATCAGCGACGGGACGAAGGGGTTCGCCGAAGTGTCCGGGCCGACGATCGCATACGAGGTCGCGCCATGCCACGGGCCCGGATTCGACGAGGCGACCGGGTTGTGGATGAAGATGTCACAGCCGTGGAAGAGTGTGATCGAAGATTCGAAGGTGTTCGTGACGCAGTTGAGCGCGTAGTCGACGTGCCCGTAGTAGAATGCCGTCGAGCCAGCGGGTACCAGGCACTTGGCCGACTGACAGAGCGACGGATCGAAGGCCGGCCCGGCGCGGACGTCGGTCTTCACCAGGAAGCGCCACACCTGCAGGGACTGCCCGTCGAAGTTGACCTCTTCCCAAGTGCGCGAGTAGTCGAGCGAGAGCCCACCCGAGAGGATCAAGCCGCCCGCGGTATCGAAGACGCCGACGCTCGACGCAAAGGTGCCGCAGCCCAAAGGTGTCGGAGCCGACACGTCGAGGCGATGGCTGATCGTGGCGGGTCCGCAAGCGGTCCAGCAAGTGTTGGCGACTTGGAAGCTGAAGTTCGGGAGCGGCGGCAGCGCGATCGACGTGTTGACGCAGCAGGGTCCGGTCAAGTTGTCCGGTCCGAAGCAAAGCTGCGCGTCCGCTGGTGCGGCGATCAGCGCGAGCGCGGCGATCAGGACAATCGGACCAAATAGGCGCTTCAAGGGAGTGGAAATCACGGTGAGTCTCCTCCTGCGAGTCGTTGAATTGTAGGGTTCGTGCTGGCTCGGGTGGGGCCATCCTCGAGCATAACGGCACGGCCACACGATCGCGTAACACCGAAAAGCTCGGGTTCCGCCCACGAAGAGAAGGCTCGAGGCGATTCCCACCAAAGAAACTCAAAGGAACCCGGGCTTTTTCTGGCGAGTGCCGTCGAGCGCCTCTAGCTTCCGACTCGAAGTGAGCGAACATCGCGAGTGGAGCTGACGCCGGACGACCTGGGTGTCATCTCCGAACGTGATCCGGAGTGCGTCCGCGCAGCGAGCGCCTCTAGCTTCCGACTCGAAGTGAGCGAACATCGCGAGTGGAGCTGACGCCGAACGACCTGGGCGTCATCTCCGAACGTGATCCGGAGTGCGTCCGCGCAGCGAGCGCCTCTAGCTTCCGACTCGAAGTGAGCGAACATCGCGAGTGGAGCTGACGCCGGACGACCTGGGCGTCATCTCCGAACGTGATCCGGAGTGCGTCCGCGCAGCGAGCGCCTCTAGCTTCCGACTCGAACTGAGCGAACATCGCGAGTGGAGCTGACGCCGGACGACCTGGGCGTCATGTCCGCTGTCCAACGAGCTCTCCGCGTCAGTTCCGCTACCCTCGGAGGACTATGTTGTCAGGGGAATCGTCGCGGGGCAGCTGCGCGGACGCACTCCCGGAGTCCTCATTCCGCTCCAGGGCCAGTGCACGTCGAGACGGCCGGGGGCGCCAATGACTGACCTCGGGCAGGGGAAGGTCGGACGGAGCCCGGGCGAAATCCCCGCTGATTTGGAGGCCGTCTTGGGCACAGACCACGGTGTGCTCGAAGCGGGCCCGAAGTCACCTTGGGTGCAACCCCGAGGTTCGCCGAAGAGAGGATTGGTGATGCCGGCGCAAGTGTGTAGGCTCTTCGGTATCGAACGAAAGAGTCTCGGAGTGCGGCCGTCGCGGCGAGCTCGCCAGCGGTCGGGGTGGGGCGAGAAAATGGCCAAGGGATTCGAAAAGCACCGTCAGCGACGGGAGGCCATCACGAGCCTCGGGCGACCGCTGGCGCGACGATCGGGCTCGAGATGCGAGCTCTGCGAGAGCTCGGGCGTTCCGCTTGCCCCGGCCGAGCTGCCTCCACTTCCCGAGGAGCCCGAGCTCGAGCACATGCTGTTCCTGTGCGAGCCTTGCACTCGCGAGCTCGACAGTCGCAAGGTGATCGACGCGCTCCATCTGCGAGTGCTCGAGAAGACCGTTTGGAGCTCAGTCGCTCCAGTACAGGTCTTGGCCGTGCGACTCCTGCGACGACTCGCCGCCAATCACGAGGCCTGGGCGACCGAGCTGCTCGAGAACCTCTACCTCGATCCCGAGATCGAGGAATGGGCGGGTCAGGAAGCGTGAGGCCGTGATCTCGCAGTAGATGCCGGGCTCGGCTCGCTGAAAGCAGTGGATGCTTCGTGGGTAACGCTCCGAGCAACGAGGTCGGAGGCCTCGTCGAGGGACGGAGTCGAATCTACTGCGAACGGGAGCGGACCGTGACGATGAGCCGACAGCTTCGAGCTTGGATGACCTGCCTTTCGATCGGAGCCGCGTTCTTGGCCGGCGCCACCTTTCCGGAACGCCAAGACGCGCAGGAGACCCCTGCTCCTTCGACTGCCGCCGATCAGGAGGCGGTCAGCCAAGAGCTCGCCGAGATGTACCGCACCGATCAGGACGATCGAAAGGACTTCCTGGCGCTCGACCCGGCCGCGATCCACGAGATGATGGAGCGCGACAAGCAGCGTCTCGGTCGCGTGGAGGAGATCGTGGCGGCGGGCACCCTGGCCACTGGTGACGACTATTACCACGCCGCGATGATCCTCCAGCACGGCGACTCGCCCGGCCACTATCTCCAGTCCCACGTCCTCGCCACCGCGGCCGGCTTCGAGGGGCATCGCTCCGGAAAGTGGCTCGCCGCTGCCTCGCTCGACCGCTTCTTGCAGAAGATCGATCGCAAGCAGGTCTTCGGCACGCAGTACTTCAAGAGTGGCGATACCTGGACGATGGAGCCGTACGACACCGAGCTCCTCCCCGACGCTGTGCGCGCGGCCTATGGAGTGCCGTCCCTCGAAGAAGGTCGCGCCCGACTGAAGCAGATCGGCGATCGCTGAGAGGATCACCGCGAGCGTTCGGGTGCGCGAACGGCTCGTCGTCGTCCGGACAGAGACGACTCGGCGTTACCGGTCGAGGCCGTGGCAGGATTGCGATTCCGATTTTCTTCGCGAAGGCCAGAGACAGATTGCGCCCCAGTAGGTGGGCCCAATCATCTCTCCACGCGAAGGGAATCTACTATGCGCAATCGTGCCGCTCGCTGGTCGTCATTGTCGTACCTCCTGCTCCTGCTGTGGGCGCTCGATGCTGAGGCGCAGCCCGTCTGGGCGCGTCCTCGTCCATCGAGCCCCATCAGCTGCAATGGAGGGGTTTTCGTCTGGCCGCCCACCAATGTCGGCGCCGGGGCCACCTCAGCGGCGTTTGCCAATCCCGACGAGATTGGCATCACGCCGCCTTTTGCCCAGACGACCTGCTACTCGTTGATGGGAAGGCCGGTTCGCGGTCTCACGATCTTTCCATCGCCGCATTTGGTCGTGACGGATCGACCCTCACTCTGGTGGATCTCCGGGGCGGTCGTTCGGGAGCAGGTGCTGACCGGGACGGCTGGTTCCGCACCGGTCTTCGCGGCCGCTCATGACTGCTTTGGATCCATCGAGGAAGTGTTTGTCATCACCGACAAGGCGTTTCACATCCTCGTGGGCGGACAGATCTTCACGTATTCTCTTCCCGCTCCTCCCGTCGCGGCGGGAATCGTCACCCAGGATGCTCCTGGGTTTTCGACCTGCGAAGCGGTCGTCCAGTGCGACAACGACCCGGGCGCGCCGGGCGTGCAAATCTGGGCACAGCTCGGTGGCGTGAATCGAGTCACGAACATCGCGACGGATCCGGTCGCTCCCGTGGCGATGGTCAATGCGTGCCACTCGCCGGGCGATACCATCGTCGCTTGCGCCGCGGCCGTCGTCTTCGAGGCGAATCAGGTGACCGTGATCCAAGGAGGGGGAGCCACGGTTCATGCACTGTCCGGTACCTATGCAGGCTTCAACCCGACGTTCGGGGGCATCAATGTCCTACTGACCAATGGCGGCACCGATTTCATCCCCTTGGCTTGTCCGAGCAGCGCCGTTCCGAACAGCGTGCCGCTCGGAGCGAACGGCTTCATGGCTGCCCTCAACTGCCCGGGTAGCCGCAGTACGAGCTTCGCTTCGCCGCCGCCCATTCACTGATTCGGGCTTGTGCCGGGGGACGCTCGAACGATGCCGAGCGCCCCTCGGATTCGATCAGGTGATCACCGACTGAAAGACGCACCTCGGGGCTCGCCATGGAGTCCGAGGGCAGGCCGCGCTCCCTCACGGCAGCGCGGCCGAATACCCATCAACGGGTCACCGTCTCGACGCGGTCCGTCAGGACGGCATCGGGGAAGGGGCCCGGGATGGTGATGAGCGACTGACCGTAGAGCGTGACGTTCGGCGGCACCGTCGGCACCAGGATCTGGGATCGTGCAAGCCCGAGAGCTCCCGTGGGAGTCGACAGGACTTGGAAGAAAGGCGATCCGAGCAGGAAGGTGCCGAAGGGCGTGGAGAGCGATCCGGTGAATGGCGAGACGAAGAACACCGCGAGCTCGTCGGGCGGGCCGACGTGCGTGACGGCGAAGGTGTAGCCCTTGTCCAAGAATCCGTCGACGCGGAGTGCCGGGGTGGGGGCGAGGAATCCCGAGAAGAAGACCAGGCCGAGCGAGATGTCGTCGTTCTTGTGGAAGACTCGACCTTCGATCAGGGCGCTGTTCGTGGTCAGAAACTGATTCGACGTGGCCACGATGTTGTCGTTGCAACCATCGAGGAAGATGTCGAACGATGAGTTGTCGGCGAAGAGATTCGGATCGGAAGTGCCGTCGAAATCGGCGTCGAGCAGGAACGGCAAGCTGCTCGCGGTCTCGTCCAAATGGACGCCATACTGATTCCCGACGAGCACGTTGCCCTCGAGGGCCGCGTGAACGTCGCTGTCGCCGAAGCTCGACTCGGTCGTAATGAAGATGCCGTTCGTGCCGGCGCCTTCGCCATCGACGTAGTTCCGAACGTAGGAGTGGACTTGATCGCTCAAAGGAAAGAGCGTGAAGCCCGAGCCGCAGCCGAAGGCGGTGTTGCCTTCGTAGAGAACCGGTAAGGCGTTGGCGATCGACTGATAGCCTTGCGAGGAATCCTGGACCTCGTTCTCTCGAATCGTGGTGGCGGCACTGCAGCCGTTGCAGAGGAAGCCGAGTCCAGCGTTCGTCACTCGGTTACCCTCGGCGCTTCCCGAGGAGGATTGGTGAAAGATGATCGCGGTCGCCGGACCATCGTGAACGTAGTTGCCGTTGCCGGGCGTGCCGGTCGTACCGGTCGAACCGTAGCAGAAGATCCCGCCGCCCTCATTGAGGTTTCGGCCGTAGTCGAAGCACTCATTTCGGAGGAACAAACCGTCGGTCGAGAACACATAGGCGATCGCGGAGACGGCCGTGTGAATCACGCAATCGGTGACCTGGAGGCCAGCGATCGATGATCCGTAGATGCCGCGACGGATCTTGTTGTCGCCGGCCGGGACGAACCCGTCGACGCGCACGCTCTCAACGATCACGTCATTGGCCGTGACGGCGATCACGGCTTCGGAAGGCGAAGCGCCCGTGCTCTGGATGACCGTGCCGAGGTTGGGGTCGGCGTCGGTCCCCGAGCCGCGCAGGAGCAGCGACCGATCGGCGACGACGTCTTCTTGATAGAAGCCGGGTGCCACCTCGACCGTGCCACCCGGCCAGACGGCCTGAATGGCCGGGTTGATCTGAGTGAAGTCCGCACCGCCGTCGTCGTCGACGGTCACCACCAGGTTGATCGGGCCCGAGAAGTCGACCAGCCCGAGGGCCGGGTCGTCGACCTGATGGAAGATCGAGCTCTCGATCAGCGCCGGGGCGGCGACGCCCCAGAAGTTGGCCGTCGCGTCGATGTCGTCGTTGCAGTCCTGCAGGAGGAGATTGAAGGAGCCCGAGTCTGCGAACACGTTGAAGTTGGCGCTGTTGCCCGACAGCGTCACGTCGACGAGTGGCGAGGGGTCGAGCGTGCTCTCGTGGAGGACCACGCCATGGTCGAAGTTGATGATCTCGTTGCGGGTGGCGGTGACGCGCACGTCCCCAAAGCCGAACGGGCTGACGTCGGTCGTCGCAAAGAGGCCGGCGCCACCGACGATGGCTCCACCGGCCAGCTCGTTGTCATCGATGACGTGGCTGCCGGTGCCGAGACCGAAGCAGACGATCGCGTTCGCGCAATCGACGATGCGATTGACTTCGGTCGTGACCAGCGTGCTGATGGCGATCGTCTGGATTCCCTGATCGCACCCTTGAATGTCGTTGTCGCGGATCATGATGGGCGAGCTGCTGCCGTTGGCGAGGATGCCGATGTCACAGCCGGTGGCCAGGTTGCCCTCGAAGTCGCCGCCGCCGCCGGACTGGAAGCCGATCCCGATGGAGCAGTCATCGACGACATTGTTCTTGGCGTCCCCGACCGCGCCGAAGAAGAAGATGCCGACCGAGTCGAGCGGCTGAGCGTTCACGCCCCGCACGCTGTTGGACAGGAACTCGTGGCCGCTCCCGCCCGCGGCGGCGTAGAGGCCCCGATATACGACGTCGATGACCTCCACTCCCGAGACGAGCAGGTTGTCGTAGGTGCCCGTCGTGAAGTCGGTGATGATGCCACCGCGCGCATCGAAAGCACCGCCGATGTTCGGGTTGTTGCCGTGGATGGTGAGCGAGGCGATCGTCACATTCGAGGACTGGATCCGAAAGACCCAAGCGGTCGAGCCGATCTGGGAGCCGGGACCCGAGCCGGGCCGCGACGTCGCCGGAGCCACGACCGTCTGTCCCTGCCCCGCACCGACGATCGCCACCGCCACGGGCACGATCACCTCTTCGGGGTAAAAGCCGTCGGCGACCAGGATGGTGTCGCCGGGACTGGCGTTGTCGACTGCTTGCTGAATGGTCGGGTAGTCGGCCGGACCGTCATCGTCGACCGTGATCGTGTCCGCGAGGACCGAGGTCGACAGCACGAGCAGGAAGGGAAGGTTTAAGAGCACTGTGAGTCTCATGCGTCACCTCCTTACCGCGCGGGGTTGGCAATGGGGGCCAGGCGAACAGATCCTTCGAGCGCACCCGAGGGACGGCGATGTGCCTGCTCCTGCAGAGCTCGATAGGCCGGGGTCGGTGCTTCGGGCTGAGGCCAGGCTTCGGTCGGTCGCCGCGACTGCGGAGACTCCGAGCTCGGCTCCTGACCACGGACCCAAGCACCCAGTGCGAGGGCAGCCAATAGAGGAAGAGTCATGGACACCAACGTTCGCTTGCGTATGCGCATTGGGATTCCTCCGCAAAGGGGATCAGGCCCGAGCCGGGATGGCTGACGCGCCTGCGTCGAGTTGTCGAAGCTGGGAGCTTCCCGAATCTCCGCGTCCATTGTGCGGAAACGGCTCCGGGATTCAACCGGCTCTTCGAAGGCACCGGTCCGCCTTTCCCGCCTTCGCCATGGCCGACCCGACGAATCTGCCTATACTGGATTGCGGAATGGAAGCCCCGATCGGCCGGGCCCGGCCACTGGAGAAAAGAGATGCGCAGCTCCCTGCGTTCGACGCGCGCCTTCCTGCTCCTGACCGCATTGATGGCCAGCGTGAGCGTGGCCACCGCTCAAGACCTCATCCAACGAGGCAAGGGCGCCAACCGGCGCTCCTACATCGAGTCGCTGCAGCGGCTGCACGCCACTGTCTTCGACCCTCGCTTCGAGGACCCGCCTTTGGGTGAGTTCTTCAAGTTCGTCGCCCGGTCCGGCGAAGTGAACGTCGTGGTGCACCCCAAGGCCGACATCGAGGAAGCGACGGTCACGCTGAACCTGAAGAGGTTCCGATTGCTCGACGCTCTCGAGCTCGTCCTCGATCAGCATGATCTGCGCGCCGTGTATCGACACGGAGTGTTCGTGGTCGTGCCTAAGGAGGAGGCCGGTCAGAACCTCGTCCTGCGGATCTACTCGATTCAGGACATGCTGGTCGCGATCCGAGACTTCCCGGGGCCCGACATGAACCTGAAGCCGACCCGAAGTGGCTTCTTCGACGAGCCGGAGAAGGAGGAGCCTCTCACGGCTCCGGTCACCGGCGATGAGGTCGTCGACATGATCGAGGAGTACACGGGCGGCGAGAGCTGGAGCGACAACCCGCGCGCCAAGGTCACGATCTACAACGGCCTCTTGGTCGTTCGGCAGAGCGAGTCCGTGCATCGCGAGATTCGCAAGCTGCTCGCCGGTCTTCGCGGCACGCGCTGAGACCGAGATCAAGGCCGTTGCCCGACGAGCCGTTTCGCCGTCGGGCAACACACAGCCGCCTTCGCTGAGTGCCATCGTCGTGCCCCGAAAGATTCCCTGCAAACGCCGACGTCCCTCGCGTTGAATGGGGAACGGCAGCCCGCTGGGTGTGTTCCTCCCGACAAAGACTCAGGAGTCTCGACGATGCGGCGTCTCGATTACTTCGTCTATCCGCTCTGTGTTCTCGCCGGTCTCACGATCACGCGCGGCTGGTTCGACGACGGGCCGGTCCAGAACGACGTCGCGATCCATGGATTCTCGGTGGAGCTCTCCGTGACCGTGCCGGGAAGCCCCGAGGAGGTCTACGACGCATTCACGGGGGACATCAGCCCCTGGTGGGATCATCATCACTCCGAGAAGCCGGTGAAGTTCGTGATCGAGCCCCGGCCGGGCGGGCACTTCCTGGAGCTCTTCAACGAGGCCGGGAACGGGGTCGTCCATGCCGACGTGACTTGGGCGGAGCGCGGGAAGAAGCTGGTCTTCGTCGGCCCACTCGGGCTCCATGGCAAGGCCGTGCACCAGGTGCACACCTTCACGTTCGAAGCAGTCGAGGACGGCACGAAGCTCTCGGCCTCGGTGCGCGGTCAGGGCGAGGTCGACGACGAGCTGCGTGGTGTGCTGGCACGAGTCTGGAAGCACTTCCTGATCGAGCAGTTCGCGTCCTACGTGCGGTCGGGAGAGCACCGGAAGAAGTAGTCGACGACTGTCTCGCGGTCAGTACGTCGTGAGCAGGCCACAACGCTCACGGGCTGCTGCAACGATGCCTTGGGCCTTCTCGCGCGCGCGCCGACCGCACTCACGTAAGATGTCTCGCACGTCGTCCGGACTCTTCGCAAGCTCACGTCGGCGCTCCCGGGCCTCGCCGTAGTACTCGTTGATCATCCCGAGCAGCACCTTCTTGGCATCGCCGTATCCGTAGCCACCCGCACGGTAGGCGGTGGCGATCTCCTCCTGCTGCTCCGGGGAAGCAAAGAGCTTGATGAGCGCGAAGACGTTGTCGTTCGCTGGATCCTTGGGCTCCTCGAGTGTCTTCGTGTCCGTGACGATGCTCATCACCTTCTTCTTGAGCGGCTTGCCCTCATCGAAGATGCCGATCGTGTTGCCATAGCTCTTCGACATCTTGCGTCCGTCGATGCCGGGGACGACGGCCACGTGATCGAGGATGTAAGGATCGGGAAGTGGCAGAAGCGGCTGGTCCTCGGGGCAGAAGGTCAGGTTGAACTTCTGGGCGAGGTCGCGAGAGATCTCGAGGTTCTGCTTTTGGTCGGCCCCGACCGGGACCAGGGTGCCACCGTAGGCGAGGATGTCGGCCGCTTGGAGGACCGGGTAGGTGAAGAGCCCGGCGTTGGCCGACAGCCCTTGCGCCACCTTGTCCTTGAACGAGACGCCTCGCTCGAGCAATCCGACCGGGGTGAGGCACAACAAGATCCAGGCCAGCTCGGCCACCTCGGGCACGTCGCTCTGTAGGAAGAGGCACGAATGCTGGGGATCGAAGCCGAGCGCGAGGTAATCGAGCGCCACATCGAGGGTGTATCGCTCGAGAGCCTCCTTGTCGTTCACCGTCGTCAGCGCGTGGTAGTTGACGATGAAGTAGTAGGACTCGTGCTTCGTGTGAAAGTCGATGTGCTGACGAATCGCACCGAAGTAGTTGCCGAGATGGAGCGTCCCCGAGGGCTGGATCCCCGAGACGACGACGGTCTGATCGGTGGTCACGGCAGGCCTTCTGACAAGTGATCGCAGCAACGAATCGGCCGGGCGCGGTGCCGGGCGCGGGCGGTCCTCTCTACCAAACGGCCCTCGGCAGTTCCAGGCTGGGGGCGGAGTGGGCTCGGCTCGAAGCTCACGACTCGGTCTTCGAAGTCCGAGGCCACAACCAACGAAAGAAGCGGCGAGGATGGCCCCTTTGGGGCACAGGGGGAAAGCCGCCCACGAACCAACGAAAAGAGCGGCCAGGACGTTCGTCCTGGCCGCTCTCTCTCGGACCCGGTGGCTCGACGCCCTATTGGGTGAGCATCGGCCACTCGTCGGTGCGGAAGGACGAGGCGGGGAGGCCGGCGGCGTTGAAGAGGTTCGGCTCGTCGGCCGCGCCCCAGCCGAAGCGCACGGCGACCGGCTCGGGTACCGCTTCACTCCAGACGACGATCGTCTCGCCGTCGATCCTCGCCTGCGCCGGATGAAACGCGTGGTCCGCGCCCGCAATCGTGAAGTGCGTCAGGCTCTCGCCCCGGCACACGAGCCCGCCGGCTACGTGATCGAAGCGGATCCGCATCGACTCCTTCTCGATCTCCATCGAGCGATAGAGAGGACCTGAGTAGACGATGTCCGAGAGGCCGTACGTCTGGTTCAGGGCCCACAAGGCGAGGCGCCGTCCCACCTCCTGCTTGTTCTTGGGATGGATGTCGCGGGCGTTGCCGATGTCCATGGTCACGGCCATGCCGGTGTTCGGCACCCTCAGCGTCGTCCGCTGGGCGTCGCGCAGCTCGGCGGCTTGTCCTTGATCGCGACCGTAGGCGTAGGGAGCGATCTGGACGAAGTAAAACGGGAAGTCGCCCTGTCCCCACACGTGCCGCCAGTCCTGAATCATCGCCGGCATGAGGCGAGCATACTGGGCGGCGCGAGGCCGATTGGATTCGCCCTGATACCAGAGGGCTCCGCGGATGCCGTAGGGAGCGACCGGGGCCAGCTGTCCGTTGAACAGGGCCGTCGGCGAGTCGCGCGTGAAGCGCCGTACCCGCGGCCAAGGGGGAAGCTCGCTCGCCGCGACACCGCGACGCGCATGCCATTCGCCGGCCAGCGAGACTGGCGCGGTGCCGTCGGTGAAGTGCAGGGCGAGCTGCTCGGGAGTGCCCGTGAAACCTCCGCCGCCGCCGGTGTCGACGACGCGCACCGCGATCTCGTTGACGCCGGGGTGCAAGACGCCGACCGGGATCGGGTACTGACGGGGCTCCGTCCAGCGGTCGGGGACCTCGGTGCCGGCGACTCGCTCACCGTTGATGAAGGTGGTGTCCATGTCGTCGATCGCTCCCAGGTGCAGGTGGACCTCCTGCCTCGCCTGCTCGGCGCTGACGGTGAAACGCCGGCGGAGCCAGACGATGCCGTCGAAGTCGCGGAGCTCGGTTCCGCCCCATTCGGCCGGCTGATTCATCGGCTTCCAAGCATCCGAGGAGAACGGCTCCCGCTCCTTCGCCCAGACGATGGTCTGGGCGCCCGGAGCCTTGCGATCCAAGGTCGCCCACCACTCCCCTCGCTTCTCCGCCTGATCACGATCGAGATCGTCCGATTGGGATCGCTCACGCTCGGCGTCCGCCAGAGCGTCGGCGAAGTCACCGAGTGGGGCCAGGCCGGCGGCGCTGGTCCAAGCCTCGGCCACCGTTCCACCCCAGTCCGACGAGACGAGTCCGACCGGAATATCGAGCTCCTCCATCACCTTGCGAGCGAAGAAGTACGCCGTCGCGCTGAAATCGCCGGCAGTCTCGGGGGAGCACACGACCCACTGCGCTTCGCAATCGTCTTTCGGAGTCAGCGAGACGACGTTCGGGATCTCGATGCGCCGCAGCTTGGGATGATGAGCGGCCGCGACCTCCGCCTCCCAGTCGAGGACACCCTGGTAGCCGGGCGCGGTGTTCGCCACCGTCATCTCCATGTTGGACTGCCCCGAGCAGAGCCAGACCTCGCCGATCAAGATGTCCCGCAGGACTCGAATCTCGTCCTCGGAACGGACGGTGAGCGTGTACGGGCCGCCCGCCTCGGGCGTGCGCAGCCACGTTCGCCAGCGGCCGGCGTCGTCAGCCACCACTTGGCTGGCTTCGTCACTCCATTCGCCTTGAACTCGAACGACCTGGCCCGGCGAGGCCCATCCCCAGACGGGCACGAAGCGCTCGCGTTGGAGCACGAGGTGATCACTGAAGATCGCCGGCAACCGCAGCGGCTCCGCGATCGCGGTAGGGGTCAGGGTCCAAAGTGCGAAAGCCAAGAGCGCACTCGATCGTCTCGTCATCATTCGTCTCCGTGAGGGCTGTCTCGGTCGCCGCCACTCTAAGCGTTTCGGCGTTCGGATTTCAGCAAGGCCGCGATTTGTTGGTGAGCGTTCACTCGTCATCCCGCGGGACCAAGAGCGTCATCCCGCCTCTTGGCTGGGACCGCGGGCGGCCCGCCCGCTCTTCACCTTGTTTCGATCGTCGGACGACCCGAGAGAGCGACTCGAGGGGATCGACCGTGTTCCTGCCGCATGGAGTCCGAGGCTCCGATTGGCTCCTCTCCTGGGCCCGCCTGGCGGCCCGCCCGCATCATCCCCGGTGATTGCGAGGGCCGGTTCGCATCCTCCGAACCCGGGCGAGTGATCCCAGGGAGGGCGGAGAGTGCCCGCCGGCCGGTGGCTCCCGAGCTCGATCGCGGCTAGAGTGGGTCCGTCGGGCCCCTTCGCCCTGGGCTCGCGGCATCTTTCCCGGAGGCAGCACTTGATTCGCACGGTTCTCCCGGCGCTCGCGGCGATGGGACTCGCCGCGTGGGTCGCGTTCACCCAGGACGACGAAAGCCCGCTCGATCGCTCCCTGCCCGGGCCGCTTCGTCAGGCGCTGGAGGATCACTGCGTCTTGTGCCATGCCGGCGAGGAGTCGGCGGGAGATCTGGATCTGTCGGAGTTTCCCGGCACGATTCGGCCGGCTCGGCAGCTCGCCATCACGGGACGCCTGATCCAGCGCGTGCGCGCTCTCGAGATGCCGCCGCCCGACCTCGCGGTCTTGGAGCCGGATGAGCGGATCGCCCTCGTCGCTCATCTCGATGACTTCGCCCTCGCGCTCGCCCGGACGCTCGAGACGGCGCCGCCTCGAGTGACGATGCGTCGGCTCAGCCGCACCGAGTATCGCAACACCGTGCGCGACCTCTTTGGCATCGAGTGCCGAGCGGTCGACCGCTTTCCCGCCGACGATCTCGGATATGGCTTCGACAACATCGGGGACGCGCTCTCGACCTCGCTGCTGCACTTGGAGAAGTACGTCGCGGCCGCGGACGAGATCGGTCGGCAGACGATCCCGGACGAGGTGAGTACGGAACCGACCACCCTCCATCTCGAGGCCGAGCAGATGAGCCTCTCGCTCGATCGCGACAGCGAGCTCGATGGAGCCGTCAACCTCTTCACGCGCGGCTACGTCCGGGACGAGGTCTTTTTGCCGAGGGGCGGGAAGTATCGCATTCGTGTGCATGCCGGGGCCGACCAAGCCGGCGATGAGCTCGCGACCCTCGACGTCCGAGTGGGCGAGCACAGCGTGGCGACGGTTCCGATCGATGCCAGCCGACGAGCTCGCAAGACCTACGACATCGAGACCGAGCTCGCGGCGGGCGCTCACCGGGTGCAGCTCTCCTTCATCAATGACTACTACGAGCCGGAGAATCCCAACCCGGCGGCGCGCGATCGAAATCTGCATCTCGATTGGCTCGAGATCGTCGGACCTCTCGATGGCCCAGTCACGACCTTCGGTGAGGATTGGATCCTCGGCCTCGATCCGGAGTCGGGCAAGACCTTCAATCGGGCCGAGCCGATCGTCGACGAGCTGCTACGCCGCGTCTGGCGACGCCCGGCTAGCCGGGACGAGAAGCGACGCTCCCAGAGGATCGTCCTCGAGGTCGAGAAGGAAGGGGGCACGTTTCGGCAGGGGGTGCGCCGCGCACTCGAGTCCGCGCTCGTGTCGCCGAACTTCCTCTTCCGCATCGAGCCTGCAGAACGCGGCACGACGCTCTCGGCGTATCCCATGGCCACGCGGCTCTCCTACTTCCTCTGGGCCAGCTCGCCGGACGAGCAGCTGCTGGATCGGGCAAAGGCCGGCAAGCTGACGCAACCGGGTGAGCTCGTCGCCGAGGCCAAGCGCTTGCTCGCCGATCCGCGGGCGCGTTCCCTGGCCACCAACTTCGCGGCCCAGTGGCTCGAGCTGCGAAACCTCGGTGAGGTGCAGCCGGACCCCGGAAGGTTTCCGAGCTTCGATGCCAGCTTGCGAGAATCGCTCCAGCGGGAGACCGAGATCTTCTTCGAAGCGGTCCTGCGTGAGCGGCGTCCCGCGCACGAGCTCGTCTCGGCCAACTACACTTTTCTCAACGAGCGCCTCGCCCAGCACTATGGCATCGCGGGTGTCTCGGGTGAGGAGTTTCGACGGGTCGAGATCTCCGATCCTCGGCGGGGCGGGTTGCTGGCGCATGGCAGCATTCACACGGTCACCTCCAACCCGACGCGGACGTCGGTCGTGAAGCGGGGCAAGTGGATCCTCACCAATCTTCTGGACGCCTCGCCACCGTCACCGCCTCCCGGCAACGGCTCCTTCGTCGACGAGCAAGCGGCCACGGTCGCGGCGAGTTTGCGAGAGCAGCTCGAGCAGCACCGCGCGCGGGCAGAGTGCGCCTCGTGCCACGTGCGGATGGACGCGCTCGGCTTCGCGCTCGAGAACTATGACCCGATCGGACAGTGGCGCGACGCGGATGCCGGCGGTGAGATCGATACGAGCTCCGAGCTCCCCAACGGGATTCCGCTCGGTGGAGTCGAAGACTTGAAGACGCATCTCGCCGGGAATCCGGATCTCCTGGTCGCCATTGCCAAGAAGCTCTTCGTCTACGCGATCGGACGAGACGTCGGCGTCTTGGACGACATCCAGATTCGTCGGATGATCGGTCGACACTCGACGGACGCCACCCTGGAGGACATCATCATGGGGATCGTGCAGCTCGACGCCTTCCGTCGGCAAGCCTTGGACTGAGAGGACCTGGAAACGATGGCTACTCCGCTCCGCCGCCGTGCGCTCTCCCGTCGAACCTTCCTGCGCGGGACCGGTGTCGCGATCGCTCTTCCTTGGCTCGAGGCGATGACACCCTCCTTGGCGAGGGCCTCCGTCAAAGCGCCGACTCGGCATGCGTTCGTGTTCATGCCCAACGGTGTGAAGATCGACGACTGGACACCGGGTGAAGACTCCGGGCGCCTGGGCAAGCTTCCGTTCCTGCTCGAGCCTCTGGAGCCTCTGAAGAAGTCCGTGAGTGTGTTGAGCCGCTTGGCGATCGACGCCGGGCGCGCTCACGGCGACGGGCCCGGTGACCACGCCCGCGCGGCGTCGACCTTCCTCACCTGCATGCGCGCACGGAAGACGGGAGGCGCCGACATCGAGGTAGGAGTGTCCGTCGACCAGATGCTCGCCGAGGCGATCGGAGGCGAGACCTCGCTGCGCTCGCTCGAGCTCGGCATGCAGGGCGGCAAGCTCGCCGGGATCTGCGACTCGGGCTACAGCTGCGCCTACTCGAACAACATCTCGTGGCGGACGCCGACCGCGCCGGTGGCCAAGGAGGTCGATCCGCGCGAAGTCTTCCGGCGCCTCTTCGGTGACCCGGACGTCGTGCTCGATCAAGCGGAGCAGCTCCGTCGTCGCGAGAAGACGGTTCAGCTGCTCGACCAGGCGCTCGAGGATGCCAAGCGCTTGCAGCGCACGCTGGGACCCGGGGACCGGGCCAAGCTGGACGAATACCTGACGGCGATTCGCGATCTCGAGAAGCGCTTCGAGAATGCGGAGGAGACTTCGACCCTGGCTCCGCCACGAGAGCTCCTCGAGCAGGCGGGTCGCAGCTATTCCGATCGCCTCGCGCTCATGTACGAGATCATGGCGCTCGCCTTTCAGGCGGATATCACTCGCGTGATCACCTTCATGACCGGCAACGGCGGCAGCAACCTCAGCTACCGACAGATCGGTGTCCCGGATGGGCATCACGATCTCTCGCATCATGGGAACGACGAGGCCAAGCTCACGAAGCTCCGCACGATCAACCACTTCCATGTCGAAGCCTTCGCGCGGTTCTTGACTCGCCTCGGCGAGATCGAGGATCAAGGAAGCCCGCTGCTCGAGCGCTGCGCGATCCTGTTCGGCTCCGGCCTCTCCGACGGCAATCGGCACAACCACGACAACCTACCGATTCTCGTCGCCGGTCAAGGGAACGGCCTCTTCAAGACCGGTCGTCACCTGATGCCTCGCCGCTCCGAGGTTCCCCTTGCAAACCTCTACCTCCACCTGCTCCGCAAGAGCGGCGTTCGAATCACGAGCTTCGCCGATAGCAATGGCGGTATCGAGGGGCTGTAGGTCCAAGCCGTCGCCCACCAGGCAGGGGCCGCGGGCGTCGCGCCCTCCGAGGCCCTCGAATCGGAGGCCCGAATTCATTCGGGTGGGAAGCCGATCGACCACGCGGCGCATTCTGAATGCAGCCGCGGACGTGGATCGACACGAGAGGCGTCTTCCCCGCGTGACGAGCTTGTTGCACGCGCCATTCTCTGACCGCGCGACCGCAGCGGACTGAAGTCCGCCCTCCGATTCGCAACGCCGATCGCTTTCTGACCGCGCGACCGCAGAGCTCGATCTTTGGTTTTCGGAGAGGGCCTCGAGTCTCTCTTTTCGTGTTCGCTCCGAGCGCTTTTCGGGTCTTTTCTGGGTGGCGGTGACCGAGAGAGCTCCGCCGACAACGAGAGAGAGAGCGAACACCCCACGCACGGAGAGAGCCATGAGCCGCCACCACGCACGCAACATCTTCGTCAGCTTGGCCGCCCTGGCCGCCCTGGTCGCCCTCGCGGCACCCGTGGCATTCGTCGCCCTCGACTGGATCGACGACGCCGGCTCATCCGGTGACCGATCGACTTCGGTCGAGCTTCTCGAGCCTTGCGATGTGATCGACGTCGCCTCCGAGACGAGAGCCTTGCCCGTCTTGAGTCCCGGGCTGAACGAATCGCGAAGCGTCGAGCCTCGAGAGATTCGCATGGCGAGCCGTGACGCGTCGATCGACGTGGCTCCGTCCGGAATCGAGACGTCGGCTCGTCCCGAGACGATCGTCGAGAGCACGATGCCGCTGCTGGCCGGTCGCATCACGTCGCCCGAAGGCAAGAGCATCGCCGACGCTCGCGTCATGATCGCTCGCCCAGGCAGGCAGTGGTCGAATCCGTCGACCGTTGTGCTGCTCTCCGACCACCAGGGACGCTTCGTGATGCCGGCTTCGGACGCGGGTCCTTGGATGATCCACGCCTCGCACCGGAGCTGGAAAGCCACTCTGCTCGACGCTTTCATCGTGGAACCGGATTCCGAAGCCCACCTCGTCATGGAGTCCGGCATCCGCATCGTGGGTCAAGTCACGACGACGGAAGGCGCGGCCATCGAGGACGCTTCGATCGTGTTGCTTCCGAGCAATGCCACTCAGCTCTTCGACCTCGAGCGCTCGGCGGTCTCGGATGGCGAAGGCGCTTTCGAGCTGGCTGGTCTGAGCTCGGGTTCCGCTCGCCTGAAGATTCAAGCCCAGGGATTCGCGATCCGGACCGAGGAGGTTCGCCTGCCGGAAGCCGGCGACACCGAGGTCGTACTCGAGCTCACGCCAGCCCAGCAGCTCACTGGGCAAATGGTCGACGAGCAAGGCAAGGCGATACCGGGAGCGGTGATCCAGGTGATCGGCGAGCAGGGGCCGCAGTCGTCGACGACTGGCCCCGACGGGACCTTCCTGTTCGAGAGCGTCGGAGACGACGCGCTCAATCTCCACGCCTTGGCTCGAGGATATGGACCGCTCACGCTCTCCGGCGTCACCGCCTGGGACTCGCCGGTCACTCTCACCGCTCAGAGTGCTTCCCCGGCGACGGGTCGGGTGAACGATCGTGCGACGGGAGAGCCGGTGGCCGGCGCGCGCGTCTTGCTCATCTCGGGCGCACGGCGCTGGACGGCCAGCTCCGACGAAGACGGCCGGTTCACATCCGCCGCGCTGCCTCGGGGCGACTATCGAGTTCGCGTCCAGGTCGAGGGATTCCAGGTCACCGAGATCGAGGCAAGCCTGCCGGCACCGGGTGGCTTGGAGCTCGAGGTGAAGCGCGGCGCCGCATTCGACGGGCAAGTTCTCGACGCGGCCGGCCAGCCGCTTGCGAATGCCTGGGTGCGCTTGATGGTCGCGGGCTCCGAGCTCGAAGCGCCGCGCTTCGCGCTCCGTTCCAAGAACACCACTCTGGCCGGTTCGGCACACACGGATGAAGCCGGCCACTTCGAGATCCAAGGCCTGCCGGACGGTGAGTATTGGGTCGTGGCTGCCCACAAGGACTACGCGCAGAATCGGGGCGAGCGGGTGCTCGTGACGAACGGGCAATCCGGCGCGCCGGTCGTGTGTTGTCTGGAGATCGGCGCTTCGATTCAAGGCCACGTGTCGGTCGCCGGCGCCCCGGCGAAGCACGGCCATGTGCGGATCACGAACGATCGCGGCGAGACCATGCGGCGCGTGCCGCTCGACGAGTCGGGCCGATACGCGGTCGCCGGCCTCTCAGCCGGAACCTATCGCCTCATCGCCGAGAAAGTCGGCGCCGAGCTGGAACCGGTCACCGTCGACCTAGGATCCCGCGGCGAGACCACCCAGAACATCGGACGCTAAGTCCGCCAACCGCTCTCTCTCTCTCTCTCTCTCTCTCTCTCTCTCTCTCTCTCTCTCTCTCTCTCTCTCTCTGTCTCTGTCTCTCTCTCTTGTGTGTGTGTGTGTGTGTGCCGCTCTCGCAGCGGGCTCCGCCCTTCATGAGGCGGGGCACACTGTTCTTGGTTATCGCCGATGCGTGACTCGACCACCTTTTCCGTCCTCTTCGCTCGACAGAGCCGCTGCCGGCACCTGGCGCGAGGTTGATCGGCTGATCAGGATCTCGGGCGGGCCGCTCCGCGTCGGATACCGTCGACGAGTCCGCGGTGAGAGCCATCGCCATCTCACGTCGCGAGCGAGAGCAATGCCGTGACGGCGTTGGCGATGAGAGCAATGGCGCAGGCGCGCCGCCAGCTCAGAGCGGGATTCAGCCACCGAAAGGCGATGGCTTCGGTACCGACCACGAGCAGCTCGATGGGGAGAAACGGCCAGCCCAGCAGGCTGATCGCAACATTGGCCAGGGGGTGCGTACCCAGATTTGCCCACAGCACGTCGACGCGGCGAGGCGCGGGCGGAGAGAGGCGGCGGATTCCCTCGATGATTCCCAGCTCGATCGCGAGGGTCAGAGCGAGGAGCAGGAGATAGTTCCCCCAGCTCATCTCGCCATTGCCCGCGGACGCACCGCCCCGATCCCTCCCAGGGCGATGAGCAAGATCGGGAGCTCGACCCATGCATGCACGGCCGCGAAGAATCCATACACCGTGCGCGCCTCAACGAACGACAGCGCAAACCAGAGCAGAAAGACGCTCGAGACGGTCGTGACACTCAGGCCGAAGGCGTGACGCGAGAGCCATCCTTGCGATCTTCTCGGACTCGGGGGCGCGGCCTCGACTCGACCGAGCCGTGGCAGGACGTACAGGACGACCGCGTAGTGCAGGCACTGCAAGTAGGCGGCGAGTGAAAAGACGCGCACGCCGAGGGAGTCGCCCTGCCACGGCGCTGGCACGAAAGCACCCAGATGATCGCGCAGCGTTCCCAGGCGCAGAACGCTCACATCGAGAGCCCGTCCTCCGAGGGCCTCGAGGGCGAGCTCGGGAAGTCCACTGAGAATGACGAGCGGCAGCGCCCCGAAGGTGGCCGCACACAGCAGCAGTGCGCGTCGACGAGCCGAGCCTCGGAGCGCCTCGGCCAGGAACCCGACCGGGGTCAGGTTGTGGAGGACCGCGAGCAGCACCAACATCGTCAACGGCGCCCACAGGGCACCGGCGGCCAAGACGAGCGCCGCCAGGCCTGCCAGCATCCGCGTACCGAGAGCACGCCGCCCGACCGCGAACCCGGCAGCGGCGACGAGCGCGACCACGAGTCCGAGCTCGAGCGGCACGAGGCTCTGTCGCGTCCAGCCGGCGAAGGCCGTCACGCGGAGGAGCACGATGCCGGTCAGCAGCCCACCGATGCCGAGGAGCAGCGGTCGCGACAGGCGGTCGCGAAAGCGCTCGTCGACGTAGCGCAGCTCCACGAGCACATGCGGGAGACCGAAGACGGCCAACGTGATCGAGTACACCAGCAAGGGCGCGCCGACCGCGAGCCAGGCGACGACGCACGCGGCTCCGATGAGGAGGAGCGGTGAGGTCCAGCGCGAGCTCATGCCACCGAAAGCTCCCGGCGACGCTTCCAGCCAATGAAGCCGATGACCATGAGCCCGAGCAGACCGACGCCGAGCAAGGGCAATGCGCTCGCCGATTGCTGGTTGGAGTCGATCTCGCGGCCCTTGCGGTCGAAGTGCTGTCGCGTGTACTCGATCGAGAGCACCTTGTCCTTGACCGAGAGCAACCGAACATGGCCATCGACTCGCTCGGTGGCGTTGGCGTTCGGAAGGCTCATCCGAAGATCGATCGACGCGGAGATCGCGACCCCAAGCTCGGGGTCGATGTCGTCGGCGCGCGGGCTCTTCTTGCGATCGGCGAACAACGCCTCGAATTCCTCGCGCGCGGTCTCGGGCACGGCGTACACCCGCGCCATGTAGGGCCCGCGAATCTGTCGGTCCTGACCCAACAGCGTCGGCCTCGAGGAGGCGCCGGGACCCGAGCGATAGTAGATGAAGTAACGGCGCCCCGATCCGTCCGCCTTTCGAGGCGGCAACAGGATCTCGTCACCTGGCCGAATGCCGTCCGGATCGAGCTCGGGGTTGAGTCGTTCGATCTCCGGGTAGCGTGACGCGTCTCCGAGATGCTTCTTCGCGATCGCGCTGAGCGTGTCGCCTTCCTTCACCTCGATGAGCGAGTAGCAGCGATCTTTCAAGTCACCGAAGTCCAGGCGCGCCTCGATGTGGAACTGCTTGTATCCGGGGACGGCGATGTCGGCGAGCGAGGGGGCGGCGAGGAAGCTGAGGAGGATCAGCGTGGCCGTGATGCGGCGAGTGAGGGGCATGTCTCGGTCTCCTGCGTGCGGGTCGGAATCAGGCGGCGAGGCTCATGGACGCCCGTGCCGCCTCGAAGTTCTCGCCCGAGCGATTCCCTCCACCCGGAGCTCGGCGTCAACGCTTCCAGGCGGCTTCGATCACGGAGCGAATCTCGGGAACGGCGAGCTGAAAGTTGCGGCCGTTCGGGCGCGGGCCGGGAAACCACTTCCACAAGAAGGCGCCGAGGACCCGAGGCTCGGCATCGATTGCCTCGAACGCGGTCCGGTAGCACCGGGCGGCGACCAGCCAGGCTTCAGGGCCATCGGTTTGGTCGCTCCAGGGCTGGACCGGTGCCCGGAACGAGCGATTGTATCCAAGCTCGGTGAACACGACGTTGCGGTCGTGCTTCTCGGCTGCTCGCCGGATGCGAGTCATCCAGCGTCGCCAGCTGGCGCGCAGATCGGCCTCGCTGGCGGCGTCAGGACCCTCGGCGAGGGGGAAGTAGGCCTGAATGCCGATGACGTCGAGAGCGTCCCAGAACGGCACGCGCTCGAAGTCGGTCCAATTGGCGGCGTAGGTCAGCGCGGCATCGGTGCGGCTCCGCACAGATCGGATCAACCCGCGCCACTCTCGTTCGTGGCCGAGCAGGCGATCGAGCTCGGTTCCCACGACGAAGCCGTCGGCCGCGCGGCAGGAGTGTGCGAGCATCTCGATCCAGCGCACGTAGTCTCTCCAGAACCGTTGGCGAGCCGCTGCCTCCTCGAAGACGATGTCGCCTCGCCAACGAAAGGGCGAACCCCAGTAGGCGAGGTGTGGCTTGATCAGGATCTTGAGGCCCCGCGCGTGGGCCTCGCGGATCGGGCGCACCCAGTACTCCGGGGGGGCCTCGGCATCGAGATCCTCATAGTGCCGCAGGCTGCCGTCGGCCTCGATGCGCGCATAGGGATGAATGGAGATCCAGCCGGCACCGAGCTCTCGGACCTCCTCCAAGGTTCCCAAGAGCGCGTCGGTGCCCCAGTCACGCCCCATGCCGTGCGTCGAGATCGTGATTCCGCGCACGAGCTCACCGTCGCCGGATCCCGCCACCGGGAAGAGGGACAGCAGCAGAGCGGCGATCATCGGAATCAGCATCGAGGATCCTCGGTTCGGAGCGACGCATCGTGACGGAGAATGCCATGGTAACCGAGGAGGACCCGGGGGCCGAGGGAGCTCCTTCACTCGGCGGAGCGCTCCGGCCGTTTTTTGCAGCGAAGGCCGTCCACGGTCACGAGAGTCGGATCGTCGGCGCTCGGCCCCTCTCGCCGCGGCTCCGGGCCTGAATGTACTCGTCGGCGTCGCGAAGCAGCTGTCCACGGTCGACACCCATCAGGCATGCCGGCTCCACTGGGAGGGACGCGAATCGCATTCGCCCGCGCTCGAGCAGCGACCGGGCGGGACGGCGCTGACCTTGGTATGACTTGAGCAAGGCCACCGCGATCTGAATGAGCCCCTGAAGGAGCTCGGTCGTCTCCGGCGTCGGCGCGACCTGCCACAATCCCTCGAAGGCCTCGTGCGACTCCCACCAGTAGGCGTGATTGAAGAGGTCGACGCCGACAAGCCAGTCTTCGAGCCGAGGCCAGCTCTCGACGGTCCAAGGCTCGCTCGGCTGGTCGGGATGCTCTTGGTAGCTGTGCCCAGCGGGATCGTTGATCGGATGCGGCAAGCCGCGTCCGGGAATGAATCGATACGGCGGAAGAGCGCGCGCCGGAGCATATCGCGGAACGTCCTTCGGCAGCTTGGGCTCGATCATGTCGCCGACGCGGTGTGCCAAGGGGGCCGCTTCTTCAGCACTCTCACATATACCGGACAGCTCTCGACGTGAGCACCGGGCAGGTAGCCCAGGCTCATCAGGAACTCGCCGGTGATCTCGCCGCCCGTGAACCGAAACGTCTTCTTGAAGAGCTTCACCCACCACTCCTTGGAGAGCGGATGATGCGCGTCGAGCCAATCAGCAAAGCTGCCGTGCGAGTCGATGATCTCCAAGAGTCGGCGCGCATTCTCGATCGCGGCGTCGACCTTGAGACGATTGCGGATGATTCCGGCGTCGGCGAGCAGTCGCGCTCGATCCCGATCGTCGAAACGGGCGACGGCGGCGACATCGAATCCCGCATAGGCCATCTTGAAGGCGGGTCGCTTGCGCAGGATCGTCAGCCACGAGAGCCCGGCCTGGTTGATCTCCAGGATCAGTCGCTCGAACAGCACCGCGTCGTCCCGCGCCGGAAACCCGTACTCGCGATCGTGGTAGGGGCCATGATCCGGATGGCCAGGAGCGGCCTCGCAGTAGCTCATCGTTCCTCTCGTCTCGGTCCCATCGATCTAGGACCGCCGGCTTTCAGCCGTTGGTCCGAAGTGTCTTGCGCGATCGTCTCAGCCGGGTTCCTGATCTTGGATCGCCGGCTTCAGCCCAAGGTTGCAAGAACCTCGGCCTGTCGGGGCAGTCTTGGCCAGCCTTGTCAGGGGAGGAGGCCTGTTGGCTAGCCGCCACCCCGACGAACGGAAGGTTATTCGGGCCGACTTGGTAATCATATGATATTTACCTCATTTTAGTGCAACAAGAGAGCCCGTTCGGTCACGATGCTCCGCTCCCCAGAAAACACCGTCTCGTGCTGCAAAGCTGGGATTCAGTCGAGCGGGAGGGCTTCTCGCGCACCGCTCTCTCACCCACGCTCTTCGAAGGCAAACCGCCCCGCCGACAGGCCACGAGGATTAACTGGCGCGACCTGTCGAACTCCGTTCGGGTCTCTGTACCCCATGCACGTGCGAGAAGGCAGAGCCACCGACGGTAATCGTCACGCGAGACCGACTG
>JAJDCO010000136.1 GCA_029260795.1 Planctomycetota bacterium | reverse complement strand
TCTCGCTCGTCGTCTCGGCCCGCTTCTGGAGCCACTTGAATTCGGGGGCGAGTGCTTCGACCCGCGCCCGTTCCCTCGTTCCGTGTCAGAACGCGGCGGATCCGTTGCGAGGTCGGGGAAGTGCACGCCGCCAGGCGCGCGTGGAGGAAGGACGGTAGAGAGACACGTACTCGTCATCGAGGCAGCGTCCACAGCGTCGGCAGCGATGCTCGAAGCGACCGGATCCTTGCATGGAATCCGAGGAAACCCAGTCACGACGCATGCGATGTCCGACCAACCGACACATCAGAGAGGCGATCTTGCCCTTCATGTCACCATTCCTCCATCTCCTGCCTGGCTCGCCGCCCCCTGTACCCGTTGTCGGCTCTGCCAGTTCTTGCGTTTCGAACGCGGGCGACGAAACTGAGGAACAATTGGCGTGCCACTTACGTCGCCCTACGGCGATCCGGTTGGCCAAACTGGCACTCAAACGCTTACGCTTAAAGCGCTTGAGGAATATCAAACGGATGACTGCCGACTCGATGCTTGCCTAAGTTCCGCCCAGATCCACGGAATCTCCGCACGCTGGACCGTGCGGAGACCTCCATTCTCGATACTTCTGGGGAACGGCTTCCCGTCACCGGCGATTCGATCGAGGGGCCGGGTTGACGGCGTCGGGGCGCGCTGGTATTCTCCTCGTCCTCCAAGCCGGAGTGGCGGAATTGGCAGACGCGCTAGATTCAGGGTCTAGTGACCTTTACGGTCGTGCAGGTTCAAGTCCTGTCTCCGGCACCACACGCTTTCCGGCGTGCGAACAGCCACCTCTCGAGGTGGCTTTTTTCGTGAGCGCCTCGAGATCGACGAGCGGATCAGAGCGCACGACTGATGAGTACCCCGTCTCGCACTGGCAAGATCGAGGACTCGAGCCCCCGGTCGGAGAAGACGCGCTCGGTGAGGACTCGGATCCCTCGAGTCGACGCTTCGGGCGGCGTCTCGTCCACGACGCGGCCGCTCCAGATCATGTTGTCGACGATCAGCAGATCCCCCGCGCGCATGGCGGGTCGGATGACTTCGAAAGCGTCCGGATACTGATGCTTGTCGATGTCGACGTAGTAGATGTCATGAGGGCCGCCGACCTCCCGTAGTGAATCGATGGCGTCTCCGACGTGGAAGCGAACGCGCTCGGCGACACCGGCCCTCTTCAAATACTCACGGGCCTGACGCGAGTTGTCCTCCGAGCCATCGGTATGGTGCACGACTCCGGACGGCTCGAGGCAGCGAGCGAACCAGAGCGTCGAGTAGCCGTATCCTGATCCGAGCTCGAAGACCGACTGCGGCCGACGCAGACGCGTCAAGACGGTCAGAAGGCGCCCCACCTGTGGACCAACGATCGGAAAGCCTCGCTCGACCGCGACCGCCTCCATCTCGGCGAGGATCTCGTCGCCCGGCAATCGAGAGAGGTCCTGCAGGTAGTCCTGCACCTTGGGATCGACGATGGACATCGGTGCTCCTCCATGAGCGCCCAGTCGGCGCGTCAGGTCGTAAAGGTGGTGTACAAGAGCCCGGTTGCAATGCCGAGCAAGGCCAGGAGACCCAGCCCCGCCCACGCCACTCCGATGGCGGAAGATCGGAGCGCCGGATCCGTGATCAGGCATCGCACGGCGTACAAGTTGAGCGCATAGTACACGGGTGCGAACAGGAAGGTGACGCTTCCCAAGATCAGGATCAACCGCTCGGGATCGGGCACGGCCGCCAGCAAGGCAGCGCCTCCGATCACTGCGAACGAGAGGTAGAGCCAGTAGAGGGCTCCGCGTCGATCCGCCACGATTCCGCGCTCGGGAAAGAGCTTCGTGAGCGTCTGGAGTAAGGTCCGAGGGAACGCGTCGAGGCAGGTGACGACGGTCGAGAGCAGACCGAGCAACGCGGTCACCAGGAAGACGGGCCCCAGCCAAGGACCGACGGTCTCGGTGTACAGCTTCGAAAGTGTGACCGCCACCTCCTCACCGTGCGGCATGAGCCCCGCCGGTCGCAGCACCGTGGCCCCCAGGCTGACGAAGGCCAGTGCCAGTACCAGCGACAGTCCATAGCCCCACCGAAAGCCGCGCAGGCCACGCGCGAGGTAGGCGGCGTCTCGCCGGTCCACGCCGCCGCCCTGCTGCTCGGCCCCCACGATCCACAAGGACTGCCAGATCGACACGCCGATCCCAGTCGGCATCCATCCCAGGATTGCGGCGATCAGCCAGCCGGCACCCACCGGCCAGGCGGGCGTGATCGTTTCCTGCAGCTCGGCTCGGTCGGGGAGCGCCGAGAAGAAGGCGGCGGCCGTTCCGACGGCGAGCATCAGCAGCATGGCGCCGCAAAGGCCCGCCAGCCACCCGAGCCGTCCTCGCCACACCAAGAGCACTCCGACCACCGAGATCGCGACGCCCCAGGAGACCAGCGAACCGGTCCCGGCGGAAGCCTTCGCCAACGAAGCCGTCAGCCCGATCACGGCCGCCAGCACACCGACCGACTCGAGGACCATGTCGACGAGCCCCACCCAAAGGGCCCAGTTGCGGGGTCCGGGAGCCTGCTGGTACGCATCGAGCAGCGAGCGGCCGGTCGCGAGGGCATACCGGCTGCCGAACTCGAATGCGGGATACTTCAGAAGGTGCGCCGCGACCACGAGCCACAGCAGCCCATAGCCGTGACGCGCACCCGCTTCGGGGGCGAGGAGAAGATGGCTGCCGCCGACCGAGGTGGCCGCGAGCAGCCATCCCGCCCCGGTCGCAGGACGGGGCCGCCCGAGCTTCATATCCTCATCCCTCCCGCCCGACAACTAGCGACGATTCGCGCGCCCGGTCTCGCACTCGCTGCTGCTTGCCCGCCCCCCTTCGGGTATATTGATCCGCTTCGACCTTTCAGATCGCGGAATGAGCGGACATGGCCAACGCAAAGAACAAGGACTCGGACAAGCCCGACGCCGAGAAGATCAAGCTGGTCGCCAGCAACAATCGAGCGCGCTTCGACTACGATCTCCTGCAAAAGTACGAGGCCGGCCTGGTCCTGCTGGGTACCGAGATCAAGTCGATCCGGGCCGGTCACGTCACGCTTCAAGAGGCCTACTGCCGACTCGAAGAAGGCGAGCTCTTCCTCATCAAGATGCACATTCCCGAGTACGCGATGCGTGGCTACGTTACCCACGAGCCGACGCGCAAACGGAAGCTTCTGCTGCACAAGGGCGAGATCCGCCGCATCGAGCAGAAGATCAAGGAGCGCGGTCTCACCCTCGTCCCGGTCCGTCTCTACCTCAAGCAAGGTCGAGCCAAGATCGAGATTGCACTCGCCAAGGGTCGCAAGCGACACGACAAGCGGCAGAAGGTCGACAAGAAGGAATCCAGTCGCGAGCTGCGCAACATCGTCCGCTGATCCCGCGCGCTGCCGCGCCCGAGAACCAAGAGAAACCGGGCGCCCCCTCGTTGGAAGAGACACCCGGCTGTTTTCTCGGCTCGAGGTCGTCAATCGGTCAGTTCTGCTGGAAGCTCCAACCGATGTCCGGGAAGCTCACCGGACGATCCACCGTGATCGCGTCCTTGATGCACACCTGCTCGCAGAGCTTGCACGAGACGCACTTCTTCTCGTCCACGACAGCCACCATGTTGCAGGCGTCCGTCGACGGGTTGTTCTGGTCGTACTGTTGAAGCGAGATACAGTCGAAGGGACACACGTCCACGCAGAAGTCGCAGCCCGTGCAGTTGTCCGTGTCGACCTTCGCCTTCGGGATCTCCGAGTACTTCATCGGCGGAGCGATCTCATCGTACTCGGTGAGGATCGCGTCGACCGGACAGTAGAGGCCGCACACGCCACAGTCGATGCACTTCTCGGGATCGATGATGTGAAGCTCGTTCGCCTCACCCGAGATCGCCTCGGTCGGGCAACGGCGCAGACACGCCGTGCAACCGGTGCAGTTCTCGGTGATGTAGTAGGCGTCCCACTTCCAATCGACCTTGGCGTTGGTGCCGACCTTGAAGGCCACGATCTCGAGCGTCTTGTTCGTCAGGCGCCAGACGACGTCCTCGACCGGTATGTCCAAATCGAACACGCTCTGGAATCGATGCGGAAACGAGTTCGCCGAGCCGCAGAGCCAACGAACCTCTTCGTCCTCCATCGTCGCCACCAAGCGGACGCGTCCCCCTTCGTCCACCTTCACCTCGAGCGCGTAGTTCGCCATCTCGTGGTCGGCGAGGCCGAACATGAACTTCTCGCGGCAGTTCGGGAGCACACTCGGAAGCGTCAGCTCGAGGCGATAGTGCGTCTTCTCCTCGTCGACGATTCGGCGGTCCATGCCGTATCGTCGATAACGCTCGATCGGCTCCTCGAAGTCGAACTGGTGAGCCTCCCATTCGAGCTCCCACCCCTCGACGACGTCGGGCGCCGACGCCTCTTCCTCCGGAGGCAGCTCGCCGGAAAACGTGATCGCCGCCGTCGGGCAGACCTTCAACACCGCTCGCGGGTTGTACTTTTCGTCCGGCGGCTGCTGGAAGACGAAGGCCTTCTCACCATCGGGCATCTCGAAGACGTCACCGAACGCCGCGGAGCAGGCACCGCAGGCGATGCAGTCATCAGGAATGACGTCATAAAGTCCTGTGCTGATTGCTACTTCGGACATCTGCCGTGTATCTCCCCAACGGGAAAAACCGCTTCGGTCGTTTCGAGCGAAGAGCGTTGCGGCCAAGATCACTGATTGGACGGCTCCAGAGAGTCCTCCGGAGACCCTTGAGTTGGCCTAAGTATTCGCACTCGAACAGCATACCGTCAAATTGTTTTTCGCGACCCGCCGGCTGCCCCACGGGCATCTTCCCGCGCTTCGGGTTGTTTCGCCCCATCCAGAGTGCTCCTTTGGATCGGCGCTTCGTACCCCCTGACCTCACGACGATCGGAAGAAAAATGTCTCGGCCGGTTTCCCCCTACCCATGGCCCCTTTGGCTCCTCTTCCTCTCCCTCACCGCCTGCGCCGACCGCGAGCTCCGCTTTCGCTCCCCAACCTCCACCCCGACCGATCTCGCCTTGCTGACCGCTCCTCTCGGCTCGTTTCTGGGCAGAGACGTGAAGGACGGGCAAGTCAACTACCCTGCGCTCGAAGCCGATCCAGAGCCTCTTCGGCGCTACCTCACCTCCCTGAAAGCGGTCGATCCGGCATCGCTGCCCGACGACGAGGCTCGCCTCGCCTTCTGGATCAACACCTACAACGCGGCCATCCTCAGCCGCGTGCTCGAGGGTCTGGATGCTTCGAGCCTGCTCGGGCGGGCTCGCCTCTTCAAATCCGTCGCGGTGACCGTCGGAGGGGAAGCGCTCTCTCCCGACGAGATCGAGCACACCATCCTGCGCAAGCGATTCGAGGAGCCGCTGATTCACTTCGGCCTCGTGTGCGCCTCCAAGTCCTGTCCGCCGCTGCGGAGCGAAGCCTATCGGGCTGGCGACGTGCGGGCACAGCTCGAGGACAACCTGCGGACGTTTCTGGCGGACCCCAGCAAGAATCGACACGAGCCCGCCTCACGGACACTGTCGCTCTCTCCCATCTTCAACTGGTTCGAGGAAGATTTCCTGGCCGCTCTCGAGCGCGATGGCGTTGCCGAGTCCGAACGATCCGTCGCCCGGTTCTTGAAGCCCTACGCTCCGCCGGAGTGGAGGGCGACCTTGGACAGCCCCGAGCTCGAGATCGAGTTCCTCGATTACGACTGGACCCTCAACGGCCCAGCTCCGAAGAGTCACGACTGAGGACCTCGTATCGATCGGTCCTCGCGCCCCGTAAACCCCGAGTTCACGCGTCCCTTCCATCCGGAGACCACACTTGTTCCGAGCGCCTACCGTTTCTCCAGCGACACGTACCTCTACCACGCCACCGACGTCTCGCCGGAGGTCGACACCGAGGACCAGCAAGTCACGGCCGTCGTCCTCGTGAACGATCGCACGGTGCGCCTCGAGATCGCGCTCTCCAGCTGGCAGCGGCGCTGGTGGTTGCCGAAGACGACCCGAGCGGCTGGGGGACTTCATTTGCTTCGACAAGAGACTCCGTGGCGCCGCTCGGCGCGAGGGCTTCGTCGTCCTCGACGCGTAGACCGCCGACGAGACGGTCTACGCTTCAGGTGCTCGAACGCTCGCTCGGGGAGCTCGACGCCTCGCAACCGTGGCAAGCCGGATCAGCCGATCACGACTCGCACGATGAGCGTCAGGCCGATCAACCCGAAGAGCATCGCAGAAGCGACCAGCCAACCTTGGCGAGACGACTTCCCACGTCGACTCGACTCGATGAGGTAGCGGATTCCCCAGTACAAGCCGAACGGGATCGTCACGATCGCCACGCTGGCCCAGCCCGCCCGGCGCGCGAGCGCATCGAGGTCCACATCGCCCGGCTCGACATCCTGCTCAGTGCCCTCCGCGCTCCGAGCCTGCAGCTTCGCAACGACCTCGCGAATCTCCGCGGCCGTATCCGCAGGTGCCTCGAGTATCGTCTGAAAAGCACCCGCTCCCGTGATGCCAGGGTCGATGATCTTCGTGTGTCCCTGGGGCATGCGTGTTCGATAGCCAGCCGCGCCGAGGCTCGCCTGCAAGGCCATCATGTCCGAGACGTCTCCGAACGCGACCGGCTCGAAGTCGGAATACTCCAGGATCCCATCCGGCGGGGCTTCGATGGGCTCGTCCGACTCGAGCTCGACATGGCAGGCCTCGCAGCGCTTTTGACCCGGTTCGATCGGAGCCCCGCAGTCGGGACAAGTCAGAACATCGGCGAGTGGGGCGCCGCATTCCGAACACGCGTCGTCCTCCGTCTGAACCTTTGCACCGCAAAGGGGACACTCGGACATCGCTGGCTCCGTTCTTCAAGGAGGACGTCAGGCCATCGGCTTCGTGCTTTCCCCGACTCCGGCCAGCTCCGCCGAAGCCTCTCTCTATTCATGACTCAAGAGTCCCACGTGAATGAAGGGCGCCCAGAAGAAGGGGTGCGCCAAGGTCACCGCTTCCCCTCCCGAGACCTGAGCCAGCCGCGAGACACCCCGCCCTCGGCTCGACCGTCGCAGCTCCCGCTTGGCATCGACGAGCGCCCGAGACGGTGCCATCCCTTTTTGAAAGATGTTGCGGTAGAAGGCGATCATCAGATCGGCCGCCCCCGCGTCCGCGACCATCCACTGGCTCGCGATCACCGATCGGCTCCCCGCGAAGAGGAAGGCCCGGGCCAACGACTGCAGCCCTTCGCCACTGACGACCTCTCCGCGGGCCGTTTCACATGCAGAGAGCACCACGAGATTCGCATCGAGGTGCGCGCTCAAGATGTCTTCGACGGACAAGAAGACGTCTCCGTCCGTCCCACCCGAGAGAATCAACCCCGAGCTCGGCGGCGAATCCGGGTCGACGAATCCATGGGCGGCGATGTGGACCAGAGCATAGTGCTCCAGGTCCTGCCCGAAGACATCCGGGTTGGCTTCGCGCCCCAAGCGCAGCTCGAGGCTGGAGCCCGTCAGCACCGCATCGCGGTCGCGAGAGACGTCCAGCAGCTCGGCGGCGAGCTCGCGGTCCTCTTCGACCAGCCCCACCAGAATGCCGGCGATCTCGAGAGCCTCGCGGCGCGTGTGCGGCAAGCGTTGGAATGCCTGGACATCGATTGAAGAGCTGCCACGCCCAAGGATGCCCAGGCTCCCGGTCGATGACGCTTCGGGCTCCTCGGCAGACTCCGACGGGTAGATCGGATCTGCCAGAAGCAGCATCTTGCCCCCGGCCTGCCGAGTCCCGGCGTCCAGGAGCTGCATCAAGACCGGAACCGAGGGGCCGTAGCTGACCTCGAAGCGATCGAGCACGAAGTGGACGTCGGCGAACGTGGTCGGGGCTTCTTCCTCACCGGGAAGAACCAGGGCATCGAACGGCAGCGACGCCACCACTCCGCATGGGAGGATCAGCAATCGCCCGATCTCTTCGTCGCTGACGACATCGAGGCACGGACTCAGCAGTCGACCCGCCAGAGACCTTCCCAGGGACGCAATCAGGGGAGCGGCGGCCAGCTCCTCGATGGCAGAGCGGAACTCTTCGACGGCATCCTCGATCGCGTCATGATCACCGAGCGTCAAGAACTCGGCGGAGCCTTTCGACACCACGCATGCGTAGAGGTCCGATTCCCCCTCGACGAAGTCGATCAAGAGATCGCCCTTCGAGAGGAGCCGCTGTTGAACGACTCGGATCGACACGCCCGGCGGCGACTCGAGGTCGGCGTCTTGGGGCGACAAGGCTCGAAGTCGGCCGGTGAGGTCCTCCTCTTGCTTGCGAAGATCCTCGGCGAGCGTGCGCAGCGCGTCCAGACGGTGGGCTTCCCAATCGGCCCGGATGCCCGCATCGATTCGCTGCGAGAGACGATCCAGCCGCGTCGCGAGCACCTGCCTTTCGTTACGCAGCGCAGCGACCTCGGGTGACGTACCGCCGCGGCGCTGGTGCACGACACCTCGCAGTAGCGAGCGGGCCTTCCAGCGACTGATGGACTCGAATGCCTCCGACAGGGCTTGCTGCCTCTGCTCATCGGAGCTCTCGAGACTCAGTCGAGCCGCAGCCGTGTCGTGCATCAAGCGCGGCAGACTCGAGTACCAGCGTGCGAGCGCCAACTCTCCCTGCCCGACATCCAAACCGCTGAAAGGCTCGTCGATCGCACGCTCAGCCTCGCGAAGCAGGGCTTCCGCCGAAGCGATCTCGCCCGACGCCAAAGCACACTTCGCCAAGATCGACAGCGGGCTCAGCAGGTCCTTCGGGATGTCGGATGACACCACGAGTCGTCGGGCCTGCTCGGCGAGCCCTCGTGCGGTCTCACGATTCCCGAACTGCAGCTCGCAGGCGGCCCACGAGGAAAGGAGTAACCCTTCCTCGCGTCGATCCCTGACCTCCCGAGCCAACTCGAGCCCGGCTTTTGCATGCTGGCGTGCGACCTCGGGGCGACCGGCCTCGAGCTCGACACGAGAGAGAAGTCGTCGAACGATGGCGATCCGCGCCGGTCGCTCGATGCGCGTGTCGATCTCCAAGGCTCGCTCGAGACTGTCGCGAGCCGCTGCGTACTGGCGGCGAACCAAGGCCAGCATCGCTTGAGATCGCCAGGCCTGTGAAAGGCCAACGATGTCTCGAGCCTGCTCGGCCAGGGCTCGTGACGCTTCGAGTGTTTCTTCGCACTCTCGCCACCGACCCAGCAAGAGGCTCACCGAAGCCAAGCTCTGAAGGGACTGGAGCTCGAGCGACCGATCGCCCAGCTCGCGCGCGCTCGTCAGGGCTTTCTGCGCCATGCGGCGAGACTCGCCGGTGCGACCTTGAACACGCAGCACGTTTCCCAGCTGCCAGTAGCTCCACGCCTCGCCGATGGCGCTTCGAATCCGGAGCGCCAAGGACAGGCGTTCACGATAGACCGACTCGGCCTTTCGATAGTCACCGAGATCCTCGAAGACGAGACCGAGGTTCGCGAGAGCCCAGCTCTCCGCGTTTCGATTGTCGATCTCCCGCGAGACTCGGACCGCTTCCTCGAGGCGACTCCGCGCCGAGTCGACGTCGCCCCGCGCGAGATCGTCCCGGCCCAGGTTCGTCTCGAGCTGGGCGATCAGGTTGCGGTCACCGATCGAGTGCGCGACCTCCGCGGCCTCCTCGAGCGCGCTCCGCGCCTCGGTGGCCTGACCGGTCTCGTGATAGAGGTTCGCAAGGTTGCCGAGAATCGAGGCGAGAAAGTTCGGATTCGGATGCGTTCGAAGGAGCTCCCGCGCCCGCTCGTACTCGGCCTGTGCCGCCCCGACCTCCCGAAGCCTCAGCTGCACGGTTCCGAGATTCCCGCGCGCAAAGACCTCGAGCCCGACGTCCTGGAGCTCGAGTGCCAAGTCGCGTTGCATGGTGTAGTGCTCTCGCGCCCGTAGGATGTCTCCGAGGCGGTAGTACACATTACCGAGGTTGCCCAAGGCCTCGCCTTCACGCCTGCGATCCTCCGCCAAGCGACAAAGGCGGAGGGCGCTGCGCTGTTGCTCGAGTGCTTCCTGCAGACGACCCAGGCCCAGGTAGAGCTGTCCCAATACAGAAGCGGCGGACCCTCCCCGATCGTGTAGGCGAGCCGCCTCGGCCGCGCTCGCGGCCCAGAGCAGGACCTTCTCAGCCGGCGCCGCTTGCCCGGCCTTGCGCCGCAGATCGCCTTCCCGAACACCACTCGCTACGGCCCAGGCCACGTCTTCCGCTGCGAGCCCTCGCTCCCTCGAGAGCCGACGCTGCTCGATGGCGCGACGCAGCCCCTCGGCCCCCACTGGAGCCGGCTTCGAGCCAAGCTCGAGGCGCAGCTCGAAGGAGCCAAGTCTCGAGGGACGAGGGATGATCAGGCGTGCAGCCGGATCGCTCGCAATCTCGAAGCTGAGCCGAGCGTCGGCGTCGAGCTCATCCATTCCGGCGCGCTCGAGAACCGCGCCGTCGCCATCCACCCACTGGAGCTGCGGCATGAAGTCGAGGGATTCGACGATCGCCGTCACCGTGGTCCCGGGCTCCCCCTCGACCCGGAAGGTGGCGTCCTCGGACTCTTCGTGCATCTCACCCGCGATGCTTTCACCGGGTCGGATCGTCTCGGTGTCCTGAGCGGCCCTGAGGATCGACGAGCTGAAGGCGCTCACGAGGACGAGCACGAGCCACGACGCGGCCGGTTGCCCGCGAAGTGACCGCATCAGGTGAGAGTCGCAGGTTCTTTGAGCTGGACGGAGGTCGGCGGTGCTTGTCACGATGAGCTTTCGAATTCGAATGGCCGCCCGAGCTGATCAGAGACCGATCGGCTCCTCACAGTATTGCAGGCCGAGCTCACGAGGTCACTGTTCTGCTCCATGACGTCCCAAGCCCGACCCTCCGCCCGCGAGACAGTGATCAACTCATCGAGCCGGACGATGACGACCTCCGGCGCCTCGCACAGCACCTTCATTCGCGTCGACAGGGCCCCATGTCGATCCAAGCTTCCGGGATCGTGCACGAGGCCATCGAGCTGACTAGCGACCGATGTGGATGAAGGGCGCCCAGAAGAAGGGGTGCGCCTCGATGCCATCGGGCCCTCCAACGACCCGGGCGACTCCGCTCAAGCCTCGGGTTCGCTTCGATCGACGCATGGCCCGCTTGGCTGCCAAGAGAGCTCGGGATGGGCTCTGTCCAGCCTGGAAGGCCTGCCGATAGAAACCGACCATTAACTCGGCTGACTCGGCATCCGCGACGGTCCACAGAGAGGCGATGACCGAACGACCTCCGGCAAAGACGAAGGCACGTGCCAACGATTGCATGCCTTCCGCTCCGACCGACTCCCCGCGAGCGGTGTTGCAGGCGGAGAGCACGACCAGGTTCGCATCCAGCTGCATTTGCAGCACCTCTTCCACCGCTACGAAGCCATCGCGTTCGCGGCCCGCGGAAACCACCAAGCCCGTCTGATGTCTGGATTCCGAATCGGAGGCGCCATGCGCGGCCAAGTGAAGGATGGCGTAGCTCGAGAGGTCCTCTTGCAGCAGATCGGCGCTCGCCTCGCTTCCGAAGAAGAGGTCGAGGCTGTTGGCTGAGAATCTCCCGCTCCGCTCGCTCGCCAGCTCGACGAGCTCCTTAGCTCGTAACTGATCCTCGGGCACCAGCCCGATCAGGATCTCGGCGATCTTGAACGACTCCCGTCGGGTGTGAGGCAGGCGAGCCAGCGAGCTCAAATTCGGCGAAGTCGTGGCGCCTCGACCGAGCAAGCTGAGCGACCCGGGCGAAGGACTCTTGGTCGTGACCGTCTCCGAAGGATAGATCGGATCGGCCAGGATCAGCAGTTTACCGCTGCGTCGCCGCGGTCCGAGCTCTCGAAGCTCTTCGAGCACGGGCACCGAGGGCGCGTAGGTCACCTCGAAGCGGTCGAGCACGAACTCCAGCTGCCCGAAGGACTGCGGGTCTCCGTCGTCAGCGATCGATCGAACGAGCGCTTCGAAGGGCAACGAGGCCAAGCTGGCACTCGGAACGATCACGAGTCGTTGCACGTCTTTCGAAGCGACGTCGAGACACGGCGGCAACAGGTCGCGGTAGAGTGCGCTGCCTTGCCTCGCGATTTCGTCAGCGGGCGCGAGCCGGGCGATCGATGCTCGGAACTCGTCGACGGCCTTCTCGACGACTTCCCAATCGCCGAGCGTCACGAATGCTTCTTCGGCGGGCCCAATGACAACCGCATACAGTCGGGTCTTCCCCTCGATGAAGTCGATCAGGAGGTCGCCAGGCTTCAGGAGCCTTTCGCGAACGGCTGAGATCGAGAGCCCACGGGGGACCTCGAGATCGGCCTCGCGCGGCGAGACGGCGCGCAGTCGATCACTCAGCTCCGCCTCTCGGCGTCGGAGCGTGTTCGCTTCGTTACGCAGCTCGTCGATCCGAGTGGATTCCCACCGCGCGCGCGTCGCCTTCTCGATTCGAGTCGAGACGCCGTCCAGCCGCGTGACGACCTCGAGGCGCTCCTCGCGCAGGGCTCGCGCCTCCGGCGAGCGGCCCCCACGACGGATTTGTGCAAGGCCTTGAAGGAGTGACCGCGCCTTCCAACGTCCGAGGGCTTCGAAGCCCTCGGAAAGCACTCCCGACCTCGCCTCGGGCGACGCTTCCTGGGCGCCCCAAGCCCTGGCCAACGTGTCGTGAAGGTACTGCGGGAAATGGGAGTACCAGCGAGCGACGACGAGCTCGGCCTGTCCGACTTCGAGACCGCTCCACGGTCGGTCCAAGATGCGTTCCGCTTCTTGGAGCCGATCATGAGCCGCTTCCACCTTCCCCTCGGAGAGGTCGCACTCGATCAAGACTGACAGAGGCGCCAGACGATCCCGCTCCAAGCCCAGCTCCCCGCATATCGCCCTCGATTGCGTCGCAGAAGCTCGGGCCGACTCCCAGTCGCCCAATCGATGCTGGCAGGCTGCCAAGCCCGCGAGCAACTGGCTCTCTTGGCGTCGATTCCCCGTTTGGCGCGCCAGCTCGAGAGCTCTTTCAACGTGTCCCTTGGCCAGCTCCACCCGGCCGAGCAGAAAGAGGCAATGGCTGAGGAGCCTGAGATCCGCCGCCAGCCGAGTCGGCTGCTGGGCGCGCTCGTCGATCTCGATCGCTCGCGCGAAGAAGCGCTGAGCGTCTTCGTGGCGGTCGCGGGCGAACGCGAGCCGACCGAGGAGCAGAAGGGCCTCCGAAAGGCCCCACGCATCGTTCAACCGTTCGGCGATCTCGAGAGCCGACTCCAACGAGCGCTCAGTCTCGGGCCATTCGCCCAAGATGATTCGGAGGCGCGACAGGGTCAGCAATGATCGAAGCTCCAAGGAGGCGTCCGACAGCTGACGCGACATCTGCAGCGCAGTCGAGACCGACGCGTAGGCTTCACCGAGTCGACCCCGAACGGAGACGACATCCGCCAGCTGCCAGTGCGTCCAAGCCTCGCCCTGCGGCCGGGAAAAGCGTCGGCAGAGCTCGAGCCGCTCCCGACACACCCGCTCGGCCTCGACGAACTCACCCAAATCTCGCAAGGTCAAGCCGAGGTTTCCCAAACCAAAGCTCTCGACGTTGCGATTGCCGATGTCCCGCGCGAGACGGATCGCCTCGGTCAGACGCTCTCGGGCCAACTCGAGTTGTCCTCGAGACAGCTCGTTCTGACCCAGGTTCACCAAGAGCAGCGCCACGAGATTGCGGTCACCCAGCGGCTCCGCGATCCGAAGCGCTTCCTCGAGGCTTCGACGCGCGGCGTCGGCCCGGCCGGTTCGGTGATAGAGGTCGGCGAGATTCGCGAGGATGGAGGCGAGGTACGCAGGTCGATTCAGATCCCGAATCAGCTCGCGAGCATGCTCAAGCTCTTTTTGGGCGTCCTCGATCTCGCCGAGCTGGAGCAGAAGGGCGCCGAGGTTGCTGCAGGCCATGAACTCCGAAGTCCGGTCTTCGATCTCTCGGGCGAGGTCGCGCTGCTGCTCATAGCAATCTCGGGCACGTGGAAAATCGCTCCGCCGGAAGTAGGCGTTGCCGAGGTTGCCGAGCGTCGTGATCTCGCGGACTCGATCTTCGCCTCGACGAAAGAGCTCGAGAGCGCGCTGCTGGAGCGCCTGGGCCTCGTCGGAGCGACCGAGATCGAGCAGCAGATTACCCAAGGCCGAAGCCGCCGTTCCGTGAGGAACTGCGAGGTCCTCGTCTTCGGAGTCACCCTGATTCTGGGCCCAAGTGAGAACGGATTCGGCTCCTGGCGAATCGCCCGTCCGATGACGCAGCGTTCCCTCCAACACGGCGTTGTTGATGGCCCTCGCGACCTGCCCCTGCGCCAGCGCGCGCTCCCTCACGGCCACCCGGAATCGGATCGCGCTTGCGAGGCCCTCCGTTCCAGTCGGAGCCGGGTGCTTGCCACTCCGCAGCTCCAGTACGAAAGCTCCATTCTTCCCCGGGTGAGGAACGACGAGCACCGCCTCGAGCTCCGGCGCGACTTCGAAGACGAGTCGCGCGTCGCTTGCTTCTTCCTTCAGCTCCGCCTTGCCGAGCACGCGGCCTTCACCGTCCTCGAGCCGAAGCACGACCTCGAAGTCGTGTGAGCTGAGAACGGCCGTCACCGTCGTGCCCGGCTCAGCACCGACCCGCCAGCGCAGCTCACCGCGCTCGGCCGCGACCTCGATCTCGAGGCGATCACCCACCCGAATCGTCGGGACCTCTTGCGCCGAGGCTGACTGAAAGCCGGCCAACAGCAGGGCTCCCTCGAGTATCCGATGACCCCACCCGCCGCAGCGACGATGGCCGATTCTCATCGCGGTCTCCCAGATTCGAGCCGCTGGCCGCTGGCATCTCTTCGTTTGAAACGGAGCTTCGGGATGGACTGTTCTCGCGGAGGGGCTCGCCAGAGCCCTCAATCCTCACCCCGGCAAGCGCCAGGATCAATCGGAATCCGCCCTTCAGTATCGAGACTCCACCGGGAAGCGAAGCCACGCTGGTCCGCGACTGGTGCTACGCGCGCGCCTGGTTGTATCGTGAGCTCTCCGGCGACTCGGGACGCCTCGACCCGACATGACGTCGCGCGGCGTCCGTCGGTCGGCAGGCACCCCGGCGGCGATCGAGAGGGCGGGATGATCGCCGTCCGGAGCGAGCGCCGGTGAGTCTACAAGATCAGGAAGCTGAGGCTGGGCGTGACGTCGACGATTTGTCCTCCCGGAGACACCGCGACTCCCGCATAGAAGATGCGCCAACCTTGGAGCTGCAGCGGAATCTGGAAGGGAGCGGCCGCGGTCTCGGGACATCCGATCGATGTCACGCGCCGGAGCGCCACAGGTGCGGCAAGCCAGAGTGAGAAGAGCGCGTCCGGAGCCAGGCCCAACTGCCACGGACCGGGCAAAGGAAGCTCGCCTCGGCTGCGGCTGATCAGGACCTCCGCCAGCAGGACCGAGGTTCCGGTCGGTCCGCTAGCGGCGAAGCGCACGGGTGCACCGCCCGCGACTGGCTGGCCGACGAGACGCCACATCGGATGGTGCTCGTCCGCTCCGATGTCCGGCTCCGCCGTGCCACTCCCATCACCATCGTTCGCTCGCCCCTCCCCCTCGAAATCGACGGCCGGAAGCGCGTACGGTGCCGGCAAGGACGCGGTACCCGCGTCACGGCAAGGGGAGTCACAGGCCAGACGATAGTCGCCGTTCGATCGTTCGACGAACTGCGGATTGCCGGAGATGTTTCCGGAACCGGGATACCCACCTTCGACCAACGAGTACTCCACCTGCACGCTCCCCTGAACGTCGGGTGCCGGATCATTGCCCCAAACGATGGTGTTCATTACCCGCAGTCCTGATTCTCCGTAGACGCCCGAGCCTCGGCCGTAGTAGGCCGTTCGCACCTGGTTTCCCACGATGGTGTTGTTGAGCAGAAGTCCGGCTGAGCCGAAGAATCCGCCGCCCCGATCCATGTCCGAGGAGGCTGTGTTATCCACGATCAAGTTGTTCTCGATACGGGCCGCCGAGCTACTCGCGATACCGCCGCCGGTCGAATAACCGACACCGCCAAAGCCCCCATTGGCGGTCGCTACGTTGCCTCGAATCTCGTTCCTCGAGATGTGAGGTTCTCCTCCGCGGATCGAGATCCCTCCCCCAGAGCTGATGTGACTGTTGACCTCGTAGGCCACGTTACTCAGCAGGAGGTTGCTCTCGATCTGGGCATCACTGTTCCGGAGGCCGATTCCGGCGCCATGAATGGCGTCATTGCCCGCGATGGTGTTGTTCCGGATCGTCGGAGTGGCGTTCTCGGCCCAGATCCCGCCGCCCTCGTCCGCCTCATTGTCCGTGATGTGGTTTCCCAAAACGATCGGACTACTGCCATTGAGGCAGAGCACGCCGCCGCCGATTCGCGGTTGAAAGATGTCGGGCCAGTACCCCTTCCCGCCCCGCAATGTGAAGCCCTCGAGCACCGCACCTTGCTCGCCATTGGCGAACGTCACGACGGGAGTGAAGGCGCCCCCGGCATCGATCGTCGTCACCGAGCGGCCCCCCGTGCTGCGCACAGTCAGGCTCTTTCCGAGATAGTCGATCGCCTCGAGATAGGTCCCGGGAGCGACCAAGATCACATCGTCGTGCTGCGCGGCCGCGATGGCCGTCTGAATCGAGCAATAGGGATCTTGTTCCGTTCCGCTCCCCGGACAGCCGGGATTCGTTACGTCCACGTAGAGAGTGCCGGCCCACCCGGTGAGCCCCCACCCGAGAATCACAATCGCACTGAGTCCACCCATGATCACGTCTAGCCCTCCCTCGAGAACGGAGTCCGATGACACTGGCGAGGGGATTGAACGATGGCCGACCGCCGGCACCGCCAAATCTCCCAGGAGCCCCGGCCGCCGGCCAGAATCTCCCCCGCGGAGAGCAGCTCCGTGGGGGCGACCGTGGCCGACCCGGTAAATACAAATACGGCTTCCAGCTTGCTGTTGGGTCACTGAAAAAAAAGTGGCGCCGCCGTTCTCGTCACCATCAGCGCCGATGAGGTCGCAATACAACGTCACCGCAGTACCGGCCGGGACCGCCATCACGTCGACCTGCGCCCACTCCCCATCTAAGGGCCGGCGCAAGAATAACACCCCTCTTCTCAGTCGGGTGAGATGGTGTAGTTCCACTGCGGCAACGTGCTGTGTGGCGTGATCGCGACTTCCCGCATGGCATCGTCGGAGATCTTCACGCCGGTCCGGTAGTCCTTGGAGTCGAGGTAGCCAAAGCTTCCCCACGCCAGCCGGCATCGTGAAGGACTGCGAGAGTGTCACGAGGAACGAATCACCCTCGAGCAGCTCGGCTTCCTCGGAGACCACTCCGACGCCTCCAGGAGCATTCGTTCCACCGGCTTCTCCAACGTCCCACCCCGTCAGACCGTCCGAGAAGTCCCCGTTCACGATCCCATCCGCCTGGGTGCCAGGTCCTTCCCCCGCAAGAGGAACACCCGAACGATCCACGGTCGCGACGATCCTTCCCTCCTGCTCCACCAGGATGACTTGGGCGCCGAACTCCTTCTCCGTTCGCGCAGGCTCTCCAAGTAGGAGCCCTGCCCAAAGGAGGCCGCAGGACTGGGTCACGAAACGGCAGGGCGACGGATACATGAAGATCTCCTCGAGACTGCGGTGAAGCCGGCGAGTGCATGGGTCAGTCGTCACCGATCACCAGAGTGCCCCGAGCGAGACGCACGCAACTCCCTCAGAGCACACGGCAGAATCCAGGGCGGCCGTCAATCACGGACCTCAATCTTCTTCACCTCATTTCGGGCGAATCGGTCCGATCTGAAGGACGGTGACAATTCGAGGGGGGGGGAGATCGCTCTCCGTGCAAGCAACCATCTGAGTGGGACGTACGCCCGTCACCTTCAAGCATGCGATATGAAGCCTTCAATACGAATCCGCGAGCTCTGGACGCGGAGCAGGCTCGCTGATTCGAGCCCTGAGTGCTTCCGACGGCGACCGAATCGGGGTCTGCACGACTGCGATCTCTCGTTCTTCCGCGACGTCCTTTGGGACCGTCGCCAGCCCCCGGCGTGTCGATCGAGCCCACGCACGATGCGCACAGCTACCCAGTTCGACCTACCGGCCGCTCGAGCCTACTTTCCGCACATCTGAGACATGCGGAATGTAGGCTCGAGGCATTCTCTTCCCGATTCAGGCGCCGTCCTGACGTCAATCCCAGTCGAAGACGGCCCAGCCGCGACGCCATGGACGCGGGTCGGAGCGAAGAGCACTCTCGGTCTTCGTCAGCGCCTCCAAGCTGGCACGCCACCATTGGCGAGGACCGAAGACCCGATTTCCGATCGTCTGATGAGTGGCTTCATGCCAGCGCGAGAACAGCGCGTGGATTCGCTCACCGGGAACCATGCGATGGATCAGCGCTTTGGGCAGCACGGCCTGGAACGCCACCGGATCGAAGCCGCTCTTGAAGTTGGTGCCGAGGGCCAAGGCCTCCCGGTGGAGCCGGCCTTCTCGCTTTCGAAGCAGCCAAGCGGTCCAAACGCGTCCGTAAGGATCGGAGGTGCCTTCGACGATCAGGCCGCCTTCGATCAACGCGGTACTCATCTGAAGGTGTGCCACCTCGACGGCGGACTCGTCGTACTGTCGCAAGACGTTGAATGCTCGGACTAGCCGAGTCGACTCCCCGCCCAAGGGGAGATTGAAGCCTCCCAGACGGAACGCGAGCCCCGGTCGCTCGAACGGCTTCGCCGCCGCCACGCGCTCGGGATCGATCTCGACTCCCAGGCAGCAGAGCGACGAGTTCACGCGCCGGAACAGCCGCAGGCTGTCCAACGTCGTCACCGGGCTCGCGCCGTAGCCGAGGTCAATGAAGAGGCTCTCTCCGGGTCGTCGCAGCAGCTCGAGGTCGTAGTCGATCAGGAAGCGATCGACTCGTCGTAGTCGGTTGGTGGCGGTCTTGCCGCGCGTCGGTTGACCTCGCGGCCTCGACTCCGACCTGGGTCGCTTGCCATCGGATTCGGACAATGGTTCAGATTCCGATCGTTCGGGTAACGTCCGGACCGTCCGCCGGCACGTTACAATTCCGGGGCTGTCCCGAACTCGCCACGATACTCGATTCTCGGTCGCCGAGGCCCTGCCCATGATTTCCCTTCTGCTGCTGATCGCGCCCCTCCAAGATCCGACTTCGGCGATCGTCGAAGCCCTCGAGTTGAACACCGTCCTGTCGGCGGAGTCCGCCGGCGTGGCCCGTGCCTCCCTCGAGCGGACCGTGCCCGCCACGCGCGTCGACGTCTGGGCGCGATCGGAGTCCGGACCGGTCGTCCTGACGGTGACGAATCTCGACACCGAGCGAACATTCAGCGGCAAGGGCGAGCCGCCCTACCTGCACTTGACCTTCAGCGAGCCCGCTCGGCTGCGCGTGGTCGTCGAGACCGAAGCCGAGGCACCCGTCGAGTTGCGGCTGATCGCGCGGCCCAGCTCGCCAGAGACACTCCGAATCGTAGCCGAAATCGAGGCCGCGGCGGCCGAGACTCAACGCCTCATCGATGCTGCCGACTATGCCAGTGCGAAGGCCCGGCTCTCGAGCGCCCTCGAGCGCATTTTCGTGCATCCGGTCGAGCACACCGAGGAGGTTCAGAAGATCGTCGGGCGCCTGGCCGAGCTCACCGAGCCGCTCGGCCTCGACGCCGCCACCGTCGAGCTGCGACGCCGGCATCTCGCCTTCTTCGAAGAGCGCCTGCCCCCCGGCCACCAGAACCTCTTCTTCGCCAGAGGCAACCTGGCGGCAGCTCTCTCCAGCAGCGGCGATCATGCTGCCTCCCGCAAGATCGAAGAGGAGCTGCTGACCCACTG
The DNA here is from genome assembly GCA_029260795.1 of Planctomycetota bacterium. GTDB lineage: Bacteria > Planctomycetota > OFTM77 > OFTM77 > OFTM77 > OFTM77. Next base: position 10,075 of record JAJDCO010000136.1, on the reverse strand, counting down.
GGAGAAGACGCTCCCGCCCGATCACGTCAACATCCTCATCGCTCGGACCAATCTCGCCGTCTCTCTGCGTGAGCTCGGCTACGTCGATCGAGCCTGCGAGCTCGAACGAGAGACCTTGGAGAGGCTCGCCGCGAATCGCTCGCCCGACGACCGACAGCTCCAGGTCGCGCGCTTCAACTACTCGATCAGCCTCTCCGAGGCCGGCCGCCTGCAGGAGTCGCGCGCGCTGCAAGAGCTGGTGGTGGAGCAGTGGGAGCGCACGCTGCCCGCGACTCATCCCAACGTGCTCGGCGCTCGGCAGAACCTGGCCGTCAGCTTGCGTGAGCTGGGTGAGTACGAGGCGGCGCGCGCGATCGTCCTCGAGAACCTCGAGCGAATGGTCCGAACACATCCGCCCGAAGAGCTCGCGATTACCCGCGACACGCTCGCGACCCTCCTTATCCAACAAGGCCATTGGGAGGAGGGTCTTCAGCTCTACCGCGATCACATCCTGCCGATCTACGAGCGACATCACGGTCCGCAGTCCGAGTTCACACTCCGCGCGAAAGGCAACGTCCTGATCGCCCTGGCCGCACTCGAGCGCCTCGAGGAGAGCATTCCGCTGGCGGAGGAGATCGTCGCTGGCTTCCGAGCCCTCTGGCCCGACTACCATCCCGACGTCATCCGAGCCCGTCTCTCCCTCGGTGTCTTGTGTGTCCAGCAAGGTCGGTTCGAGCGAGCGGAGGGGATCCTGACCGACGTCTTGTCCTCGATCCGCCGGATCGACGTCAGCACTGACGTCTCGTCGAGTGATGCCTGGCTGGCCTTGATCCCAATCCTCGAGGCACGCGAGCAAAACGATGAAGCACGGCTCCTGGGCATCGAGCTGGCCATTTGGCTGCGCGAGCGGGCCGAGGCGGTGCTCGAGCTCGGCTGCACACCGCGAGAGATGGAGAGCCTCGCTCGGCAGATCGATCGGCCACTGGTCGGTCTCATTCGGCTGTGCCTTCAGCAGCGTCAGTCCTCCGAGCTGTTGCGGGAGGTCTTCCGACTCTGCGAGACGCTCCGAAGCGCCCACCTCGTCGCGGCCACCTCCCTGCGCACCCGAACGTCGACGGACGATCCCCGGATCGAAGACCTCCATGCCGCTGTCCGCCGAGCCCGTGCGGAGCTTGCGTCGTTGGCACGCGAGAGCTCGACAGCGCCCGACGAGAACACGCTCGTCGAAGCCCTGCGGCGGCGCGAGCTCGCCGAGCGAGCGCTCCGGCGAACGCTGGGTAGCCACTCCGCCGACGGACATCGGTTCGTCACCGATCCACAAGCCCTGGCCCGGCGGCTTCGCCCTCACGAGCTCGCGGTCGCGACTTGGCGCGTGCTGCGCTACGAGCCGTATCGGCCCGCCGCACCTTCGACCGAGGGCGCCGGCCTCATCGCTTGGGTGCTTCGCCCCGCCGGCTCCCTCGAGCTGGTGCCCCTGGGCCCGGCCGAGCCGATCCTCGAGCTCGCCGAAAGCTGGCAGAGCGGAGCCGTGCTCGAACCACGCGGCGTGAGACGTCGGCGTTCCGGGGCGGAATCCGAGGGACGCAACGGCGAGGAGCTGCTCGCCCGCCTACTCGGTCCCCTCGCAATCGATCTCGACGAGACGACTCGGTTGCATTGGGCGCCCGCCGGCTCGCTGGCCGGACTCCCACTCGATGCCCTGCCCCGAGCGGACGGAGTCGTCGGCGATCGAATGCGAGTGGTCGTGCACTCGGCGTTGAGTGAGATGGCCGAAGATCGACGACCTCCGTCCGGACCGCGCACGCTCTTGGCCATCGGGGGCGTCGACTACGGTCGACCGGCCGAAGGCTCGGTCCGCGCGCCGAGCGACTCCGAGGGGGCCTCACCGCTTTCCCGCACGCCGTCCGACGACTTGCCGTTCGCGCCCATACCGGCCACCCTCGAGGAGATCGTGGAGATCGTGCGCCTCTTCGAATCGGTCGATCCCATGGCCGGACGCGCCGTGTCGTTGACGGGACCGGAGGCTCGCCGGGCTGCCTTCGAGTCGTCGGCGCCCGGGCACCGATACATCCATCTCGCCACCCACGGAATGTTCGAGGTGCCGGCCGACGACGCAACGGTGAGCGCGCTCGTGCCGAGCAGCCGCTGTGGCCTGGTCTTTGCCGGCGCGAATCTGCAACGCGGCGGGCCGGAGGTGCTCACGGCCGAAGAGCTGACGGCGCTCGACTTGAGCCAATGCGAGCTGATCGTCCTCTCGGCCTGCGAAACGGGACTCGGGTTGGAACGCGGTGGCCAAGGCCTCGCCTCGCTGCAGCGGGCCGTCCTGGCCGCCGGCGCCCGCTCGGCGATCACATCGGTCTGGCCGGTGCCCGACGACGTGACCCGCGAGCTGATGACCGAGTTCTATCGTCAGCTGTGGGAGGAAGGCCGCGGCAAGAGCGAAGCGTTGTGGCTTGCGAAGCAGCACATCCGCTCTCGAAAGGACGCGTCCGGCCGCCCGCGCTACGCGCTCCGGGACTGGGCGGGCTGGATCTTGTCGGGAGATTCGGATCGATGAGCGCGGCGACGGGACTCGAGCGCCACTTCGGGGCGATCAACCCGCGTTGGTCTACGCAGCAGACGAATGACCTGACCGAGGCACAGTGCCGTGGCTTCGAACGCGACGGCTTCCTCGTCGGTCTCGACGTCCTGTCGGCGGACGAGGCGAACGAGCTGGGGGCCCGGCTGGCGCACCTCGGCGACGATCTCGAAAGCCATCGGCACCTGCTCTACGAGATCGAGGCGGCCTGGCTCGAGCGGCCCGGCGAGGTCGTGCATTGTCGGGGCCCATCTGGTCGAGCGCGATGAACATCGTGATGTGAGCCACCGGGGTCGTGCGCGTCCAGTAGGAGTAGTCTTGGTGCCACGGCACGACGCCGGGATGCTTCGGAGGCTTCCAGAAGACCTGGTCGTGCCAGAACCGCAGTCGCGGCGTCTTCAAGAGTCGAGCGCACGGCCGAGTCACGGCGGGATGATAGACGAGGTCGTGGAACAGTCTCGTCGACGCGCCAAGCGCCCAAGAAGTGGCTCGAGTACGTACCGGAGAGCCACCGCTGGGGATTGCTGCCAATGCAGGACTTCGGTGGCGACCTCGATGCGCTGCTCGAGTCACTCGATGAGGAGCAACGCGCGGCCTTTCGTCCCGAGCCGGTGATCCTGCGGCCCGGTGAAGCCTCGATCCATCACAGCCACCTCATCCACGGCTCGTGTGCGAATCACTCCGATCGCCCTCGTCGCGGCGTCGTGCTCAACACCATCGCCGACGACTCGGCCTCGCTCTTGCGGGGCGTGCCCATCATCCCGCGCGGCGAGCCGTTGGCGGGTCCCTTCTTCCCGATCGTGCTGGATCGAGGTGCGGGGGAATCGTCCTCGCTCTCTCTTCGTCTGAGTCTGCCGATTCGGAACCTCAACACTTGAAGGGAGAGCCGAGTCGACCTTCAAGGCATCGGAAGGCTGCGACGACCGCGTTCTCGTCGAACTGACGCAAGACGTTGAATGCGCGCACCAGGCCAGCGGACTCACCTGCCGGCGGGAGATTGAAACCTCCGAGACGGAACTCGAGCCCCGGTTCTTCGAAAGGCTTCGCTGCTGCCACCCGCTCGGGGTCGATCTCGACACCGACGCAGCGCAGCGCCGGATTCAGACGCCGGAAGAGACGGAGGCCGTCGAGCATCGTGATAGGACTGGCACCGTAACCGAGATCGATGAAAACGCTCCTGTCCTTGCGCTGGAGCAACTCGGGATCGTAGGCCGCTAGAAAGCGGTCTACTCGCCGCAAGCGGTTCGTGGGGGTCTTCCGCGCGTCGGCTGACCCGGTGGTCGACTCGGGGAGTTGTCGGAATGCCGTCTGGACATCATGCACAGGGTAGATTCGCCGAGGACCGTGAGGGCTGGCGCCCTGCTGCGGAAGCCGTGGCCCGAAAGCCGCCCACTCTAGAGAGGAGCCTCCCTCCTAGCTTAGCTATAGCTGCGCAAGAGAGGTGCCGGACGCGGTAGGTTACAATCCACGGCCACCCGACGGCCAGCGATTGATGAGATCCTCCGAGAGATTTTCACTTGAGTGGCGCTTGGATTGGCTTGATCGATTCGCTGAGACTCGGAGGGAACGTTACGGAGGCCGTCCGGTTAGGTGAGACATATGCGGACTGGCTCCAGTCCGGACTCGAGCGCAGCATCCTCTCGGGTACGACTCCGCGGGAATCGGAGCGGATGGCCAAGCGTCTGGACCGTCCCATGGTAGTTCTCCTCAGGCTGTGCTTGGAACAGAGGGGGAATCCCGGACTCGAGAGTCGAGTGTTCCGGCTCGGTGAGACGCTGCGAGCCGCCTCCAGCACGGCCGCACAGATCACCCGACACCTGACGTCGAATCGGGACGACCCCGAGCTCGAGAAGCTGCGCGCCCACCTCATGCGCGCTCGCCAGGAGTTGACGGCCTGGACTCAACAAGACCCCTCCAATTCCGACGGCAGTGAGCTCGCCTCACTCATGCGCCGCCGAGAAGAAGCCGAGCGAGCGCTCCGCCTCTCTATTCTTGATGAAATCGATCCGACGTCCCTTCCGGATGCTCGCCCCGAGAGAGTTGCGGCGGCACTCAGCGAAGACGAGATCGGTGTCGCGACCTGGAGGCTCACCGGCTATTCCGCATTTCAATCGGGGGGTGTGTACGAGCCCCGACAGCCCCGATTGCTCGCCTGGGTCCTCCGCCCCCCGACGACGCTCCAGCTCGTCGACCTGGGCCTTTCCCGGCCGATCGAAGAGCTCGCCCTTCAATGGCGGGCGCGTGATGTCCTGGGCGCCCGGGGAGTCAAGCGGAGGACGACGCCAAAGACACCTGACGACGTCGCTGCTCTCGGAGAGAGCCTTCGACGGAGCCTCCTTGACCCACTGGGAATCGACTCCGCAAGGACGAAGCGCCTGAACTGGGTTCCCTCGGGCTCGGTCGCGAATGTGCCCCTCGAGAGTCTTCCGGTGGGATCGGGATACTTCGGAGACGCAGTGCGAGTATTGACGCAATCGTCCCTGGCCGAGGTCGCCCGCACCCAGCCCTCTTCGTCAGGACCGATTCGATTCCTGGCCGTCGGCGGCATCGACTACGGTGGCGGCTCGAAGAGTGACCTGGGAGCGGCGAGCCGTGAGAGTCGATCGCCAACCTCCATGACCTTTGCCCCATTGCCGGCCTCAGCAACGGAGGTCGAACGGGCCATCGCTCTCTTCGAGTCCGCCTTCGAGTCCGAAGAGGCCCCCCGCCTCTTGGTGGGCGCAGCCGCCAGCCGAGACGCCTTTGCTCGGGAGGCAGCCGACGCCACCTTCATCCATCTCGCGACCCATGGTTACTTCCAGGACTCGGAGGCTTCCCGCCTCCCGAATCCCCCATCGAGCTCTGCAGTACTGGACGTCCGAGCCTTGGTCCCGAGGAGCCTCTGCGGCCTTGCCTTCGCCGGCGCCAACCTCGCGAAGAGCAGGAGCCAGCGCAGTGGAGTCCTGACAGCCGAGGAGATCATGGGCCTCGATCTGACTGGTTGTGACCTGATCGTGCTGTCCGCGTGCGAAACGGGTCTCGGCCTCGAGGAGGGAGGCCAGGGCCTCGCCTCACTTCAAGCGGCCGTCCATGCCGCCGGTGCCCGAACAGCGATCACATCGGTCTGGCCTGTGCCCGACGAGGTGACTCGGGAGCTGATGAGCGAGTTCTATCGGCAGCTCTGGATCGAGAAGCGCTCCAAGGCCGATGCCCTGTGGATCGCCAAGCAGAAGATCCGCAAGGCGCGGGAGAACGACAAACCTCGCTACGGCGTGCAAGACTGGGCCGGCTGGATCTTGTCGGGAGAGTCGGGGCGATGAGCGGCATGACGGGCTTCGAGAGTCATGCAGGGCCGATTAGTGCACGTTGGCCTTCACAACGGCTGAGCTCGCTGTGCGACGAGCAGCTTCAGCAATTCGAACGCGACGGGTTCCTCGTCGGGCTCGACGTCCTGTCGACCGACGACGTGCACGAGCTCACCCAGCGCTTGGAGCGCCTCGGATCCGAGCTCGAGTGTCACCAAGACCTCCTCTACGAGATCGAAGCGGCCTGGCTCGAGCGGCCCGGCGAGGTCGTGCTGCACTTCTTGGGGGCGTGGCGGGTCGACGAGATGTTTCACGATCTGATCTATCATCCCGCGATCACGCACCCGTGTGCCCAGCTCTTGAAGACGCCCCGGCTGCGCTTCTGGCACGACCAGGTGTTCTGGAAGCCGGTTCGGCATCCGGGTGCCGTGCCTTGGCACCAGGACTATGCCTACTGGACGAGAACGGCTCCGGCCGCGCACATCACGATGTTCATCTCGGTGGATGAGATGGGACCTGACAACGGTGGCTTGGAGTACGTGCCCGGGAGCCATGGGTGGGGCCTGCTTCCCCAGCAGGAGTTCGGCGGCGACATGAATGCGCTTCTCGACTCATTGTCCCAGTCCCAACGCACGTCCTTCCGACCCGAGCCGGTGATTCTGAAGGCCGGGCAGGCCTCGATCCACCACAGCCACCTCGTCCACGGCTCGCGCGCCAACACTTCGGACCGGCCGCGGAGGGGCGTGGTGCTCAATTTCATCGCGGATGGCGTGAAGGTCGCCGACGACTCGGAGCCTCTCCTGAAAGGCGTGCCGATCATTCCGGCCGGACAGCCGGTCGCCGGTGAGTTCTTCCCCATCGTGCTCGATCTCGATGCCAGGGAATAGATGCTGGCCCGGACTTCGGTGGCCTGATGACGCTGAGGCGGGCGGGCCGCCTGGCGGGCCGCCCGCGCTCCCAGGGAAGACGCCCACGAAAGGGACCGGTGTGCGTTCGCGCAGCGAAGCCGACGACGTCCCTCGGAATTCACAATGGCCGTCGCGGCGAAGCGGAGCTGACGCTCGGAAAAGAGCGGGCGGGCCGCACGCGCTCCCAGGGAGATCGGTTTCGGTGCTCCCAGGGAGACCGGTTTCGGTGATGCCGGAAACAGGTCGCATTCGGAGGCGGGTGGTCCCTCGCCTCGTGCCCCCTCCGCCTCACCAATTCCATTCGTTCGACGGGTCGCAGCGGTAGCCGCTGAGCAGTACATTGACTTGGTGCTCGGGGACGGTCACTCGGTAATACAGCATGCCGCCGACAGCCGGCGCTTCGGTCTGGAACGGGAGCGTCTGCCCGGCGGCGCTGCCGCCGAAGACCACGTCGCGGCAGATGCCCAGCCCGTTCGAGCTGAACAGCACGTGCGCCTCGCCGAAGATCATGGGCCGAATCTTGATGCGCCCGCCCAGGATCACCGTGCAGGCTCGGATCGGTGGCAGGAAGAGCGAGACCGGCGTGTAGTCGGTCGGGTTGCCGTTGGCCACCTCGACGAACGACGTGGGCTCCTCGTAGAAGACCGTTTGATCGACCTGCCGGAAGCGCAGCAGCGCGCCGCGGAAGAAGTACACCCAGCCGATCAGCCGATAGCTCGTCACTCCTTGGGGCATGTGCCCAGCCCGGACGCGCACGGTCGCGCTCGGGTAGCTGCCCTTGAGCTCTTCGACGGTGATCTGCCCCGGCCCCACCGTCAGCACACGGGCAAACTCCATGCTCGTCGGGCTCGCCTCGACCGAGACGAGCTGGCCCGGCGCAAAGCCGGTCGTATCGACGATCGGGATCGTGATCCCGAAGCCCGCGACGAGACCTCCGGTCGACTCGGCCCGTGCCTTCGAGAACCGCACTTGGAAGTCCGTCCCGGCATGATCGGCCGTCGCGAAGACCGCATAGTGCTGATCGTTGACCGGCGGCGCCGGACCCGTGTCCAGGTCGAAGGCGAGGTCCGCCGTCAGCGGCGCCGAGATGGCCCGCACCGAGCCATCGGGGAATCCGATGGTGCCCGGGAAGACCCGGATCCGTCGATTGTCGACGCGCTCGAGCGAGGCACCTCGAAAGACGGACGCCAGCGCCCGATTCGCATTGCCTTGGCCGCTTGCTGACGTCGGCATCAGGATCGAGGCGAGGCTCGCCCACACGATCGCCAGCCCCACCCGCATTCCACGGTTCATCATCGATTCTCTCCCAATGGCCAAAAAGGTCCACGACCTCGATCGATCCTCTGGCGATGAAGTCTTGAGTCGACCTTCAAAGCATCGGAAGGCTGCGACGACCGCGTCGAAAGAAGGGGCGTGAAAACCTGCGTGACCCTTGGACCGTCCGCGCTCCACTCAACATCCTCGGCCCGAGAAAGCCTAAAAGGCTTCGTCAGAGCCCTGGAACCAGACCGCATCCGCGCTATGCTGGTTCCGTCTGCTCGAGACCAACTCCCCTTTGGTCGGATCATGTGGTTCAGAGCTATTGCCGAACAAGGGGCTCGAGCCTCCGGCTAGGGCGCCGCAGCTCAGCCCTGACGTGAGGTGAATCGTTTGGAGACCGTGACCCTCTACCGCCCGACTGGGCCCGAGGAGTTGAAGCTGGTCGAAGAGTCTGGGTTCCGTCGCTGGCCCCCTCGACTCCCGGAGCAGCCGATCTTCTACCCGGTGACCAACGAGCAATACGCGACCGAGATCGCATCCCGGTGGAACGTCGAGGAGTCTGGCTCCGCCTTCGTCACCCGCTTCGAGGTCAAGCGTCCGTTCATGGATCGGTACGAGATCCACACCGTCGGTGCATCGCATCACACCGAGTGGTGGGTTCCTGCGGAGCACTTGGAGGAACTCAACGCCAACATCGTGGGTAAGATCGATGTTATCGCTAGACTCGGCGATGCCTAGATCGGGCTGCCTCCGGGTCGCAGTCATCGCGAGACCATTGAAGCAAGTGCGCCATCCAACGTGATGTCAGTTAGGACGCATTCCATGAGTGACCCTCTGGTCCCACGCGTCGGCGGAATCCTCAGCGCCGACATTGCCGTTCCCGAACACGAGCGTGAAGTCCGCTTCTACTCTCGTGTACTCAGCACCGGCGAGAATCCGCTTTGGCGCGCCGATCTGATGAACAATCGAGGCATGCCGATCATCGGCTTGGGCGCGCGCAGCCCGGAGTACGCTGACCTTCCTCTCCAGTGGATGCCGCACATTCAGGTCGCCGATGTCGCAGCCAGTGTGGAGCGTGCGCCCGAGCTGGGCGGGAGTGAGCTCATGCATGGCAAGGACGACAGTGGAAAGAGCCAGTGGGCGGTGCTGCTCGATCCGAATGGCGCGGCGTTCGGCATCATCCCCGTCGTTTCTGAGGAGGCGCTCCCCCCAAGGGAGGGCGACGCATCGAGCGACGCCGCCGCGCGTGTGGGTTGCATCTCTTGGCTCGACCTGACGGTCTCCGACGCCTCGGCCACCCGCGACTTCTATCGCCAGGTCGTTGGCTGGTCGGTGCAGGACGTCGAAATGGAGGACGCGGGCGTGCGCTACGCCGACTACGACATGTTGGGAGATGATGGACACCCGGCGGCAGGAGTCTGTCATGCGCGCGGCGTGAACCTGGGCCTGCCGCCAATCTGGATGATCCACCTTCCCGTTGGCGACCTCGCCGAGAGTCTTCGTCGCGCACGAGAGGAAGGGGGCGAGATCCTGAAGACGACACGGGGGGCCGATGGGGAGTACGCGTCCGCAGTTGTCCAGGATCCGGTCGGGGCGTGCGTGGCCTTGGTGCCGGCATGAGGGCCAGTACGGTGCCGCGCTACTTTCCCAAGGACTCCGGAGCCTCGCTGGCCGGCCGGGAATCTCGCTGCGTGGGTCGTGAATGCTCCCGAATCCTCAGCGAAGTTGCGCGGCACCGTACTAGCCTCTTCGTCGTGGCACTGTCCATCTGCACTGCCATGGTGTCGGGGGCACAGGACGGCATTTCAGCGCGGCCAGCCCAAGGCCCTCCGCCGCCGCGCTTCGAATTGGTCGGCCGCGTGATCGATCGACTGGGCGAGCCGCTCGCAGGGGTGCGCGTCCATGCCGTGAGCCGCTTCTTCTCCGACCCGGAGGCCGGTCGGCGGCTACGTCACACCACTGAGAAAGACGGCAGCTTCGGGTTCATCCTCGAGGGGTCGGAATACGACCAGAGCAGGACCGCTGATCCGTGGCGCCGAACCACACTCTTGTTCACGGTCGAGGGC